>JBLIJA010000115.1:0-3242 GCA_047635115.1 Porticoccus sp. | reverse complement strand
TATGAAGCATCTCTACTTATCTTTGCTTTTAACATTTTCTTGGAGTTTAAATTTAATGGCTCTTCCTCTAGATATTGAAAATCTTAAAATTTTCGAACCTCAAAGTCAGGGAATGAAAAACACAATGAGTAGTGAGCTCGATGATGTCATAACACAATTTATAGAGGATGAAAAAATACAGGGTGCCGTTGTAGCAGTAAGTCGCTTTGGTAATCCGATATATTTTTCAGCACATGGATTAGCCGATGTTCCAAATAAAATTGCGATGGAAAAGGATACAATGTTTCAAATGTGGTCCTCCACCAAACCAGTCCTTGGAGTAGCTGCGATGATTGCCATCGAACGTGGTCTTTTTAGCCCAGAGGACGAGGTGGGTAAGTATCTTCCAAATTTTAACGGTATTGAAGTTGCAGTATTGGATGATCCAAAAGACAAAGATGTTTCACCCCTGGGAGTTTACGCCCAGTTAGGCGGTGAGGCTGGTTTTTTTTCAAGCTTATATTGGAGAGTGTGGTCGTGGTTCTCTGATGGATACTACCTTGGTTATATTCCAGAACATCGGTTAGTTAAATCAAACAAACCAATTACCATTCATCACTTGCTAACTCATACAGCAGGACTGGGAACCAATGGGCTTGGCCAGGCTATTGCACCCTGGAATGCCAAACTTACGTCTAGTAAAGATGGCGGTAATGAAGAAGAAAATGCATTTCTCAATAATGTCACTATAGGATCTTTGACCGATATGATTTCCGAGGGTCCTTTAGACTTTCAGCCTGGTTCAAGATTTTCCTATAGCGGATTTATGGGATTAGACGTCGTTGCTCACATAATTGAAATTACATCTGGGCAACCTTTTAATGAGTTCGTTCAAACTAATATTTTTGATCCACTTTATATGCAAGATACCTACTGGAATGTGCCTAGTGAAAAATTCAATCGAATTGTGAGTATAAGTGGTGGTGGTAAAGATGGAAGTAAACCCGCTGGAGAAACAAAATTTTTCTCAGGTTCTGTGGGTTTGATTAGTACCGCAAAGGACTACCTCCATTTTGAGAACATGCTACTTAATCAAGGCGAGTTTTTAGGCAAACGAATACTGTCAGAAGCTTCTATTAAGTTAATGTCAACTAATCAAACAGGTGATTTGTTCTCAAAAACCGAGAAAGTGGCAGAGGGTGCGGAAGGGTTCGGATATACAGTCTCCATTACCCTTGATCCAGAAAAAGCCTCTGTAAAACGAGGCAAAGGTTCATTCGGTTGGGCTGGTGCTGCAGGCACGATGTCTTGGACAGACCCAGAAAATGGTATAAATGTTGTTATAATGGTGCAGCAACCCACTAAGGAGTTTCCGGAAGACATAGCGAGTGTGGTCTTCAATTCAGTGAATAGAGCGACAAAAATAACACAATAAAAACATCCAAAAGTGGCCCATACTAACGGTCACTGCTAGATAAGCACAGCTTCTATGAGTCTGGGGCCCTTGCTGTTGATGGCGTCCTTAAGAGCCGAAGAAAACTCATCTGTTGTTGTTACACTGGATGCGGGAACACCCATTCCCTTTGACAGCGCTACCCAGTCGAGTACTGGGTTGGAAAGGTCAAGTAGTGATAGTGCTTTTTCACTAGGATTCTCAACGCCAACCCGCCCCAATTCAATGTTGAGAATACCGTAACTATTGTTTTTCATAATAATAACAGTTACATCAAGGTTTTCCCTAGCCATCGTCCAAAGTGCTTGCAGGGTATACATTCCAGAGCCATCTGCCTGCAAAGCTAGGACCTTCCTATCCGGACAGGCCACTGCTGCACCCGTCGCAAGCGGAAGACCCTGCCCGATAGCCCCACCGGTGATAACTAGCCAGTCGTGCTTGGGCGCGGTGGCCGCGTGATTATAAAAAGGCATACCATTAGTGCCCGCCTCATCTGAAACTATGGCATTTTCTGGCATCAGTGCGGCCGTGATTATGCCGGCCGATTGACGAGTCAGTTTGCCCTTTTCGAATGCAGGTGGGGGGGTGTGTTTGACAAGCTTCGGGGATGCAGGTGCTGCCAGCTCGTCAGCGAGGCGACGCAAGGTCGCTTCGGCATCAATATTAGAATGATCAAACTCAAATAAAGATGAGGATTCAGGGGACAGCCATCCCGGCTTGCCCGGATACGCGAAAAAAGCGACCGGCGGCTTGGAGCCGATAAATACTATTTGTTCGATACCCGACAGATGTTCAGTTGCCATTTCCGCAAAGTAGGGCAGTCGTTCGACCTCTACCCGACCAGCCCCTCGCTGCAGGCGCGCAGGCAGAGTCTCGCAAATAAGTCGCGCACCGGTAGCGGCCGTAATGCGACCGGCGTGAAACAGGGCGGTTTCACGAAGTGCCCTGCCACCGAGAAATAAAGCTGCTTGACCATTGCTTTTTAGTAAAGCGGCAGCTTCTTTGATCTCTGCACTGCTTGGCTGTGCAGTTTCAGGCGCCGCTATGCTAGCAGATACCTTCGCGCCATCTGTCCAAGTATGGTCACCTGGGGCGATCAGGGTGCAAACTTGCCCAGGATAGGTAAGTGCTGAAGCGACAGATTCAGCGCCAGCAATCGCAAGATCAGAGGGCGATGTAGAGGTTCTCACCCAGTCAGACATGGGTGTAGCAACCCCGACTACGTCAGAGGTCAACGGAGCGTTATACTTCAAATGATCAGCCGCATGGTCACCAACGATGTTGATAATCGGTGTCCGTGCGCGCTTAGCATTGTGTAGGTTGGCCAGACCGTTCGCAAGACCGGGACCCAAGTGAAGCAGCGTCGCCGCTGGCTTATCGGCCATCCGCCCGTAGCCATCTGCGGCGCCGGTCACCACACCCTCAAATAAACCAAGAATGGCGCGCATACCCTCTTGTTGACCGATTGCTGCAACAAGTTGCATCTCTGATGTTCCAGGGTTCGCAAAGCAGACCTCGACACCGTTGTCGTAAAGGGTTTGAATCAGCGCTTCAGCTCCATTCATTTTTTTATTTCCTACTTTTATTTTTGGGAGAGTAATTAAATATAGCATTGCCAACAGCTGACTCTTTAAGCATCAAGATGTTGCACATTGACGATTTTTACAAGGATAACGTAATGTTCTTGACGAAGGTAAAAACAAAATCATCCGCACACGCAAATTCACCCAAATAAGATGGTAGCGAGCGGAACGTGCTGCATACCTAGCTTACCTCTTTAACCAATCCACCATAGTTTAACAATTATATC
>JBLIJA010000114.1:0-3549 GCA_047635115.1 Porticoccus sp. | reverse complement strand
ACACCCATTACCAGGACCACCGTATATAAACAATACAGGGATACCTTCTGGATTCTCCACCTGCTCAATGTAAAGCGTGTGGATATCATCTACAGCTAAACTATGGGTGGAATAAGGCTTGATTCGAGGATAAAACGTTCTCATGACCTGGCTCTTTAAGTGGCGATACCCGCCAGAACAAATATCTTAAAGCACATCAATGCTCTACAGTTAGCCCTATGCCAGCTTCCCACCAAACGCAATTATCACGATGTGACTGGTGTCTCAGCGACGCCCTTTACCAACATTACCATGATTCAGAATGGGGCGTACCCTGTACCGAAGACCAAAAATTGTTTGAATTCCTGATACTGGAAAGCGCTCAGGCAGGCCTATCCTGGATTACCATTTTGAGAAAACGCGGAAATTACCGACGTGCTTTTTCTGACTTTAGGGCTGAACGTGTCGCTCGATTTAACACCCGAAGCATTGAACGATTATTGTGCGATCCGGGTATCGTACGAAACAAACTCAAGATCAAAAGTGCGATTAATAACGCTCAAAAATTTCTTGAAGTACAACAACAAGCAGGTAGCTTTTCAAATTACCTGTGGGGATTTGTCGATGGAGCAGCGATCCAAAACTATTGGATGGATCTTCAACAAGTACCATCCACGACACCGCTTTCTGAGATCATCAGCAAAGATATGAAGCAAAGAGGGTTTCAGTTTTTTGGTAAGACAATATGCTATGCCTACATGCAGGCCATAGGAATGGTGAACGACCACACAGTCTCATGCTTTCGACATGGGGAATGCCAGGGTCAAATCTGACACTCCCTTTTACACGTTAATCATACAAGTCAAAAAGCGGAGAAGCTGGCTCCTGCGCTCTAAACAAGGCCTATTTATTTAGGCGCTCGCTTACGCTCGTTTTCAGTGAGTAACTTTTTACGAAGGCGAATACTCTCTGGCGTAACCTCCACCAGCTCGTCGTCTTCAATAAATTCTAATGCCTGCTCTAGCGTATGAGTGACAGGAGGGCTTAGGGTTAACGCTTCGTCCGTGCCGGAGGCTCGCACGTTGGTCAGCTGCTTACCTTTAGTCGGGTTAACGGGCAAATCGTTGGCGCGTGAATGCAAGCCGACAATTTGGCCTTCATATACGTCGTTACCGGGGCCGAGGAATAAGCGGCCACGATCCTGTAGGTTAAACAGGCTAAAGGCCAGTGTTTTACCTTTGGTCATTGATACCAGTACGCCATTTTGACGCTTGGCAACGTCACCCTGTTTAACAGGACCATAGTGATCAAAAATACTGGTCATGATGCCTGAGCCACTGGTCATGGTCAGAAACTGAGAGCGGAAACCGATTAAACCTCGAGAAGGCGACATAAACTCCAGCCGCACGCGTCCTTTGCCATCTGGCTCCATATTGGTTAGCTCCGCTTTACGCAAGCCAAACTCTTCCATAACCGAACCCTGATGCTGATCTTCAACATCGATTACCACCTGCTCAAAGGGCTCGTGTAGCTTGCCATCCACCTCTTTCTGAATCACCTCTGGACGCGAGACGCCCAGTTCAAAACCTTCGCGACGCATGTTTTCGATCAATACAGACAGGTGTAATTCACCACGGCCGGAAACAATAAATTTATCGGGGCCATCGCCCGACTGTACTCTTAGGGCAACGTTATGTATCAGCTCTTGTTCGAGGCGATCTTTGATATTACGTGTGGTCACATACTTGCCTTCCAATCCAGCAAATGGTGAGTTGTTCACTTGAAAGGTCATGCTTACTGTTGGTTCGTCAACACTCAAAGGAGGTAGCGCTTCAGGTGAATCAGGATGACAAATGGTGTCAGAAATACCCAGTTTGTCGATACCGGTAATACAAACGATATCGCCAGCCTCTGCTTTTTCAACAGCCACACGTTCGAGGCCCGCATAACCCATCACTTGCAGAACTTTGCCTTTACGTGTATTCCCCTCACTATCAACCACAACCACTGGTTCATTAGGCTTCATTCTTCCTCGAGCAATACGGCCAACACCAATTACACCGACATAACTGCTGTAATCCAGCGCACTAATTTGCATTTGCAGAGGTCCTTCAGGATCAACATCGGGAGCCTTTACCTTGTCCACAATCATTTGGAGCAACGGGGTCATATCATCCGTCATTTCATCCGGTTCTATACCGGCAATACCATTCAGAGCTGATGCATAAATAATGGGGAAGTCCAGTTGCTCGTCGGTAGCACCCAAGCTGTCAAACAAATCAAACACTTGGTCTGTCACCCAATGAGATCGGGCGCTAGGGCGATCAACTTTGTTTACAACCAGAATGGGGTTCAAACCCTGTTCAAAAGCTTTTTGAGTCACAAATCGTGTTTGCGGCATTGGGCCATCAACTGCATCGACCAGTAGTAGTACGCAGTCCACCATGGAAAGTACCCGCTCAACTTCACCACCGAAGTCGGCATGTCCGGGTGTATCTACAATATTAATACGGTACCCATTCCACTCAATAGCTGTGTTTTTAGCTAGAATGGTAATACCACGTTCACGCTCCTGATCATTGGAATCCATCACACGCTCCGCGCCCAGACTTTTACGGTCAAGAGTGCCGGACTGTTCGAGCAATTTATCAACCAAGGTGGTTTTACCGTGGTCAACGTGGGCAATGATGGCGATATTACGAAGGTTCTCGATCACAGATTCAGTCCAGATTGGGTGAAAAGGCGGGCATTATACTTACCCCGCCCCAAAGGAGATAGGAAATTATCTCAAATACAGTTGGTTAGCCGTCATTTAGTGGGTCGATAAACAGCCACATTGGAAAACCCCTGCCCCGCCAGCAACTCAGCATGGAGCCGACTCATAACGCCCTTATCACAATAGAGCAGATAATGGGTGCCGCCAGCCAGCTCGTTGAATCGATTTTGTAGTGCGAAAAAAGGTATTTCCTGTACTTCATTTGCATCCAGCTTCAGGGGGCGAACATCCACTTCATCGGGGTGACGGATGTCCACGATAACGGTATCTGGCTGAGGTACAGCAAAAATTTTAATTTGGACCAGAGGCTCACTTTCCGCCATCACCTCATCAATATTTTGAACCCACTTGCGGGCGATAGCCTTTTCCAACACGTCAAAATTAAAGGCGGCTTCTTCTCTGGCTACGCGCTCTTCTTTGGCGCGAGTAGTAGGCTTCACCGAAATAACACCACAGTATTCTGGCATATTAGCCGCAAATGTCTCAGTGCCAATTTTTCGTGCAATATCAATAATGTCATTTTTATCAAATGTCGCCAACGGTCGTAGTACCAGCGTACTAACTACTGAATCAATCACAGCTAGATTGGGCAATGTCTGACTCGACACCTGAGCAATACTCTCTCCCGTCACCAAGGCTTGGACGCCCATTTCATCGGCAACCCTGGTGGCCGCACGCAGCATCATTCGCTTCAATACGACCCCCATCTGAGAGTTATGTACATTGCAAAGGATTTCAGACAAGACCTCATCAAAAGGAACTGAAATAAACCGGACTCGATGGGAAGCGCCAAA
>JBLIJA010000113.1:0-3685 GCA_047635115.1 Porticoccus sp. | reverse complement strand
GAATCTCCGCCTCATCACGCACCCCACCTAATGCCATACGCACAAATTTACGATTGGTGGCACGAGCAATAGATTCACCCAGGGAAGTCTTACCCACACCCGGAGGGCCAACCAGGCATAGCACCGGTCCTTTTACTTTCTTGACCCGTTTTTGTACTGCGAGGTATTCCAGAATGCGATCTTTAACCTCTTCAAGACCATAATGATCTTCATCTAAAATTTCTTTAGCCTGTTTAAGATCATGTTTGATACGCGACCGTTTTTGCCAGGGAATATTCACCAACCAATCGATATAACCGCGAACCACCGACGCCTCAGCAGACATTGGTGACATCATTTTAAGTTTGGCCAATTCAGCTTTAGCCTTTTCGAGCGCCTCTTTGCTCATTCCCGCTTTCTGAACTCGGCTTTCAAGTTCTTCCAGCTCGTTCATGCCCTCTTCAGACTCTCCGAGCTCGCGTTGAATTGCTTTCATTTGCTCATTCAGATAGTACTCACGCTGACTCTTTTCCATCTGTTTTTTAACACGACCGCGAATCCGCTTCTCAACCTGAAAAAGGTCTATCTCACCTTCCATCAGTCCCATCAGGTGTTCCAGCCGCTCGCGCTCATTTGCCATTTCAAGAACAGCTTGCTTCTGCTCTAACTCCATTGTCATGTGAGCGGCGATGGTATCGCCAAGACGGCCGGGATCATCGATACCCGATAGAGAGGTAAGAACTTCGGCAGGAATCTTTTTACTTAAGTTAATATACTTCTCAAACTGCGAAATTGCCGAGCGAAGCATAACCTCTGACTCATCGGCAGCAATGCGCTCACCCTCTAAAGCAGTGATTTCAGCACTAAAATAGTCCTCTTCAGCCGTTACCGCATTGAGTTGGGCGCGGTAGCTACCTTCCACCAATACCTTAACTGTGCCATCAGGCAATTTTAGTAACTGTAAAATATTTGCGACGGTACCAATATCGTAAAGATCATCGGTGCCCGGCTCATCCAGATCCGGGTTGCGCTGCGCGGCAAGCACAATTTCCTTATTACTGGCCATGGCCAGCTCGAGCGCTCGAATAGATTTATCCCGCCCTACGAACAAGGGAATGACCATATGGGGATAAACCACCACGTCGCGCAAAGGAAGCAGTGGCAATTCCAGTATTTCGTGTTTGTCAGCCATTACTTTTCCTCTTGATTAATCTGGCCCAATCCACTTGCAGCGGACCTTCGCCAACTATAAAGACAGCTTAGTTCTAAGATGGGGATTTGCAGTGTTAAAAACAAGACTTGACTTGTAAAGAAACTAACAAAAAAGACGAACGCTGCGAAAAGAAGCTTCTCGCAGCGTTATATTTAGCGGGGTTTACTCTTTTGGAGCCGCTTTACGCTGCTCACTGTTGTGATAAACCAATATTGGCGCGGAATCACCTTTGATAACCGACGCATCAATAACGACCTTACTCACGTTATCCATTGATGGCAGATCATACATTGTATCGAGGAGTACCGACTCAAGAATCGAGCGGAGGCCCCGTGCACCGGACTTACGCGTCATGGCCTTCTCTGCCACGGACCGCAAACCATCGTCACGGAAATCAACCTCTACACCTTCCATATCAAATAATTTAGCGTACTGCTTGGTCAATGCATTTCTAGGCTCGGTCAAAATGCTCACCAGGGCGTCTACATCTAACTCCTCAAGTGTTGCTATGACCGGCAGGCGACCAACAAATTCAGGGATCAGGCCGTAACGAACCAAGTCATCGGGCTGAACATCAGCAAGGATTTCACCAACATTACGCGCCTCATCCTTAGTTTTGATTTCAGCACCGAACCCAATACCGCCCTTCTCTGAACGATCACGTATAACGCGATCTAGGCCAGCAAACGCGCCGCCACAAATAAACAGTATATTTGAGGTATCTACCTGCAAAAATTCTTGCTGTGGATGCTTGCGCCCACCTTGTGGCGGCACTGACGCAACCGTACCCTCTATTAGTTTAAGAAGTGCTTGCTGAACACCCTCGCCGGATACATCACGGGTAATTGAGGGGTTGTCAGACTTCCGCGAGATCTTGTCGATCTCATCGATATAGACAATACCCATCTGGGCTTTTTCAACGTCGTAATCACATTTCTGCAACAGCTTTTGAATGATATTTTCAACATCTTCACCAACGTAACCGGCTTCGGTTAATGTTGTCGCATCGGCAATAGTGAACGGTACGTCGAGCAAACGTGCCAAAGTTTCTGCAAGCAGCGTTTTACCACTACCTGTTGGTCCTATCAGCAAAATATTACTTTTGCCCAGCTCTACATCGTCTTTGTGCTTATCGCCATAACGCAAGCGCTTGTAATGATTATAAACAGCCACAGCCAATACTTTCTTGGCGCGGGCCTGTCCTATAACATATTGATCTAGCGTGCTATTAAGCTCCTGTGGCGTGGGCAGCTTATCGCGACCAGCCTCACTCGCTGCTTCCTGAACTTCTTCCCGAATGATGTCATTACAAAGATCGACACACTCATCACAGATGAAGACAGACGGCCCGGCTATTAATTTGCGGACTTCGTGCTGGCTTTTACCACAGAAGGAACAGTACAGCAGTTTGCCGTTGTCATCTGTGCCGTCTTTACTACTCATTCATACCTACCTTGTTCTGATTTTGCGGGATTATAGGAGCACCCTGCATTAAAGATGACGCTTTTTTCTCAATTTTGCAAGTTCGCACTACTCAAACCTCGATCCGAATAGTGCCGCCACATTCGCTATGAGCGAGACGTGAGAACTTCATCCACCAAGCCGTAATCACAAGATTGCTGCGCATTCATGAAATTATCACGCTCAGTATCGTGCGCGATGGTTTCGTAAGTCTGGCCAGTGTGTTCAGCCATTAGGTGATTAAGTTTTTCACGGATAATCAAGATCTCGCGAGCTTGAATATCAATATCTGTCGCCTGCCCTTGGGCTCCGCCACTAGGCTGATGAATCATGGTGCGGGCATTTGGCACAATAAAGCGCTTGCCTTTAGCACCACCACTTAACAAAAAAGCACCCATGCTAGCAGCCTGTCCAATGCACATTGTGCTCACGTCGGGCTTAATAAACTTCATGGTGTCATAAATAGACAAGCCGGCGGTAACAGATCCACCTGGCGAGTTAATATAAAGATGGATATCTTTATCAGGATTTTCAGATTCAAGGAAAAGCAGCTGGGCCACGATAAGATTGGCCATATGGTCTTCAACTTGTCCTACACAAAAGATAACGCGCTCTTTAAGCAGGCGGGAGTAGATGTCGTAGGAACGCTCACCACGTGCGGTTTGCTCTACAACCATCGGCACTAGACCTAGATTGGTTACAGAATTATTGCTCATACCATCGAACGAATTGCGGGACATATTGAATACTCTTCCGTACGTAATTAGTGCGTTAAATTTACGGCCAGCAGAAAAAAATCAAGCGACGGAACTTGCGTTCAGTCGCTTGACCGGAAAAAACAGAGTGCCCTTTTCAGATTAGGATTCTTCTGCCTCTTTCGCTGGTGGCGACATAACCTCTTCGTAGCTTAAAGTTTCTTCGCTAACCTTCGATTTTTCAAGCAATTTTTCAACAACTTCTTCTTCAATAACCATACCTTCGATTTGTTGAAGCTGTTCTGGGGTGCTCATATACCAATTTATGATCTCTTCT
>JBLIJA010000112.1:0-3716 GCA_047635115.1 Porticoccus sp. | reverse complement strand
TTGCCAATGGCAATGCCGTTTTATTTGATGTGCAACGCGGCGGTATCATTCAGGAGCTAGAGCAGGGGCATCGAATATTGAGCATGGCTGTAAGCAACAACGGTGATTATGCACTTTTTGGCCTGGATAACGGCCAAGCCAAATTCTGGAATTTACGGTCTATGGAGCTAATCAACGAAATCGAAACCCAAGGCAGAGTTCAAACTGTTGCACTATCTAATGATGGTCGATCTGGGCTTTTCACAGTACAACATATTGATGCCGTGGTTTGGGATATGCGTGCTAATTCTTTGCACTCGAAACTCAATTACAGCAATCGATTCTTTCCCAGCTTCTCAAGCTTTGTGGTTGCAAGATTCTCCAAAGACGGCACACAAATATTAACCGGCAATACAACTGGCGCCGTCGAGCTTTGGTCCAGAGAAGATGGCAAACGAATCAAACGCTGGATTACCCCTGTGGGTAGTGCATTTAAACCGCGGATATTTTCCGCAGTCGCAGTGGCTATCAACGATCAGTTAAGACAGGTTTCGGCAATCGCATCAAATGGTACTTCTTACCGTTACCAGTTCTGATAAGTAACGCCGGTTATCCACCCCGCCTCCACCGGAAATATTTTTCTAAGAGTGGAAAGTATCTTTCAGGCAATCTAGCACTACGCCAGGCATTTGCGGTAAATTTATTAGCCTCCAACGATGTCGGATAAATGTGGGTCACCGCAGATATCTTACCTAAACCCATGTTATGAGTCATTGCAAAAACAAACTCACCAATCATTTCACCGGCGTGATAGCCAACAATTGTCGCACCGAGTATTTTGTCTTTTCCCGGGACGGTTAGCACCTTAACAAAGCCATGGGCCTCGCCATCGGCTAAGGCCCTGTCTAGGTGATCCATATCATAACGGGTAACGTCATAAGGAATTTTTTGCTCGATGGCATCCTGTTCACTTAAGCCAACCCGGGCCACTTCCGGATCGGTAAACGTAGCCCAAGGAACAACTCGATAACTAACCTTGGACCTCCAAAGCCCGCCTAACATTGCATTCAATGACGCAAACCATGCCTGATAAGATGCCATATGCGTGAACTGATAAGGCCCAGCAACATCTCCGCATGCGTAGACATTTGGATACGCTGTCTGCATTGCGTCGTTGACCCGAACGGTACCTTGGGGTGTTAATGGTATGTCTAATTTTTCAAGACCAAACCCCTCAACATTAGGTTTGCGGCCAATCGCCAGAAGAACACAGTCAAATGCTACCCGCACAGTTTTGCCCCCGTGCTCCGCTTCCATCCAGTTTTCACCATCGATCTTTTCGAACTTAAGAAGCTTGTGATCAACTAGAACATCAATACCATCTTTCGCAAACTGCATCATAACTGTTGCCGACACCTCGGCATCTTCACGAGGCATTATTCGCGGCGCCATATCCACTTGGGTGACCTTCGACCCCAAGTTATTAAATGCCTGAGCAAGCTCGCAGCCAATCGGGCCACCGCCCACCACTAACAGCCGTGGAGGCAGTTCCGTTAAACCCCATACGGTATCTGAATTCACATAATCAACAGACTCCAGCCCAGGAATTGGAGGAACTAATGGCCGCGCGCCAGAGGCAAGAATGATCGATTTAGTATGAATGGTTCTG
Organism: Porticoccus sp.; assembly: GCA_047635115.1. Classification (GTDB taxonomy): domain Bacteria; phylum Pseudomonadota; class Gammaproteobacteria; order Pseudomonadales; family Porticoccaceae; genus Porticoccus. The sequence goes on along the minus strand of JBLIJA010000112.1, from coordinate 2,068 downwards.
CCATTTACAGTTACCGTATAAGGCGATTCAATCATCGCATCACCCATAATGCACTCCACCCCTAAAGACGTAAAGCGCTCAACAGAATCATGTGGCTCAATGGCTTTGATTACATTCTGAACCCTAGCCATAACAGCTTTGAAATTAATGGTACCTGTAGCGTCATCAATTCCATATTCCTTGGCACGGCGTAAGTAGGCCATCATCCTGCCGCTTCGAATAAGGGACTTGCTTGGAACACAGCCTGTGTTTAGGCAGTCGCCCCCCATTTTGTGTTTTTCAATCAAAATAACTTTTGCCTTTGCGCCCGCCGCAATAATTGCTGCGACTAGCCCAGCTGAACCTGCCCCTATAATGACGATATTGGCATCAAACTTCTTGGGCTTGGTAAATTTTTTCATAACTTTTTTCGCTTTATTAGTCCTACAATAAATTTTGCTACCAATGGAAATATACCAAGTAGCACAAATGACAAAATCACACTTGGACTGACCAGCCCTGACAATGACGTTATTTGAGCCAACTCTGACCCCGCGTTCACATAAACTGCAGTGCCCACTAGCATCCCTATCTGACTAACAATATAAAAAGACCCTACACTTATTGGAGTCAAACCCATCAACAAATTGACTATGAAAAAAGGGAATAGCGGGACCATTCGAATACTAAAAAGATAAAAATTACCATCCTTCTCAACACCTCGATTGATTGGCCCTAGATAGTGCCCAAATTTTGATTGCACCCAATCTCTAAGCAGTAACCGAGACACTAGAAATGCTAATGTCGCCCCTATACTGCTGGCAAATGAGACTATGAAAGTTCCCCAAAGGACACCAAATATGGCACCGCCTAAGAGCGTAACGATAACTGCGCCGGGAATAGACAGCGCGGTAATTACGATATAGGCAGTAAAGTATAAAAGCGCGGTAAGCCCAAAATTCTCGTCTCTGAACTGCTGGATCTGACTCAATTGGGATTGGATAAAACTCAGGGTCAGAAACCGACCAATATCAAAAAAAATATACGAAGCAATGACGGCTATGATAACAATGACTAGAAGTATTTTTGTTTTATTCAACGTGATTCTCTTTTTGGTTGGCTATGCTTATTTAAAACCCATAGCATTGAATATGTCTATCGTTGTCGGGTGATTACTTCATTCTATTCAAAATACGCCATATACTAGATCCTAATTACTGGTTAAACCCCTACATCCTATACATGAGAGAGTATTAGCTGTGCCAAATTTTGACTTTAGCCGTGAATTTCCCGTTAATCGTATGCGGCGCATGCGAAAAGACGATTTTAGCAGACGTTTAATGCGAGAGACCCGATTGTCGGTAGATGACCTGATATTCCCCGTTTTTATTGTCGAAGGTCAAAAACAGCGACAAGAAATCTCGTCAATGCCAGGAATGTTTAGGTTCAGTATCGATGAATTGCTGCTCGAGGCTCAAGAACTGGTTGAACTAAAAATCCCCGCGATCGCTCTTTTTCCCGCGCCAGATGCCAACGTCAAAAGCCTGCTAGCCGAAGAAGCCTACAATCCCAATGGCTTGGTTCAAACCGCTGTACGTGAACTTAAAAGGGCATTCCCGGCGCTAGGGGTGATTACAGACGTGGCATTGGACCCTTACACAACACACGGCCAAGATGGAATCATCGATGAGAACGGCTATGTCCTCAACGAAGAAACTGTTGAGGTCCTGGCGAAACAAGCTCTATCTCATGCTGTAGCGGGCGCAGACATAGTCGCACCCTCTGACATGATGGACGGTAGAGTTGGCGCTATTCGCTATGTTTTGGAAGAGAACAATCAAATTTATACCCGCATTCTTGCTTATTCGGCTAAATATGCCTCTAGCTACTATGGCCCCTTCCGGGACGCGGTAGGTTCTAGTGGCAGCCTGGGCAGCGGAAACAAATACAACTACCAGATGGATGTAGCCAACAGCAATGAAGCGCTGCAAGAGGTCGCTTTGGACCTAGCTGAGGGCGCTGACATGGTGATGGTCAAGCCCGGAATGCCTTATTTGGATATCGTCAAAAGAGTCAAAGACGAGTTTGG
>JBLIJA010000111.1:0-3731 GCA_047635115.1 Porticoccus sp. | reverse complement strand
CGATAGGTGCGAGGCAGTTTGTGGTACATGAGGCATTGGAGATAATTCTATGTTCTGATGTCAGTTCTTGATCATTAATACCAAAAACGACGGTGGCATCCATATTTTTTCCAGGAGCGGAGACAAGAACTTTTTGGGCTCCAGCCTCAAGGTGCCCAGCAGCCTTGTCCCGATCAGTAAATGCGCCAGTACATTCAAGAACCACATCAATCTTCAGTTCGGCCCATGGGAGCTTGCTTGGGTTAGCCTCTGAGAGCACCCTGATATGATCATCGGCAATAATGAGTGACTGTTCATCATACTGTACTAGATGGTTAAAATGGCCATGGACGCTGTCATACTGGGTGAGGTGAGCATTGATAGAAACGTCACCTCTGTCATTAACGGCTACAATTTCAATTTTATCTTTGAGTTCTGGGCGTTCATAAAATGCCCTGAGAATATTACGCCCGATACGTCCGTAACCGTTGATTGCTATGCGTACCATTGTTTTTCCCCTTCACTAAAGACGTAAAGCTGCAGCACTGTACTCAGCTCTTTGATTGTGTTGTAAATATATCTATATATTTATGGCAGTCTGAGCCCCTGTCAATGTTAACGTAGTCTTACGAAGAGCTTATGGCGAGAGATGTTCCACCTTGATCAGGAGATTGCCCTATAGATTCGGTTTGAACTTGATACAAATAAAGCAATTCCAAGTAAAATTGTTTTTCGGCTTGACTACAAACGTTCACTTTCATATATTACCCGCCCTTAAGCACTCGTAGCTCAGCTGGATAGAGTACTCGGCTACGAACCGAGCGGTCGAAGGTTCGAATCCTTCCGAGTGCGCCATACAAAAAAAGGCTTGCCATATATGGCAGGCCTTTTTTGTTGCCCAGAAAACCACAATCACTACCCGGCAACATGAGTTTATGGATGCTCAATGGCCCCTTCTCCTTAGGCACTGTGGTTATATCCGTACTTTTAACTTTTGTATCTACCAACCCTACAGAGACATTATTCAAACATACGCATAGATGTTCGTGCGATCTGAGCCCAGTCATAGGTGGAAATATCCTGTGCGTGGGCCAGATTGTTACGTAGTGACTGAAATTTCAGCATGTGGCTGATTGGTATGCACTTCAGGCCTCTTTAATTAAGACAAGTTCATTATTATTCATCACTACTCTTCGTCTCTTTTGCAGTCTGATAGAGCTAGCCCCCTTGGTTCACAGTCCATTGAGATTTATTTAAAGGGTAAAAAAAGGGAAAAACTTATGGTTATACTTATTTGTCCGGTGGGGTAAAATGCCATATTGATATTCTGTATCTTGGCGGTGATCTTTCATATGAGAAAATATTTTGCAGTCTTTTTGGCTTTGTTCTTGTTTAACGTAACGACCGTTGTTGCTAAAGAAATTTTAGAAAGAGAAACGTTTATAAGCGATGATGTTAGCTATATAACTAGAACCAGCAAGCCTGTTAGTGGCGTTGTTGTGAAGTATTACCATCTGAATCGGTTGTTGGCTTCAAAGATTCATTACAAGAAGGGACTAAAGAATGGGCTCGAAGAGTCTTTCTATAGAAATGGCAAGTTGCACATTAGAGCTAATTATAAAAACGGACAAAAAGACGGATTTACTGAATATTTTCATACAAATGGTCAGTTGAGCTCGAGAGTCAGTTACAGAAATGGACAAGTAGAGGGACGCGGTGAGTACTTCGATAAATCTGGAAAAAAAACAAAAGGTCCTCATTCTTAACGATTGTTGAAGTTTGGTGTGGATAATTCTGATATACCATCAACTAAAAATCCGACAATAGGTCGGATTTTTTATGAATTTGAATCCCTTCTCTATTCAAATTGAGTTCCTGAGTGCTAAACAAGCTTAGCGCTTCGGAATGATCATAGAGTTTGGCATTACCCTCTATTTTTAATCCAGTAAGAAATGTTGTGATTGATAAAGACACGTAAGAAACCTTTTCCAATATTGAAGCAGAGCGACGCATTGGTGATAATGTTGTTGTCGAGCTGCGAGTTCGCGCCATTACCAATGCTGAGTCAGATGAACCATTGTATTCATTCACTCAGGATGACTACATTCAGTTGCACATAAGCCGATTTTTAACAAGCTCTTTACGCGTCAACCACATAGCTATCCATCCTTATTCCTACACTACCTTTTTTCTGCATTTTATCTTTGATGTTAGTCAGTTTTTAAATGGCTGAATGTTGAAACATGGCAGCAGAGCTGGGAGAATCTGCGCTGCTATTTTCCCCCCGTTTATGAGTGTGAGGCCACTGTGACCAAAATCGGTTTATTCTTTGGTAGTGATGAAGGAAATACAGAATCTATTGCCTATCGCATTGTGCAGCGATTAGGTAGTGATGTGGTGGCTGTGCATGACGTTGGCGATGTCACGCAGCTCGAATTTCTTGATTACGATAAATTGATTCTTGGTATTCCAACCTGGGACTTTGGGCAAATTCAGTCCGATTGGGAAGATTTTTGGATCGATGTGGAAGCGATAGATTTTTCTGAAAAAACCGTGGCATTTATTGGTCTTGGAGACCAGTTTGGCTACGGTGACTTTTTCCTGGACGCCATGGGTATGTTGCACGATGTGGTAATAAAAACCGCTGACAAGATCATCGGTTATTGGCCCGCCGAGGGTTACGACTACGATGCCTCTAAAGCTGAGGTAAAGACCGAGGTGAAGCCCGGGACTACAGGTATGACGTTTTTTGTGGGGCTTGCTCTAGATGAAGACCAGCAACCAGAACTCACGTCAGGTCGTCTCAACCGTTGGTGCACCCAAATCCATACTGAGTTTGGGCTGGATACGCCCATTGTCGAGTTAGACGACTAATCAAGCGAAATGATAACGACAGGTTGTTCCAGGAGCTCAATTGCCGCCGGTTACACCTCAGCAACAAATACCGCTCTGATGGGAGCAGGGTGGCCTTCAGCAGTCAGGCTGTCATCATTCGGGTCCAAAAAATCCGACAGAGACTCAAAGTGCATCCACTCTGTTGACCGTTGTTCGGCTACGCTGGTTTTAGCGATATCCACCATTCGGGGGTTTTTCAAGCCGCACTTTCTCATCCAGGAGAGCAGGGTTTCAACACGGGGTAGAAACCATATATTACGCATTTGTGCATAGCGCCCTTCGGGTACGAGCACGTCGCCTATCCTGTTAATCAAGCCACCCTCAATCACCAGTGTTTCCAAAACCAGTTGCCCGCCTGGGCGCAGACAGTCTCGCAGTTCTTTAAGGTGATCCATAGGTGATCGGCGGTGATAGAACACACCCATTGAAAACACCGTATCAAAGGCTCTCAGTTCCGGTGGTACTTGCTCAATACCCACAGGGAGCACGTCTACAGGCAAGTCTCCCATGTAGTGTTTTAGGGCATAGAATTGATGGATAAACTTACCGGAGGGATCAATGCCAATTACTCGGTTGGCGCCTTCTCCCAGCATCCGCCAGCAGTGGTAACCATTACCGCAACCCACATCCAGTACCAAGCGATCTTGCAAAGGTGCCAAATGAGGAATAACCCGGTCCCATTTCCAGTCTGAGCGCCATTCTGTATCGAGGTGAAGACCAAACAACGCATACGGACCCTTTCTCCAAGGGTGCAGGCCCATCAATGCCTCCTTTAACTGTTGCCGGGTGTCGTCATCACAATCACCGGGCTGGCCTATGGAGACACCCTTTTTTAGGTCTATTTGGGAAGGGGTGAT
>JBLIJA010000110.1:0-3735 GCA_047635115.1 Porticoccus sp. | reverse complement strand
CACTCCATGAAGGAAATGGATCACTTAGTGTTGCCCAGTAAGTTTCTCCTTTTAATAATTCATCATCTGACAACAAACATTCGTTGAGTGCATGAATCATAGCGGTTTGGTCCAGTTGCTGGCCAATAAACACTAATTCTTGACGCATATCACCAAATGGCTCAACCCAGTGCTGCTGTATTGTGTTCAATGACTCTGCGTCAGTAGGCCAGTCTTTTTTAGGCGTAGATTTCCAAAACATCGCCCCAAAACCATAGCGAGCAATACCGCCCGCCTGATTCCATTGCCCTGCAAATTGGGGACGAGATGCCAACCAAAAGTATCCCTTGGAGCGAATTAATTTGCCAAATTTCTCTGTGTCGTGAAGAAAGTGATGAAACTTTTCGGGATGAAATGGACGGCGGGCAAGAAAACTAAAACTGCTAATGCCATATTCTTCAGTTTCAGGAACGTGTTCACCGCGCAATTCCATAAGCCATCCCGGCGCATTCTGAGCACGTTCAAAATCGAACAAACCAGTACTCAGCACTGCATCAATATCAACTTGACCCGCAACGATAGGGATGATTCGGGCATGGGTATTAAGGGTTTTGAGTATTGCTTTTAAGCGCTCAATATCCACCTTATCAGCCAGGTCAGTTTTGCTAATGAGGATGACATCAGCAAATTCCACTTGATCAACCAGTAAATCAGAGACACTACGTTCGTCTTCTTCTCCTAAGGATTCTCCTGTTTCTTGTAAGGAAAATGCCTCTTCATAATCATTTAAAAAATTCACCGCATCAACAACCGTAACCATAGTGTCCAGTGTTGCGACATCTGATAATGAGATACCGTCCTCGTCAGCAAAAGTAAAGGTTTCGGCTATAGGCAATGGCTCAGAAATACCCGTCGATTCAATCAACAAGTAATCAAAGCGTCCATCTTTTGCCAACTCGGTAACCTCTAGCAAAAGATCTTCGCGTAATGTACAACAAATACAGCCATTACTCATTTCAACAAGTTTTTCATCGCTGTGGTTGAGAGAGACTTCGTTTGTAACCATGGCTGAATCGATATTAACTTCACTCATATCATTAACGATCACAGCCACTTTTTTACCTTGGCGATTGTTCAATATATGACTGAGTACCGTAGTTTTTCCTGCACCAAGAAATCCTGATAAAACAGTAACTGGCAACTTATTATTGTGAAGCATGAAAACTCTCTATATATTTATTACTGGCCTTGATCTGAAGATCCTTCCATATAGTGTAATGTTATAACATAACATATAATTAATAAAGAATTATAAATCTATAAAGCTTTATACTAAAGAATGAGGCACTCTCTTCGAGAAAATATTTTTGTCCAACATTATTGGGTTGGTAAGCTTATTCAGCTATGATTGCTGTAACTTTAACCGACCCAAGCGTCTGGCATATTGACGCGCTTGGGGTGAAATTTTTATTAGAAAACTAGGAATTAAACATATGTCAAATCATAGAGCGCTGCAGATGTTCGGTCGTTCAGGCAACCCAGCGTTGAGGGCAGACACGTTCAGTAAGAGTGCCCAGTCATCATCACCAGCAGGTGGCATTCAATCAACGTCGTCACAAACCATGACTCTGCAAGGGACGGTGAACAAGACTGGTATCTTACTGGCATTGGTGGTGTTGTCAGCGTCTTGGACCTGGAACCTGTTCTTTGAAAGTGGTAACGCAGGATCTGTGATGCCGCTTGCAATTGGTGGTGCGATCATGGGCTTTATATTTGCCCTGGTGACTATATTTAAAAAGCAGTGGTCTGGTATCACAGCGCCCCTGTATGCTTTATCTCAGGGCCTTTTTTTGGGGGCCATCTCGGGCATCTTTGAGATGCAATATCCAGGTATTGTGATCCAGGCGGTAGGTTTGACGCTGGGGACTCTTGCATCATTGTTGTTGCTTTACAAAACTGGCATCGTTAAGCCCACAGAAAATTTTCGCTTGATGGTGACTTCAGCCACCATGGGGATTGGGGTGCTCTATTTGGTTAGTATGCTGATGAATATGTTTGGTTCTGGCGGCATAGGATTTATTCACTCAAACGGTTTATTTGGTATTGGCTTTAGCCTGTTTGTCGTCGCCATTGCCGCACTTAATTTAGTGTTGGATTTCGATTTCATTGAACAGGGTTCAGAGATGGGCGCCCCCAAATATATGGAATGGTTTGGTGCTTTTTCTTTGATGGTGACGTTGATATGGCTCTATCTTGAAATGCTCAGGCTACTCGCTAAACTGAGAAGTCGCTAGTGGATGCCAATACATTAGTCTTTGGCTCCATGGCAGTTTTGTCATTAGCTATTTTTTTCTATCTCGGTCGGTTTAAAGCCTCTAAGAAGCAGACTGAGCGAGATGACCGTATTGACTGGTCAGTGCGGAAGTTTTCAATCTGGAAAATTTTGTTGTATTGCCTCGCACTGGTTGGCGGTATTGTGTTGGTTCAGCAGTTTATTTAGCAGTCGATGGAATGAGCAGCCTCACTCAAATGACGCATTTTTTCCATAGCTAGGTCGCGCCCCAAAATGCCCAGACCACAGTCGGGTCCAGCAATCAGGCGGTGGGCATCAATGTGCTCAAGTGCTTGCAGCAAACGTTGGCGAATTTCCTCCACCGCTTCTACCCGGCTCTTGGCAATGGCCACAACCCCTAAAATGATCTGTGTTGTTTTAAAGTGCTCCAGCAATGTGAGATCGTTGTAACGGTGGGCATCTTCCAAAGACAAGGCCATGATGCTCGAATCTTCCATGGCGTCAGCAATCTGGAAGTAAGATTGAGGTGGAGCCTTGGGGTAATCGACAACATCGATTTTGTCTGGGTAGCCGCAGCACATGTGAGCTGTGCGAACAACTTCTTGGGGGCAATTGTGAAAGGCTCGGTCTAAGTTTTCGACGCCAAATAGTAATGCTCGGTCTGGATAACGTGCAAAGAGAGGCTCGTCAATTTGAATGTGCCGACAGCCAGCGTCGGCTAGGCTTAAAATTTCGCGGTTGAGTGCCTCGGCGACGGCTTTGCCGAACTCCTTTTGATCACCATAAAACTCGTCCACTAAGGTGTCGGCCATGGTTAAGGGTCCAGGCATGGTGATCTTTACCGGCTTATCAGTGGCCTGTTGCGCACGGCGCCAATCATTGGCAAGAAATAAACGCTCAGATGTGACCGGTGCGCGCACTGTGGGCAGGAACGAGGAGTAATTGCCGTTGCGTAGGCTCTTTTCCGTTAATATGTCAAAATCGATGCCACTCAGCTGTCGACAGTGGTAGTGAATATAATTCTCCCGCGCAATCTCACCGTCTGTGGGTATGTCGATACCTGCGTTGACCTGGTCTTGCACCGCTTGAAGGGTGCCGCGGGTAAGGATGGCCTCAAAATCGTCGCCCATGGCAGACACCGCAGCAGCCCAGCCACGGGTGGGGTGTGACGTGTCTAAATTGCCAAACCAATCAGGTAGGTCTATATAATCTGGTTTGGGGTAGGCTCCAATAGTTGTGGTTAGTAATCCCATAGCAACTCCAAGTTAAATTATAAGCACTTATTTCTTTCAGCATAGCATAAATTTAAGTCGTCCAATGTTTAGCCCCTGCATCTAATAATGCAGATCAGATCAGGCTAATAGAAAGAGAGGATATTATTTGATGATTGCGGTTTATCCACCACAAGCATCAATATAGACAGACGGAACAGACGGATTGGTTTTTTGGTACACAAGTTGATG
>JBLIJA010000109.1:0-3770 GCA_047635115.1 Porticoccus sp. | reverse complement strand
TGGATCTGCTTAATGGAGATTTCGCTGTCGCATATACCGGCTGCCATATTGACCACCAGTGCCAAGCTGGCGTAGGGAATATTGAGTTCACGAGCCAGTGCCGCCTCAGGCATTCCGGTCATACCAACAATGTCACAGCCATCTCTCTCCATCCGTGCAATTTCAGCCGCAGTTTCAAGTCGAGGCCCCGGAGTAACACCATAAACACCACCAGCATGTACCGGCAACGACTGACTTATAGCTTGGCGTAACAATGCGTCCTTTAATGAGTTGTCGTAGGGGTTGGTAAAATCAACATGCTTCAATGCCGAATCAGGACCATCTGAATAGGTATGTTCCCTCCCCCAGGTGTAATCGATAATTTGATCCGGTATTACCAAGTCTCCAGGGCACATTTCCATATTAACGCCACCCACCACATTAACGGCATAGATAGCTGACACTTGCTGATCTCTCAGGGCTACTATGTTGGCCCGATAGTTCACTTTATGCGGAGGAATACGATGCTCTTCACCATGTCGTGCAATAAAGACCACCTCAGTTCTCTCAAAAGCAATGGGTGTTTCTGCCGTATGAAATGTACCAACAATCAATGGTGATGAGGGTTCACCCCATGGCGTGGTGGGCGTTAACCGCTGCTGAACATGTAGTTCATTAAAATCTGTTAGACCACTGCCACCAATAATACCTATCTTCATTCAATGCCTTCACAGTCCAACTTACCCATATCTTTTACTTGGGCTAACTGGACTTTTCCGGGTAGATGTACCGTGGATGTGGGAAAGGCTATTTCCGCACCATGACGGACAATCACTTCACTAACTTTCAATAAAACATCCTGTTTAATTTCATGATATTTCGCCCATTGGATGGTTTTTGTAAATGTATAAATAAAAAAATCTAATGAAGATGCCGAAAAAGTATTGAGGTTAACAATCAGCGTCTGACTCTGATCTATCTCAGAATGTTCGCGCAACATCTGTTTCACACCCTCGACAATAACTTCCATTTTATCAACATCTTCGTAACGAATACCGATGGTTTCGTAGATACGACGGTTCGACATACGCGAAGGGTTTTCCACAGAAATACTATTAAAAATTGCGTTCGGAATGTACAGCGGCCGCTGGTCAAAGGTACGAATACGCGTGAGACGCCAGCCAATGTCTTCCACAGTACCTTCAATTTCTTGATCAGGAGAGCGTACCCAGTCACCCACCTTGAAAGGTTGATCCAAGTAAAGCATCAAGCCACCAAAAAAATTAGCCAGCAAGTCCTTCGCAGCGAAGCCCACTGCCAATCCGCCAATACCACCAAAGGCCAACAACCCGGAAATGCTATAGCCAAATACCTGCATGGCAATGAGAACGGCAGTGATGATCACTGAGGCCCGCAGTAATTTACCGATGGCTCTAACGGTCGTCTCATCCATCGGCTCGGCCATATGATCCGGGTGAACCAAGTTCCGCTCAGCTCGTTTAATCAGGTTTAACAGGAACAAAGCACAGAGGAATATCACTGCAACCCGATTGATCGGGCCAATGAGCTCATACAGTTCTGATTCAGAGACCCTAGCGGCCACAGCAACGGCCATATTGGTTCCGAGAATCCAGATGGCCCAAACTGCGGGGCGACGAGAAGCTTCGATCAGCGCATCATCCCAAACCGTACTGGTACGGGCCGCATGCTTTTCGAGAAAGTTAATCACCTTGTTAACCAAATAGCCAAGCATTAGCGCTACAAAGACAATCAAAAAAACTTCGACCATCCACAGGCGCTGTTCGTCGATTAGCTTACCTAGCCAGTTTTCCAATAGTTGCATAGGGACCTGTTCCTTTTGCGTTGTTTATAGACAAGATGTTTGTAGAGTCAATAATTCTGCGGTAGTAGACTGCCACCGTTCACTGTTGACCAAGTCCTCCCAGTTCAACGACTGACTGGCAGACATTCTCGATAGTCGGGAAGACGGTTCAACCCCACTGAGATCGAGGTAATCCAACACCTCCAGCGCACCCTGGCGATTGTTACACACCAGCACCATATCACAGCCTGCCTGAAGGGCACAGCGAGCCTTATCGGCATAACTGCCCGCCACATCCGCACCCTTCATGGAGAGATCATCACTGAAAATCACCCCATCAAACTGCAGTTCATTACGCAGTATTGTCTGTAGCCAAAAGCGTGAAAAACCCACGGCATCCAAATCGATGGAGGGAAAGATAATATGAGCTGGCATAACCGCATCCATCTCACTTGATAGATGAATAAAAGGGAGTAAATCCCGACTTCGTAGTGCTTCAAGGGAGCGATTGTCATAGGGTGTTTCAAAATGGCTGTCAGCCCTTACACCACCGTGGCCAGGGAAGTGTTTACCTGTCGCCGCCATGCCAGCCTCGTGCATACCCTTGATAAAGGCCCTAGCGGCACGGATAGCCTGCTCGGGATTATCGGAAAACGAACGATCAGCAATGACCTCACATTGTGTCCGATCCACATCCAACACCGGAGCGAAGCTAAAATCTATACCGCAGGCCAGCAGCTCTGAAGCCATCAGCCAGCCTGTATTCTGAAGAAGCGCCTCAGCATCTGCCTCTCCCTCACACAAGCGATCTCCTAGGAGTTGCATCGGCGGCAAACGACTAAAACCTTCACGAAAACGTTGTACTCGTCCGCCCTCCTGATCCACACAAACCAACAACTGGGGACAAAGGACACGAATTTCACCTACCAGACCCATAATTTGCTCGCGGTTCTCAAAATTACGAGCAAAAAAAATCACACCACCCACCCAGGGGTTCTGAATGAGTGCCACTTCATCTGTTGTCAGCGTCAACCCGTCCAGGTCAAGCATCAGTGATCCTAGCGTCATGACATCAAATCTCATTAGGTTGGAGTCGCAACATAAGAAGGCATAGAAGGCTTGTCAACTATTAACCAAAATTAGACTAGTTTAGCATTTACAATACTGCCTTTTATGTTATCTGGTGCTTAACCTCTAACATCCAGAGCCACCAAGAAAAAAATAAAATCAATGGGATAAACATACTTAGCATAAATACTTCACACTTTTTCTAATTTACGTACATTATATAAGCTGCCGCCCCGTGTATTTACCAACCTAACAGCCCTACTGATTAAAGTGCGCCACCCACAGATTGGTGCTAACTTGGTCAAATAGACGATGTGGAGGGAATGATTATGGCTTCACAAGCACCTATAATCGGTGCCTGGTATCAGGATGCATCCAACGATCAACTCTTTGAGGTGGTCGCCATTGACGAACAGGCTGGTGCCGTTGAAATTCAATACTTAGATGGAGACGTCGGCGAACTGGATTTTGATACTTGGCAGCAGATGCTTCTACTTTCTGCCAAACCCCCAGAAGACTGGAGGGTTTCCTACGAACTAAGCAACGAAGACAGCTCAATGGCAGATGATGTTTATGTACCAGAGAAGTGGGGCGACCCACTCTCAGAGTTGGACTCTGAAACTATTTACGTTTTAGATGATTTCTAAGCTAAGTATTTTAACTGACAGCGCTCAACACTACTCGGCTATCTCTTGAGCCTGCAGATTTCGCGCGTGTTGTAGAATAATTTTTGCCGCTGATTCAGCATCATCAACAACACTAAAAAATGTAATTCTCTTTCTTCAATACAGCCATTGGACAGCATGGTTTTACGAATCCAATCAATCAGTCGCTGCCAGTACTCAAAGCCCAACAAAACAATAGACAATGGCCTCACTTTGTCCGTTTTAACCAACGTCAA
>JBLIJA010000108.1:0-4080 GCA_047635115.1 Porticoccus sp. | reverse complement strand
TGATTGTTCGTGACAAAATTCAGCTCGAGGAACAATCCGCAAAAGCTGAAATCATAGATGTTAAAACCAAAGAAGGTAGTTACCGTATAGGAGTAATTGAGATCCCGGCTTTCTATCTTGATGTGGATGCCTACCACAATCGGGATCCAAATTTTAAGAGCACAACTAAGGATGTGTTACGGCTGTTAGGTGAGTTAGAACAAGAGAACGTGAATGGCATCATTCTTGATCTACGAAATAATGGTGGCGGCTTTTTACAAGAGGCGACCACTCTGACTGATTTGTTCATTGATCCTGGTCCCATTGTGCAGGTGCAAGATTCTGGTCAAGTTATATCTCGGAACTACCGGTCTCGTGCAGAGGCATACTATCGAGGCCCTCTGGTGGTGTTAATTAATCGTCTGAGCGCCTCTGCCTCAGAAATTTTTGCTGGTGCAATACAAGATTATGGACGTGGTTTAGTGGTAGGTGGTCAAAGTTTTGGTAAAGGCACTGTACAGGTTCAGTTACCCGTTCGTGAAGGGCAGTTAAAGCTCACTGAATCTAAATTTTACAGGGTTTCCGGTAACAGTACCCAGCACTTAGGCGTTGTTCCCGATGTCACCTTACCCTCGTACTACAACATCGATAAAGTAGGTGAAAGTAGTGAAGATAACGCCTTACCTTGGGACAGTATTCCTGCAGCGCCCCACCGCCGCTATAACCTAACGCTTGTTTCTATGCAGACTCTACAAGAGCGACACGAATACCGACTGCAACAGGATCCTGACCTAGTTCACCTAAATGATGAGTTAGTGCTAATGAAGGAGCGTCAAAAACTGAAGCAGTTATCTCTTAATGAGGAGAAACGTCGTGCAGAAGTTAAGGAATATGACGACATATGGCTAACGCTTGAAAATAAACGGCGGGTAGCGAAAGCACAGCCTCCTTACGCCACCATTGAAGAATTACGCGCCGTTGATGAAACTGAAGAAGGGAGTAAAGAAAAGAGTGAAGAAGAAAAGAGCACGCCTCTTTCTGAGCGAGACCCTCTTCTTTATGAAACCGGTAATATCATTTCCGACTATATAGATTTAACAAAACCGCCTATGCTGCGGGCCAAACAACCTTAAGATGAAGATCGTCTCTTTTAATGCCAATGGTCTTCGCGCTCGTCTGCACCAGCTTAAAGCTATTGTAGAGAAGCATTCCCCTGAGATTATTGGTCTACAGGAAACTAAGGTCGTAGATGAGGCGTTTCCTCTCGATGCTATTAAACAGCTTGGATACGATGTCATCTATCACGGACAAAAGGGTCACTACGGTGTTGCCCTGCTCTACCGCTTACCTCTTATTATGAGCCAAAAGGGATTCCATTCAGATGAAGAGGGAAGCCAGAAGAGGCTTATTTATGGGCAATTCGAGGCTAATGGCGAGAAATTAAATATCTACAATGGCTATTTTCCTCAAGGCGAAAGTCGAGATCACCCTCAGAAATTTCCCTGTAAAAAACAGTTTTACGCAAATTTACTATCGAGCTTAGAGCAACAACATGAACCTGATGAGAAGCTGTTGATCATGGGTGATGTGAATGTGGCTCGACTGGATATAGATATTGGTATTGGAGATGACAATCGTAAGCGTTGGCTTCGCACGGGTAAGTGCTGCTTCCTACCAGAAGAACGCGATTGGCTTGAAAAGCTTCAGCAATGGGGGTTAGTCGACAGTTATCAACATTTTCACCCTACTGAGCCGGATCGATACAGTTGGTTCGACTACCGTAGCCGTGGGTTCGAACGAGAACCTAAACGTGGGCTTCGTATTGACCTTATGCTCGCCTCTGCGTCACTCATGGCGACTTCGTCGGATGCGGGAATAGATTATGAAATTCGAGCCATGGAAAAACCCTCTGATCATTGCCCTATCTGGCTCAAAATATATTAATAGTTAGCGTCATAAAGATAACCTCATCCGTCAACCTATGCCTCGCTAGAACGTTTAAAGTCTATGAGAGCCATAAATTGAGGGACTTCTGATGAAAAATCTCGCTATTGTTGGATTACTGACGGCATCAATGGTCATAGCCGCAGCACCAGCTTTGGCCAAAGATCGTCATTACGGTCAAGATGAGCACCGTGATATATGGGCTAAATCAGAGCTTAGTATTTAATTCAGATATCACATCGAATAAATCGGCAACTAAACCGTAGTCTGCCACCTGAAAGATAGGTGCTTCTTCATCCTTGTTAATTGCCACTATCACTTTACTGTCTTTCATCCCTGCCAAATGTTGAATTGCACCCGAAATGCCTACTGCAATATATAAGTCAGGAGCCACAATTTTACCCGTTTGACCCACTTGCATGTCGTTGGAAACAAAACCAGCGTCCACTGCAGCACGCGATGCTCCTACAGCGCCTCCTAGTTTGTCAGCGAGACTCTCAAGTAGTTTGAAGTTTTCCCTGCTGGCCATACTGCGACCACCAGCAACCACGACACGTGCGGCGGTAAGCTCAGGTCGCTCAGAGACGGCAAACTCTTCACTAATTAAGGTAGAAGTACCTGAATCATGAACACTTGTCAGTGTTTCAATACTGGCCGTACCCCCTTCAGCTGAAACTGCTCCAAAGGCCGTAGTTCTTACGGTCAAAACCTTAATCGAATCACTACTTTGAACTGTGGCAATGATGTTGCCTGCATAAATAGGTCGTTTAAACGTATCGGGACTTTCGACGCTACTGATATCGGAGATTGATTGAACATCCAGCAGTGCCGCAACACGTGGTGTGATGTTTTTTCCTGTGGTTGTTGCTGGAGCTAGTATATGGGAGTAATTAGTAGCAACTTCAGCGACTAAAGGCGCAATATTTTCAGCTAATCTGTGCTCATAAGCTGGGTTGTCGGCCACAAGCACTTTTCCTATCCCGGGGATTTTAGCGGCTTCATTAGCTGCGCCACTGCAGCCTGAGCCTACAATTAATAGATCAATATCGCCACCTATGGCCTGAGCAGCAGCAACGGTACAAAGTGTTGCTGGTTTCAGACTGCTATTATCATGCTCAGCAAGTACCAGGATTCTCATCAGATCACCTTCGCTTCGTTTTTCAGTTTATCCAGTAGTTCATCGACACTTATCACTTTAATACCAGCAGCTCGTTCAGCGGGTGATTCGACCTTCAGTGTGGTTACTCGAGGTGTTGTATCGACACCAAGTTCTTCAGGCGTCGTCTTTTCCATTGGTTTTTTCTTGGCCTTCATGATGTTAGGCAAAGAGGCATAGCGTGGCTCGTTGAGGCGTAAGTCTGTCGTCACGATAGCGGGAAGACGGAGACCAACTGTTTGCAGACCGCCATCAATTTCACGCGTTACATTAGCATTAGCGCCATCGATGATTAACTCTGATGCGAATGTGCCCTGCGGATAACCGGTCAATGCCCCGAGCATCTGTCCAGTCTGGTTGTTATCGCCATCAATGGATTGTTTGCCCATAAGTATAAGGTCAGGATTTTCCTGATCACAAATAGCTTTTAAACACTTGGCGATCGCGAGTGGCTCAAGATCAGTATCGGACGCGATAAAAATACCTCGATCACCCCCCAATGCTAGAGCTGTACGGATCTGTTCTTGTGCCTTCTGCGGGCCAATGGAAACGACGACGACTTCCGTAGTTGAATCTTTTTCTTTAAGGCGTACCGCCTCTTCAACAGCAATTTCACAAAATGGGTTAATCGACATTTTTACATTGTTCAGGTCAACACCCGAGCCATCGGCTTTTGGCCTTACCTTGACGTTGTAGTCGACAACGCGTTTGACCGATACAAGTACTTTCATGGAATACCCTTTGAACATGGTCAGTTATTTGGAGAGGCTGTATTGGGATGGGTCTAACACCCTTATGACCCCGGGAAGGACGCAATCATGCCGCCCTGACGCTGTCAAATCAAGGTAACAGCACGTTTTATCTACATCTAAGTTCGACCCATGAGTTCTGCCTAGTAAGTTGAGAAAACCACATAGCACCCTAAGGTTAGAAAGGCTAAAATCAGCGCTTTCCGACATCTTCATCAAAACAAGAGCCCGAAGGAGCATTCCGTGGAACGT
>JBLIJA010000107.1:0-4293 GCA_047635115.1 Porticoccus sp. | reverse complement strand
AGAGATGCGCAATGATATTGGCGTAGCCGTCTTTTTTGGCATGCTAGGCGTGACCTTCTTTGGCCTGTTCTTTACATCGATTTCTTATCTATTACTGCGCAAGCTGGAAGGCAAGCGAAAGTACTCACAACCGTCTACTGACGACACCCCCCACTTAGGGAGCTAAAAATCTGTAGCAAAGGCGACGTCTTAATATTTACAGCAATTTCTGCTTAAAATTCAGGGTTGCAACAAAGTGCATCCTAAAGTGACACTTTGTTGCTCGCGCGCTTCAGTTGTAATGGCCAAGGGTACTACTGAATCACCAGATACAAGACGCGACCATTGCGATTAACCTGCAATAATACCGATTGCTTGTTATAAGACAGAGCTTCCTGAAAGCTCTTAATATTGTTAACCCACTGGCGGTTAGCGCCAACAATGATATCTCCAGGCCTTAAACCACCATAAGCCGCTACAGAATTAGGTGATAACGCAGCGACAAGAACACCCTCACCATCAGGATTGTTTTCACATTGAGCCCCTTCCAGCAGCGAATGAAGCTTGTCACTAACAGAAGCAAGCTTCTGTGGCTCACCCACGGTTACCCCTACCTTTTTGGTTTTTCCTTCCCGAATCAAGGTAAGCTTAACCTTATCCCCAATTTCCTTTATACCGATCTGACTACGCAATTGACCCGTTGAGCTGGTCGTACTTTCATCAACAGCAACAATGATATCTCCAGCTTTAAGCCCAGCCTTCTCAGCTGATGAGTCTTCACCAACCCCCGTAATTAACACACCTTGCTGGCCATTCTTCAGATTAAACGCTTTGCTCAACTCTGGAGAAATATCCTGTATCCCTATACCCAACTGCCCGCGACGAACCTCTCCATGAGCAATAATTTGCTCCATGCTGGCTTTAGCCATATTGATAGGGATAGCAAAGCCAATACCCACATTGCCACCCGCCGGGGCAAGAATCGCCGTATTGATACCTATCAGTTCACCATGCAAGTTAACCAACGCGCCACCGGAATTACCGGGATTAATGGAAGCATCCGTCTGGATAAAGTTTTCATAGCCCTCTATACCCAACCCCGTACGCTCCAACGCACTGACAATCCCGGTTGTCACTGTCTGCCCTAAACCAAAGGGGCTGCCGATGGCGACGACAAAGTCACCTACTTCTAATACCCTAGCATCGCCCAGAGGTACTTGAGATAAATCTTCAGCATCAATCTGAAGAATAGCTATATCCAGCTCCGGATCAGAACCTTTCACTTCAGCAGTAAAGGTGCGCCCGTCTGCCAGCGATATCTGTACCTCATCAGCACCATCAATCACATGAGAGTTGGTCATCACAATGCCATTTTGAGCATCGACAATGACGCCTGACCCGGCACTTTGCTGACGTCTTTTTGGTGCATGCCGGGGTATTCTTTGTTGGTCAGGGACATTAAAAAAACGCCTAAAAAGAGGATCATTCGATAGGGAATTTTGGACCTGTTGCTTGGAAAAGGTAGCGATATTGACGACGGCTGGATTGACCTGCTTCAACATAGGGGACAGCGAAGGAAGTTTGTTTCCATCTCCATCTGATAGGGGTAAAGCAGCCTGGACTACCGCCGCAAAACAAAGCATGGACACTACAAACAACCATTGACGAGCCTGCTGCATAGAAACTACTCCTAGTTGTGACTGTTTTATCTCTACTTAATTGGTGCTCGAATACGGTAATTCAACTGCCCGACATGGCTGTCGTCAAAAAATTCCAGTAAGTTTGGTTTAAACTATCTATTGTTGATCTGAACTTTTGCAACTAATAAGAACAGAGCCAATGCCCACCGTCGATGAAATGAATCCTTAAATCAGAGAACCTATCTCACCACTAAGACCGAAATTGGAGAAAAGAGTGAGATTTGATGACTCAATGTACCAAGGCCTCGCTCCACTTTGTTAAATGCACGAGACGTTATCACTATCAAATCAATAGCCTTTTTCTGCAAGAACTGAAGCATTTCTTGCGCCCTTTTCCCCACCAGCATCGTTTTATCAATGGTAATATCGGCAAACTCTTCCTGAAACTTTCGCTGCCAATCACTTAATTTTTGATCGGCCCGCTTAGTTAACTTCAGGTAAAAATTTTCAACTTCAGCATCAGGCTCACCACCCATTTTTTCTACAACATGTAGCCCCTGAACACTGCCATGATTTTGTGAAGCCATGGTTAATGCAGTTTGGACAGAAAGTTCACTTTTATTCGCTAAGTCTGTAGGCACCAGAATATTTTTATACATCATCAAATCCTGCATAAGATTATCTATAGAGGGTACTAAAAGAATAGACGCATATGGCTGGGCATTCAATCTCACCAAATGACATGGCCCAATCAAACTTGATAAATGATCATAGACCTTGGTCAGATAGGTGGTAGCATCACTAACAAGCTAAGATGTAATGATGTATTTGACTCTAATGCAAAAAATACGAAGGTAACGGCGATGAAAGCAGTAGTGCTAAATGAGATTGGTGGCCCTGAAAAGCTGCAGATTCTAAACGTAGACACACCATCACCCAAGGCTGGTGAAGTCAGAATCAAACTCCAATCGTCTGCGCTTAACCGTCGCGACTATTGGGTCACTCAAGGGAAATATCCTGGTATGCAACTACCCTGTATCGCTGGGTCTGATGGTGCCGGTATTGTAGACGAGATCGGGAAAGGCGTAGACTCAAATCTTATTGGTCAAGAAGTTGTCCTCTATCCCGCTCGGTCATGGGGAGATAATCAATCCTATTTTGGCCCAGACTTTCGAGTACTGGGCATGCCAGATCAAGGTACTTTTGCTGAATATATATGTACACCGTGGACGGCCATTTGCGCCAAGCCTGAACATCTGAGTTGGGAGCAAGCAGCCGCCGTACCACTGGCCGGGTTGACTGCCTGGCGGGCCGTGGTCACCCAAGCTAACGTTAAACCCGGGGACAAAGTCCTCATCACCGGTGCAGGAAGTGGCGTCTCCACATTCGCCATACTCTGGAGCTTACACTTGGGCGCAGAAGTGTATGTGAGTAGTCGCAGTAAGAACAAAATAGATGCGGCAAAAGCCCTAGGTGTCACAGCAGGAGAAAATTATACAGACCCTGATTGTTACAAAAAACTTCGACAGCGCTCCGGTGGCTTTAATGCCGTTATCGACAGCGCTGGCGGAGATTCGTTGAATAGTATTCTAGATACCCTACTCCCTGCAGGGCGCTTTGTATTTTTTGGATCAACTCTCGGCAACCCCACCAAAGGACTACCCCTTGCTACATTGTTTTTTCGCCATATCCGTATTCAGGGTACAACCATGGGTAGCAATGCTGAGTTCGAAGCAATGTTGCATTTTCTAAGCGAGAAAAAAATCGTACCGGTAATTGATCGAGTACTACCTCTGTCTCGGGCAGTAAAAGCACACAAGCTGATGGAAACCTTTAGCCATACCGGAAAAATTGTGCTGAAAAATTGCTAGTTAACCTCCATAGCAAAGGGCTTGTGAAAAAAGAATGTTCACGAGTCACCACGTACACCATTCAATTTTATTGATCCGTCTTCATTCATTTCTCTGGGCTTATGTCCCTAAAACAGTAACATAGGACTGATAACAAACAGAGATCAGTCCCCATGAGTTCTCCCCGAGGGCAATTTTCATCAAAAACCGGTTTTATACTGGCCGCTTCAGGCTCAGCGGTGGGCTTGGGTAACATCTGGGGGTTTCCCACCAATGCTGCAGAGAATGGCGGTGGCGCCTTCGTACTGATATATTTTGTACTCGCCTTTTGCCTAGCCTACCCCGCGCTGATGGCCGAACTGATTATTGGCCGCCATACCAAGTCCAATATGGTCAGCGCACTACAAAAAATATCGACCGGAGAAATGGAAAAAAAAGTGGGTAAATACACTGGTTTTTTTGGGGTAATTACAGCCACGCTCATTCTCAGTTTTTATAGTATTGTCGCAGGCTGGATGCTGGCATTTCTGCTAGGATCTCTGTCAACAATCACAGGACTATCTGAAGTTTCTGACTGGCTGACCGAGTTCGGCAATACGCGCAACCTTATTTTCAGTGCGGTATTTATGATTTTCACCACGGCTGTCATCAGTGCGGGCGTTGAACAAGGCATTGAAAAGTGGTCCTGTCGTTTAATGCCCTCAATGCTACTGCTCATGGTGTGCTTGATTGCCTATGTCATGTTTCAGGAAGGCGCCTTAACCGGGCTCAAAGTTTACTTGTTACCGGATTTTCGACAAATAGGCGACCCACAATTGATAGCC
>JBLIJA010000106.1:0-4366 GCA_047635115.1 Porticoccus sp. | reverse complement strand
GGTCATTCCTACGTCGGAAGTCTCTGTACGAAATGCCGAAGCTCAGGCAGTACCCGCCATGTTTAGCAAACTATTACGAGATGGTGAGCTATTACGCCTCAACCTAGGTATTGGAATATTGCACTTTGCTCAGATGGCGAGCTGGGTCGCTGTCCCGGTCATTTTGGAGCAAACGCTATCCTACGACCGTGATCAGCATTGGATGATCTACTTGGGAGCCATGGGGCTTTCATTTCTTTGTATGCTTCCATTTATTCTCATTGCTGAAGCTAAACGAAAAATGAAGCCTGTGTTTGTGGGTGCGGTGGTGCTACTCGCTATAGGGGAAGCTTTACTCGGTGGCAATACAGAAAATCGTACCTGGTTTGTGTTTGGATTGTTTGTATTCTTTATGGCCTTCAATCTATTGGAGGCGACATTACCCTCACTGGTCAGCAAAATTTCTCCAGCGGGTGGCAAGGGGACTGCGATGGGCGTGTATTCCACCAGTCAGTTTCTTGGGGCCTTCCTTGGTGGTCTCACGGGTGGTTATGTGGCTCACCATTATGGCTATGCACCGGTGTTTTGGATGGCATCACTATTGATCCTTGTTTGGATTGTCGCTGCCGCAACCATGAAGAAACCTCGTCATTTGAAGAGTTTGGTTGTGCAGCTTCTACCTAATGAAGTTTTTGTCATCGATGACTTTGTAGGACAAGTTCCTGGAGTCTGTGATGTGGTGGTGATTCCTGGACAGCAGCTGGCTTACTTCAAGGTGGATAACGATGAGTTCTGTCGTGAGACCATGCAGAAAGTTTTGGGGCGGGCTTTCTAGGGTGTTGTCCTAGAGTCTTGAGTTCTACCTCCATATATGAAAAAGCCCGCAATTATGCGGGCTTAAAACATTCTCAGGTGACCTTAAAACGGAATATCATCATCAAAACTATCGAAACCCGTGTCAGATACTGGTGCTGTTGAGCCCGATGGCTGTTGGTTAGCTTGGGGTTGAGGCGCATTCTGTTGCGCGTGTGCTGGGTTGTCATACTCTGCTGAGCCTCCGCGGCTATCGAGCATTTGCATTTCACGGGCGACGATCTCGGTGGTATAGCGATCCTGCCCATCTTGGCCCTGCCACTTGCGAGTGCGTAGTGAGCCTTCCACATACACTTTGGAGCCTTTCTTCAGATATTCACTGGCTATTTCAGCCAGTCGGTTGAAGAAAACAACTCGGTGCCATTCGGTACGTTCCTGTTGCTGCCCGGTTTGTTTATCTTTCCAGCTCTCGCTGGTGGCGACAGTGATGTTAGTCACTGCATTACCATTAGGCATGAATTTAGCTTCTGGATCTTTCCCCAGGTTGCCGACCAAAATAACCTTATTAATACCCCGAGCCATACCTTGCCCCAATTTGAAGTTTATCTAACGAAGTCGCAAGTTTACCTTGGAACATCAAGTCTGTCATGGGAGAAGTGGCTAGTGCCGAACGATCATTTTTATAGCAGCTAATAGTGGCTGGGCCAGTTCTAGATGTCCGCCATTTAACAAGTCATGTATGAAACATTGATGTCTAGCTATTTGCCTTTATGCTAGGTCGCTCTGATACTAGAGCATGCCAGCGCAGTAAGTTTTTATGAGTGTCGGGAACTTTAACCTTGGCCCATTGGGCAAAATCGACAGTGACTAATGCAGTGATATCTGCCGCAGAAAACTGATTCCCAGCAAAATAGTCACGACTGGCCAGGTGACGGTCTATATCACTATAAAAATTGATGACCCGCTGGCGACCACGGTCAACCAGTTCGGGAATTTTGTCGTAGTTATGTGGGCCAATTAATGCGCGACCTTCAAACCAGTCAGGTCCGTTACGGAACAGGTCTGCGGCAGCCTGGAACCCATTGGTTAAGCAAATGTGATTCCACATTTCAATGGTGCCAATTTCTTCAGGGGTTGTGCCGTACAGTGGGTGAGCGGGGTAGATTGCTTCAAGATACCGGCAAACAGCGTTGAGTTGTGAAATGCAAGTGCCGTCATCTAACTCCAGTGTCGGGACATCACAGTTGGGGCTTTTATTTTGAAATGCAGGTTCTAATTGCTCACCCTTTAACAGATCAATCTGGATACGTGGGATATTGATCCCTTTCTCAGACATGAAAATATTCAGGCGACGTGGATTCGGTACGCCAGGATAGTCATAGAGTTTCATCGTATTCTCCAGTGTCATGTACGGTTCCTAACTGTTGAGGATAGCGTGTTTGGACAGTCCTTGTTAGCTATTATATTTCTGAAGGACCAGCGTTGCATTTGTGCCACCAAAGCCGAAGCTATTGGACATAACGCGCTGCAAGTTGGCGTTATCGATACGTTTTGCCACGATGGGTAAATCTGCCGCTTCGGGGTCAATCGTTTCTAGGTTTGCTGAAGCACAGATGAAATCATTTTCCATCATCAGAAGGCTGTAGATCGCTTCCTGAACACCCGCAGCCCCTAAGCCGTGGCCGGAGAGTGATTTGGTGGAGCTAATGGGAGGGGCGTCGACACCGAACACATCTTTGATTGCTTTCAGCTCAGCCAAGTCGCCCACAGGGGTGCTGGTGCCATGGGTGTTGATGTAATCAATGTTGCCATTCGTTGTTTCCATGGCCATCTTCATACAGCGTGCGGCACCTTCGCCGGAGGGTGCTACCATGTCATAACCATCGGAGGTGGCACCATAGCCAACAATCTCAGCATAAATAGTAGCGCCACGAGCTAAGGCGTGCTCTAGGTCTTCTACTACTAGGCAGCCAGCGCCAACACCAGGTACAAAACCGTCTCGGTCAGCGTCATAAGCACGAGAAGCTTTCTCGGGTGTATCGTTATATTTACTGGACAAGGCTCCCATGGCATCGAACATGCCGGCCATTGACCAGTGCATATCTTCTGCACCGCCAGCAAAGACGATATCTTGTTTGCCCATCTGAATCAGCTCCATGGCATGACCAATACAGTGTGCACTGGTGGCGCAGGCTGATGAGATAGAGTAATTAGTGCCTTTGATCTTGAATGGCGTTGCCAAGCAGGCAGAGATAGTGCTGGCCATAATCTGGGTCACCCGATAGGGGCCAGCACGCTTGATGCCACGCTCACGCATCACATCAATAGTTTCAGTAAACATTTCTCCTGATACGCCGCCTGAGCCCATAACAAGTCCGGTTCGTATATTGGAAACTTGACCTTCGGGTAGGCCTGAATCAGCAATGGCTTGCTCCATGGAGAGGTAACCATACGCGGCAGAAGGACCCATAAACCGCATAATTTTTCGATCAATTAGCTCAGCTGGGTTGATGTCCAGTTTCCCTGCAACGTTGCAGCGCAACCCCATCTTTTTGAAGTCTTCACGGAAGGCAATGCCAGACTTACATTCTCTCAAAGATTCGGTGACAGTTTTTTTGTCATTACCTAAGGGGGAAACAATTCCCATTCCGGTAATTACCACGCGTTTCATTGGCTACCCCTATACCGGTTAAAATACCCGGTCATCATTGTTATCTAAAGTGTAATCGAATAGATCAATTGTAGTATAAAGGATCAAAAGTTGTCAGTTGACTCAAACAAACCAACCCTAAGATCTTTAGCGGTATAAATTTCACGGCCGTCCACTGAAACAGTACCATCAGCGATAACCATTTTCAGTTTTCGCTCAACAATTCTTGAAACATCAATACGATATGTGATTAATTTGGCGCTTGGTAAAACTTGACCAAAGAATTTCACATCGCCAGAACCCAGTGCGCGGCCACGCCCAAGGTTGCCCTTCCAGGCTAGGAAAAAACCAGTGAGTTGCCACATGGCATCGAGCCCTAGGCATCCTGGCATCACGGGATCACCTTCAAAATGGCAACCGAAGAACCAAAGGTCTGGGCGAATATCAAGCTCAGCAGTCATGGTTCCTTTGCCATACTTTCCCTCACCAGCATGGATGTGGGTGATTCGATCTACCATCAGCATATTATCAGCGGGGAGCTGGGCATTACCTTCGCCAAATAGTTTTCCCTGGCTACAAGCAACAATGTCCTCGCGGGTGTATGAATTTTGCGACTGCGGAATGAATGTGGTCATTGATTGAGCGGCCTCTAATTATTGTCCAAGTATTTCCGGATTTATTGGTTTTTTGTCGAATGGGGCGAATTTTATCTGATCTGAGTGTTAAGTCCAGAAAAGATGCGGTTCACAGCCCTTTTGAGCATGTACTAGACCATAAATATGGCACTATGACTTACGTTGAATGGCGAAGTCCGCCAGGTCGAGCATTGCTTGACGTTCAGGGGTATCAGGTAAGTCGCAAAGGCATAATTGTGCTTGTTCAGCATGTTGTTTGGCGAGCGACATTGTGTAGTCCAGAGCACCA
>JBLIJA010000105.1:0-4506 GCA_047635115.1 Porticoccus sp. | reverse complement strand
ATCAGCGTATTGTCGGTGCGTTAGTGCTGATCGCTTTGGCTATCATTATTATTTTCTTGTTGTTTGATTTTTCCGACAGCGGAGAAGTAGACATTAATACTCAGATTCCCCCAAGGCCTGAGATACAGTCAGTTACTGTGCCGGAGCCCGAGAGGTCTGAAAATATTGTTCCTGCTAAGTCGAGTGAGGAAGTTTTCCAGTTTGGTGTGGACTCAGCGGATCAGGGTAGCTCTCTTGAAGATGAGGCACCTACACTTTCTTCCGAAGGTCTCCCTGTTGCCTGGGTATTGCAGGTTGGTAGTTTTAGGGATGAAGAGAAGGCGAAAGGCTTGGTTAAAAGCTTGCTGGATGACGGGTATAAAGCCTTCGTGCGAAATCAAAATCTGGATGGTGGCGTTCTAAACCGTGTTTTTGTCGGACCAAAGGTCTTAAAGAAAAAGCTGGTAGAGGAAAAATCGGCCATTGATAAAAAATATGGCGCTGACACTATTTTGCTGCGCTTTGAACCCTGACCTGTGAAAAGCTCTCTGTTACAATTGGCGCCTGTTTCAAAGACGACTGAATCATGACTTGGGCTGACTGGGCAATTATTGCCGTTTTAGGTTTATCCGCACTGATTAGCGTCGTGCGTGGCTTTGTTAAAGAAGTGATTTCACTGTTGATTTGGGTGGCTGCTGCCGTTGTAGCCTCGATCTTTCACGACCAACTCGCTGTCTGGATGGTCGGTCTAATTACTACGCCATCGCTGCGACTGCTGACCGCTTGGGTCGTGCTGTTTGTTGTCGTATTGATCATCGGCGGTATTTTAAATTATTTGTTAGGAAAACTGGTTGAGGCCACTGGGCTCTCTGGTACGGATCGTCTGATGGGGATTTTGTTTGGACTTGCCCGCGGATTTATTATCCTGATGATGATGGTGATTCTATTGCCTAATGTGTTGCCCGTGGATCAGGATCTATGGTGGCAAAAATCTAAATTGATACCCTATTTTTTACAGTACGAAGGCTGGGCCAGAGATACCGGCGCAGCAGTAGTGGACTTTTTGAAGAACCTACTTTAATCAGCTCGTATTTGATTGTAGATGCCTGAGAGCAGTAACTATTCGTTTAAAGAGGTTGTCTGACCAATGTGTGGTGTAGTCGGAATTGTCGGTAAAAGTGATGTTAAATTGCATCTCTATGATGCATTAACCATGCTTCAACATCGTGGCCAGGATGCTGCAGGGATCATGACCTGTGAAGGAGGGCGCCTTCACCAACGAAAAGGTGTCGGTCTGGTGAAGAGTGTTTTTCATTCACGGCATATGGCTGAATTGATTGGTAATATGGGCATCGGGCACGTGCGTTATCCTACGGCTGGAAATTCTGGTCCAGCAATGGCGCAACCGTTTTATGTGAATTCGCCCTACGGTATTTGTATGGCTCATAACGGCAACCTCACCAACACCGATGAGTTGCTGGAGCATTTGTTTAAATCGGATTTGCGTCATATCAACACTGACTCAGACTCTGAAGCTCTACTCAATGTGTTTGCCCATGAACTGCACCTGCAGGGTAAGTTGCGACCAACACCCAATGATATTTTTGAGTCTGTTCGTCGGGTTCATCTCCGTTGCAAAGGTGCTTATGCAGTAGTGGGTATGGTTGCCAACTACGGTATGGTCGCTTTTCGTGACCCCTATGGTATTCGTCCTCTGGCTTACGGTCAGCGGGAAACGGAGCAGGGTATCGAATATATCGTGGCCTCGGAGAGCGTGGCGTTTGATGTGCTTGGCTTTGAACTGGTAAGAGATTTGGCGCCAGGGGAAGCCTTGTATGTAGATGAGCATGGCGAGCTGCATTTACAGCAATGTGCAAACGATCCAAAATTGATGCCTTGTATTTTTGAGCATGTTTATTTTGCTCGCCCAGATTCTATTATCGACGACATATCTGTTTATAAATGTCGTTTACGAATGGGCGAAAAGCTGGCTGATAAGATGACCCGCTTATATCCCGACCTTGATATTGATGTGGTTATCCCAATACCGGATACCAGCCGGGTGTCTGCGCAGTCCATTGCGGAGAAGCTGGGGATCAAGTTTCGTGAAGGTTTCATGAAAAATCGTTATATCGGTCGCACATTTATCATGCCAGGCCAGACTGAACGAAAGAAATCCGTTCGGCAGAAACTGAACCCCGTAAAACTGGAGTTCCTGGGTAAGAATGTACTGTTGGTGGATGACTCGATTGTTCGTGGTACGACCTCAAAAGAAATCATCCAGATGGCCCGAGATGCCGGAGCCAATAAAGTATATATGGCATCTGCAGCTCCCCCAGTACGCTTCCCAAATGTGTACGGTATTGATATGCCATCGGCAAAGGAGTTGATCGCTCATGATCGTACCGCTGAAGAGGTTGCCGAACTGATTGGCGCAGATTGCCTGATTTATCAGGACTTACAAGACCTGGTGGATAGCGCCAAAGAAGGTAACTCAGAGATTGAATACTTTGACTGCGCAGTATTTGATGGTAACTATGTGACAGGTGATGTGGACCAGGCTTATCTGGACAAAATAGACGCAGCTCGAAATGATAACGCTAAATTAACGAATGGTAGATCAGCAGACTCAGGTAGTGGTGAGGTAATCGGTCTGCATAATCCCGATGTGGAAGCTGAATAAATGATAGATGATGATAGCTATGATCCTTTGGCGGGTGCAGGCCTTGATACATTGGCTATTCGCGCGGGCCATGTGCGTACCGCCGAGGGTGAACACAGTGAGCCACTCTTCCTGACCTCCAGTTATGTCTTTTCAGATGCTGCTGAAGCAGCGGCTCGTTTTTCGGGTGAACAACCCGGCAATGTGTATTCTCGCTATACCAATCCCACCGTACGTATTTTTGAAGAACGAATCGCTGCACTTGAGGGCGCTGAGCAAGCAGTGGCCACATCATCAGGCATGGCCGCAACTCTGAGTACCTGTCTGGCACTATTGCAGGCTGGTGACCATGTGGTTTGTTCCCGTGATGTCTTTGGTACCACCATGGTGTTACTGGATAAATACCTCCAGAGATTCGGGGTTGAAACCACCTTTGTGCCTTTGACTGAGATGGATCAGTGGCAGCAGGCAATTCGTCCGGAAACCAAGATCATGTTTTTGGAAACGCCATCCAATCCCTTGTGTGAGGTAGCTGATATTTCGGGGCTCGCTGAGTTGGCCCATAGTAAGAATGTTCTACTGGTTGTGGATAATTGTCTTTGTACGCCAGCATTACAGAAGCCGCTCGAACTGGGTGCTGATCTTGTGGTCCATTCCGCCACCAAATACCTGGATGGTCAGGGTCGTTGTATGGGCGGTGTGGTCGCTGGCCGCAGTGAGCTAGTAAATGAAGTGCTGACCTTTATTCGAAGCGCTGGACCAACTATGAGCCCATTTAACGCGTGGGTGTTCCTCAAAGGTCTAGAAACTTTAAGATTAAGAATGGAGGCGCACTCAGCCAATGCCCTTGAGCTTGCTTTATGGTTACAGCAGCAATCACAGGTAGAAAACGTTTTTTATACCGGGTTAACAGCTCACCCAGGCCATGAGATAGCTTCCCGTCAGCAGCGTGGCTTTGGTGGTGTTCTGTCTTTTCGGGTTAAAGGTGGGCGTGAACAAGCCTGGCAGGTAATCGATGGTACCCAAATGTTATCGTTGACCGCTAATCTAGGTGATGCGAAAACGACTATCGTGCATCCCGCAACGACAACTCATGGTCGTTTAACGGATGAGCAAAAAGCCGAGACAGGGATTACTGAAAACTTGATCCGCATCGCAGTAGGGCTTGAAGATATAGTTGATATTAAGGCAGATTTAGCTCGGGGTTTATCGGCGATCTAGCTTACTTCTAGTATCTATAACTAGTACCTATAAAATGCCAGTGGATTAGAGGGCATCATGCAAAAAGTAGTTGATGCAGTTATTGCTAATGTCAGCAAGGTGCTGATAAGCAAACAACAACAAATTACTTTATCGCTAGCGTGCCTTTTTGCTCAGGGACATTTACTGACAGAAGATCTTCCTGGTATGGGAAAGACCACCTTGGCCCATGCTTTGGCTAAGGTTCTGGGCCTCTCCTTCAGTCGTATCCAGTTCACCAGTGACTTACTTCCCGCCGATATTCTCGGGGTTTCTATCTACGATAGAACCAAAGCACAGTTTGAATTTCATCCGGGTCCTATTTTCAATCAGCTATTACTCGCGGATGAGATTAACCGCACTACACCTAAGCATCCAACCCGAAAATGCAAGGCTCGATGTCGTTCCTGATGCTTTGGTAAGCATCGCTGGGCGTTCAGATACCTCAGGCTATTAACAGGCACTGACGTGATTACACAGGAAAACGTGGATATATATCTGGCAGATACAGTCTAATGACCCCATGCCACATGGCTGTCCCGAAATAAGTAGGGTTAGATACAGCTTTAGGTCTGGCGGGGAAGCCCTACCGGATAAAAACGAAAGCGCATTGACATAGTTGTATT
>JBLIJA010000104.1:0-4582 GCA_047635115.1 Porticoccus sp. | reverse complement strand
TCAGGATCACTGTTAGTATCCACAATACCGATTACGGGAATACCCAACTTGTTGGCTTCGAGAATGGCGATACGCTCATGATCCACATCGACCACGAATAGAATATCTGGCAGACCGCCCATATCCTTAATACCACCGATGGATTTTTCAAGCTTCTCCATCAAACGGGTTCTCATCAAGGCTTCTTTTTTGGTCAGCTTATCGAACGTACCATCCTGACTTTGGGCCTGCAGCTCACGATAGCGGCGGATAGATGCACGGATGGTTTTATAGTTTGTGAGCATACCACCTAGCCAGCGATGGCTGACATACGGCATGCCAGCGCGCTCGGCTTGTTCGGCAATCACTTTCTGCGCGGCACGCTTAGTGCCAACCATAAGAACCTTATTACCGTTAACGCCAATCTGACGAACAATCTCGAGCGCTTCATTGAACGCAGGAACCGTGCTCTCTAGGTTCAAAATATGAATTTTATTTCGTGCCCCAAAAATGAATTTATCCATTTTTGGGTTCCAAAAGCGAGTCTGGTGACCGAAGTGAACACCGGCCTGCAACATCTCGCGCATGCTTATAGTTGTCATAATAATTCCTTGATAGGGTTAGGCCTCCGCATATCCCACCAGTCAACCCGCTAATGCGAGCACCCAGACAGGTGTGTCGATATGTGTGTGACGTTAAATTTTAAGTTAGCTCCAGACACATGACCTCAGAGCGGTGCGCTTTATATCATAACCCAGCTGTTTGTTGAAGTAATTACGGAGTATGAAGCCCTCCCACAGTTCTATTCGTTTCACTTCTTTTTGTTACAGTTCATTTCAATCCGTTACAATTAGCTTCTATCCATTACAATAGTCAACTTTTATAGACTTCCAGGAACAAACTATGGCTATAGCTATGATGAACGCCGACGGGCTTGTAAAAATGCGTGCAGCTGGCAGGCTAGCGGCCGACGTTTTGGAAATGATTGAACCTCATGTCGTCGTTGGCATCACCACCCTTGAGCTTGATCGTATCTGCCACGATTATATGGTTAATGTTCAAAAGGTCATTCCCGCGCCCCTGAATTACCATGGCTTCCCCAATTCAATCTGCACATCAGTTAACCACGTCATATGTCATGGTATTCCGTCTGACAAAAAGGTGCTGAAAAATGGCGATATCATCAATCTCGACATTACTGTTATTAAAGATGGTCATTACGGTGATACCAGCAAGATGTTCTGCGTAGGCGACACGCCCAGCCATGCGAGACGACTGGTTCAGACAACGCAGGAAAGCCTTTACAAGGCCATTGAGGTCGTCAGGCCCGGTGCCCGCCTTGGGGATATCGGTCATGTCATTCAGCAGTATGCTGAACACAATCACTACAGTGTGGTGAGAGAATACTGCGGCCACGGAATTGGTACTGAATTTCATCAAGATCCGCAAGTTCTCCACTTTGGACTCCCCAATACCGGCATGGAATTGAAAGAAGGCATGACGTTTACCATCGAACCCATGCTAAACGCAGGCAAACACCACACCAAGCTTAAAAACGATGGGTGGACAGTAGAGACCCGTGACGGAAGACTGTCGGCCCAGTATGAGCATACCCTCGCAGTTACTGCTGACGGTGTTGAGGTCCTCACGGCTCGACACGAAGAAGATTTTTCATGACTAATCAAACAATGGCTTCTATCTAATGAGAACGCCAATACCACTCTTTTTCTTTGACGAACGCCGCTTTCTAGAGGATCTGAAAACACAAAACCCTATCGATGTGTTTAAAAATGCTATCGAAGCAGCCAATGCACACCTAAATGACCGATTTCGTGAAGGAGAGCAGACACGCACCCTGATTTTTGAGCGCGCTTCTTTTATGGATCTGATTCTTCGTCATGCCTGGCAGCAGTTTGAATGGAGTCCACATATTTGCCTACTAGCTGTAGGGGGCTACGGTCGAGGTGAACTTCACCCTCAATCAGATATCGATCTGATGCTATTGATTCGACGGGGCAACCCCAAACGTTACCAAAATAGCATTGAAGGTTTTCTGACCTTTCTCTGGGATATTCAGTTGAAAATTGGTCACAGTGTTCGCTCCCTATCACAGAGTGTTGATGAGGCGAGGATCGATATTACCGTGGCAACCAATTTGATGGAAACTCGTACCATTGCAGGGGACGACAAACTTCGCCTATCCATGCTAAAAAAAACGGGGCCACGAAAAATCTGGTCGTCGAATGATTTCTTCCGCGCAAAATGGGACGAACAAATCGAGCGCCACGAAAAACACGGCAATACAGAATACAATCTCGAACCAAACATCAAAGAAGCCCCAGGCGGTCTCCGCGATATTCAGATGATCAACTGGGTGGCCAAACGCCACTTCAAAGTGGACTCTCTCGAAGAACTGGTTGGCAAAGATTTTCTGACGATGGATGAGTATCTGCAGTTAAAACGGGGGGAGGCTTTTTTGTGGCGAGTTCGCTACGAACTACATTTGATCGCAGACAGGCCTGAAGAGCGCTTACAGTTCGATTACCAACGAAAAATCGCGACCTTGCTAGGCTACCACGACAATGACGAACGTCTAGGCGTTGAGCAGTTTATGCAACACTACTACCAAGTAGTGCTCTCAATGCGCGAACTAAACGATGTGATGCTCCAGTACCTCGACGAAGTCATTCTTCACAAAGACAAAGCGGGGAAAATCTACAGCCTCAACGAGCACTTTCAGGTGCGCAACCAGCATATTGAAACCGTTGGAGAGTATGTATTTGCAAAATATCCTTCCGCACTACTTGAGATTTTTTGTTTACTCGGAGAAAACAAAGAGATACTCGGCATCCGCGCTGCTAGCATCAGACAGATTCGTCAACACCGCAAGCTTATTGACGATAACTTTCGCAACGAACCTCAAAACAAACGACTGTTTCTACGGTTACTTCGCTGCCCTTATAAGCTAAGCATACAACTACAACGAATGACCCGTTACGGGATACTCGGACGCTACCTACCAGAATTTGGAAAAATTATAGGCCAGATACAACACGACCTGTTTCACCGCTACCCGGTGGATGCACACACCCTGCAATTGATAAAAAATATGCGCAACCTTGACCGCCCTGAGGTTGCAAAAGAATTTCCGCTCTCCTCACATATCTACAAAAATTTATTTAAACCAGAACTGGCATTTATAGCAGGCCTATATCACGATATGGCTAAAGGTCGAGGTGGCGACCATTCTGTTCTAGGGGCAGTCGATGCCGCTGATTTCTGCATAAGACATGGCTTGCCTACTGAGGAAGTTAACCTCATCTCCTGGCTGGTGGAAAACCACCTACTCATGTCTAGCACCTCTCAGCGATCGGATATTTCCGACCCCGATGTGATCTACAAATTCGCCAAAGTAGTCGGCAATCTACGACAACTGGATTACTTGTTTGTACTAACCGTTGCTGACATCACCGCCACCAACCCCACACTTTGGAACAGCTGGAAAGGCTCTCTGATGCGGCAGCTCTATTCAGAAACCCGCAGTGCGCTACAACGCGGCCTGGAAAACCCAGTAGACCGTGATGGCTGGGTAAAAAACAGTAAACTCGACGCCATTAAAAAATTGGCTGAAAGTAATATTAACGAAGCTCAGGCCAAAACGATTTGGGGTAACCTCGACGACGAATTCTTTCTCCGGGAACACGCCGAGGATATCGCCACCTACACTGCCGCCATTGCGGCACGTGGAGACGACCCAGAGCCCGTAATACTCATTCAGGATGCGGGGGTAGAAATTCCGGTCGCCACCCAAATATTTATTCACACCAAAGGTCTGAGTAACATGTTCCCTATTACCGCAGCCACTTTGGATCAGTTACAGCTAACTATTCAGGATGCAAGCCTTCACAGTGACACAGAGGGCAACACATTCGACACCTTTTATGTGCTCGATGACAACGATGAGCCCTTCGGCCACAATACAGAGATGCTGGCTCGCATCCAAAGCACATTATCCGATGCACTAAAGGAACCCAAACAATCCACCTTCGAAGTACAGCGACGCACACCAAGGCATCTCAAACATTTCACTCTCCGAACCATTGCCTGCATCAGTAATGACATTCAAAAAAATGCCACCATACTTGAAGTTATCACCCCAGACCGGGCAGGTCTACTTGCTCATCTAGGTCGTATATTTATGCGCTTTGGGTTACGTTTACTCAGTGCAAAAATCTCTACCTTGGGCGAACGGGTTGAGGATGTATTCCACTTGGTTGACATGGACTACCAGCCGCTAAGCGACGCCAACTTCTGTGAGCAGTTAAGGGATGCCATTTGCAACGAACTGGATACACGCAACAAAGAAGACATTGAAGGTGAAACCCTTCAAAAAATGAAATTATGGCAATGACATAATGACCGCAGCAGCAACCAACGATCTCCACTAACAAATCAAAAAGAATTCATGAATACTGATCTCGACAAACTGAAGCCCTACCCCTTTGAAAAACTCAACGCACTCAAGGCTGGCATCACGCCACCGGCTGAACTGGCACATATAGCGCTCTCCATTGGTGAGCCAAAGCACTTGGCACCCACTTTT
>JBLIJA010000103.1:0-4952 GCA_047635115.1 Porticoccus sp. | reverse complement strand
GATTACGTTTACGTTTCTGAGACATTTTTGTGAGGATATGGCTTCTGTTAGCGTGTTTGTGCTTATAGCCAGTGCCGGTTTTCTTAAAGCGCTTACTTGCACCGCTATGTGCTTTTGCTTTTGCTTTTGGCATTTTAGTTCTCCGTGAATATACGGGTTTAAATTTAGAAGAAATCACTCCCGGACAGTCTGCCAAAGGCTGAACGCGGGTAGTGCTTTTTACTTCTTCCTACTTTTTACTACTTACTATTTTTTCTTGCTTCTCGGGGCGATAACCATTGTGAGCTGCCGACCTTCCATCTTTGGATATTGTTCGACTGCCCCCAACTCCTCTAGGTCTACCTCGATACGCTTAAGCATTTGCATACCGAGCTGTTGGTGCGCCATTTCACGACCACGAAACCGAAGAGTCACCTTCGCCTTATCGCCATTCTCTAAGAACCGCGTCACATTACGTAACTTAATCTCATAATCACCGACATCCGTTCCCGGACGAAACTTCATTTCCTTGACCTGAGTCTGCTTCTGTTTCTTGCGCTGAGCGGTTACCTGCTTCTTTGTTTCAAACAGCTTCTTGCCGTAATCCATCACCTTACAAACAGGTGGCTCGGCATCTGGAGAAATTTCCACCAGATCCAAACTTGCTGCCTGAGACGCAATTATAGCTTCATCTAAGCTAACAATGCCTGCCTGTTCTCCATTGGCGTCAATTAAACGTACTTCAAGGACATCAATCTCTTCGTTCATACGAGATCGTTTTGCTGATCCCTTGCCATAGCTTTTCTTGATAATTTAATCTCCAGCTTCAGTCTTTTAAATGCACGCGACCGCGGCGATCGACGTCCTGAGTTAGAAGCTCGGCAAACTCTGCAATACTCATAGTGCCTAAGCCTTCACCACCGCGTGTACGCACTGCCACGGTCTGCGTTTCAACTTCCCTATCACCGACAACTAACAGGTAGGGAACTTTCTGAATTGTGTGCTCACGGATTTTAAAGCCGATCTTTTCGTTTCTCAAGTCATTTTCGACCCGGAACCCCTTGTTTTTCAAGGAATCCGTCACTTTCTTCACATATTCGGCCTGAGTGTCCGTAATATTCATCACAACTGCTTGCTCTGGTGCGAGCCAAGTGGGGAAAGCGCCCTCGTAATGTTCAATCAAAATACCGATAAATCGCTCAAAAGAACCCAAAATAGCACGGTGCAACATTACCGGAACCTGACGAGAACCATCTTCCGATACATATTGAGCATCTAGGCGTCCCGGCATTGAAAAATCTACCTGAATCGTACCCAGCTGCCAAACCCGCCCAAGACAATCCTTCAGTGAATATTCAATTTTTGGACCATAGAACGCACCTTCACCAGGAAGTAACTCATAGTCCAACCCTTTCGCCACCAAAGCATCAGCAAGTGCCTTTTCGGCTTTATCCCAAACCTCGTCGCTACCCACACGCTCTTCTGGCCGAGTTGATAGACGAATAACGACATCCTCAAAACCAAAGTCTCGATAAACATCAAATAACAAGTCACTGAAAACCGACACTTCATTCTGAACCTGAGTTTCCGTGCAGAAAATGTGGGCATCGTCCTGCACAAAACCACGAACTCGCATTAACCCATGGAGCGTTCCTGACGCTTCGTTGCGGTGGCAAGAGCCAAACTCTGCCAGTCTCAGCGGTAAATCGCGGTAGCTTTTCAAGCCTTGGTTATACACCTGAATATGACAAGGACAGTTCATCGGCTTCACAGCGTAATCACGCGATTCTGACTCAACCGTAAACATGTTTTCGCGGAATTTATCCCAATGCCCCGATCGCTCCCACAAGGTCCTATCAACGACCAAAGGGGTCTTGATCTCACGGTAACCGTTATTCCGCTGAACCTCCCGCATATAGCGCTCTACTTCGGTATAAACACTCCAGCCTTTAGGGTGCCAGAACACCATACCAGGTGCCTCTTCCTGCATATGAAACAGATTAAATTTTTTCGCCAGTTTCCGATGATCACGTTTTTCTGCTTCTTCTAATTGAAACAGATACGCCTTCAACTCTTTCTTGCTTGTCCATGCGGTACCGTAAATCCGCTGCAGCATTTCGTTATTAGAGTCGCCTCGCCAGTAGGCTCCAGCCACCTTCATTAGCTTGAAGTATTTCAACCTGCCAGTGGAAGGCACATGAGGACCCCGACAAAGATCTTCAAATTCACCTTGACGGTACAATGATAATTCCTGGCCTGAGGGGATACCTTCAATAATTTCTGCTTTGTAGTGCTCCCCGAGATGACGAAAATAGCTGACAGCTTCATCCCGGGAGAGAACCCGACGGACCACTTCATCGTCTGACTCAGCTAGCACATTCATCCTGCCTGTGATGGCATCCAAATCTTCAGGTGTAAATGCCCGCTCAAAAGAGAAATCATAAAAGAAGCCATTCTCTATCACGGGACCAATGGTAACTTGAGCTGAGGGGAACAACTGTTTAACGGCCTGAGCCAACAAATGGGCCGTTGAATGACGAATTATTTCAAGTGCCTCATTGGACTTATCTGTCACGATAGCCAGCTCAACATCATTTTCAATGAGATATGAAGTATCTAATAACTCACCATCAATTTTTCCAGCCAGCGCAGCCTTAGAAAGACCGGGACCAATATCAGCGGCAACATTGTGGATGCTAATGGCGTTATCGAAACTACGCTGACTACCGTCAGGAAGAGTAACAACAGGCATAATTTTGTCCTTTCCAGTGGTGACCCATACTAAAGGCCACATGGTTAATGCTGCAATTGCAGCGATATAATGAAAGGGTGCATTCTACCGTCATAATAGTCAGAATCAAGCGACTCTTATATTTACCCTTAGCCCGATGTTATGCAGCAAATCTCCTTGTCACAGCGGGCATCCGCTGGTAAATTACGCCCCTCTTCGTTAGTAGCCTACAGGCTAGTAGCAGGCACGTAGCTCAGTTGGTTAGAGCACCACCTTGACATGGTGGGGGTCGGTGGTTCGAATCCACTCGTGCCTACCAAAAACTAAAGCCCACCTTTTTAGGTGGGCTTTTTTTGGGTAGTATTTGTCGGTGCAGAACCACCGCTTGTGGTTAGAACCGAGCCGCAGGGCGGAGAGACAGCCCCGGAGTGATGGGACGGCAACCCGAAGGGAGAGCGTCAGTTCGAATAATCCACTCGAGCCGCTAAAATCAGCTATTAACGCTTCAACTCATTTACACCGTTTATTGATGTCGAATTGAGTGTTTTGTTATCGCGTATGTTTTTTTGTAGAAGTAATCCGGATATATAATACGCCGAGAATTGCCGAAAGAACTGAGGCCAGCAAAATTGATATTTTTGCATTATGGAGATGATCAGGTTGCGCATCAAAACCCAGCGCGGCGATAAAAGTGGACATGGTGAACCCTATCCCTGCGATCAGAGAAACACCTATAACATGTTTTAAATTAACGCCTTCCGGTAAGCAGCCAATCTTGCAACGCAAACCCAACCAGCAAGCGCCAGAAATACCGATAAACTTCCCAATGACGAGTCCAGCAATAATGCCTAATCCCGCTGGGTGCTGGAGGCTACCGATAAGGGAACTAAAATCAAATACCACACCAGTATTGGTCAATGCAAACAATGGCAAGATAAATAATGCTACCGGCAATGCCAGTGCATCCTCCCAACGACGCAAGGGTGTACTCGCGCGTTCCGCAAAATTGCGCACATCCAATACTTGTTCGTGATCTTGCTTGCTACTGAGAACATCCACCTCTTTTGTTTTTTTCTGCATTAAACTGATGGTCAATTTTGCTTTATCAAGCAATATGCCTGACGCCAACCCGGGTCTTGCTGGCACCATCAAGGCAACCGCTACACCGGCAACTGTGGGATGAACGCCGGACTTGAGCGTTGCCCACCAAGCAGCAACGCCGATGATAATATAGAATATTGGCTGGCGAACGCCGGCATAGTTGGCCACTGCCAAAAAGGCTACTAGCATAAACGCGCTCGACAGGGGTATTACAGATATATCCTGAGTGTAAAATATCGCAATGACCAGTATCGCGCCGACATCGTCGACAATGGCAAGGCCAACGATAAAAGCCAGAAGACTAACAGGTATATGTTTTCTCACAAGGCTGAGGACGCCCAAGGCAAATGCAGTATCAGTTGCCATGGGTATGCCCCAACCAATCTGCGAATCAAGCGACCAGTTGAACAAGGAATAAATCACAGCAGGACAAACCATTCCACCGACGGCACAGAAAATCAACATACGTCGATTTTCAGGTCTAGCGAGGTCTCCGGCAAGTACTTCCCGTTTAAGCTCAAGACCAAGCAGAAAGAAAAATATCACCATCAAGCCATCATTAATAATGTGTTTGAGTGAAGCCCTCAGCTCAAATTCCCCCACAAAAAATCCAATCGGCGTATGTATCAGATTCTGGTAGGTAGAAGAATAAGCTGAGTTTGCCCACCAAAGGGCGGCGAGTGTAGCGATCAGAAGAAACAAGCTGGCGGTTGTCTGGGCGCGGATGAAATTGGACAATGGATCGTGGATACCGTCCAAACCACGCTGAAATACATTTTTAGAGTCGCTGGTCATCTTAAGAGTTTACAGGCATTGTAACTAGAAGGCCTGCACCAAAGGGGGATTGGCGCTAAAGAAAGGATACTAAGTTTAAAATAAAAATCTTAGAAAGCACCCTCTCTTGATACAGTGTTTGATGGCTTGTGATTTTTTCCCTCAACACACTAAAACTATTTTGCATACGCCCACAACCCTATCAAATCACTCCATCAACCATCCTTTTCAAATGGGTCACTTCATCCCGCAGGTTGGCAGCCTCCTCAACCTCCAGATTTTTCGCACTCGCAAACATTCTCTCTTCAAGAACGGCAATTTGTTTCCATATATCAGACTCAGTATGCAGCGCATTGGTATCTACTTG
>JBLIJA010000102.1:0-5029 GCA_047635115.1 Porticoccus sp. | reverse complement strand
AGTCGGTATGAGTGCTGGTGAAGAGAAAGTGCTGTCATTGTCTTTCCCTGATGATTACCACAGCGAAGATCTTAAAGGTGCCGCGGTTGAATTCAAGATTACCTTGAATAGCGTTACTGAGAAAAAGCTTCCAGAAATGGACGAGACACTGTTTGAAGCCTTTGGCGTTAAAGAGGGTGGCGAAGAAGCATTTCGCGCAGAAGTTGAAAAAAATATGGCTAGGGAGTTGAAAAACGCCACTAAGTCCCGCATTAAGAATCAAGTGATGGAAGGTGTGCTTGCCGTTCATGCTGACTTACAGGTACCAAAAGCATTGGTATTACAAGAAATTGAAGCTTTGCGTAATCAGCAAATGCAGCAATTTGGTGCAATGGCAGAAAAATTGAATGCCGCTGACATCCTGCCTGATGAGTTGTTCCGAGAAAATGCTGAGCGTCGCGTTAAGCTGGGCTTGGTCTTAAATGAACTGATTAGCGTAGAAGGTATCAAGGCTGAAGAAGTGAAGGTGCGTGCCGCTTTGGAAGAGATGGCGGCAAGCTATGAAGATAAAGAAGAGATCATAAATTGGTATATGAGCACCCCAGAACAGCTTCAACAAATTGAAGGTATGGTTATTGAAGAAGAAGTTGTTGAAAAATTGCTTGAAAAATCGAAGGTTAGCGAAGAAACTTTAAGCTACGAAGAAGTTATGTCGCCACCAGCGAAAGAGGCAGAAGAATCCTAATCTGAAAAGGGTACTCTGGTTTTTTCCGGTCAAGCGACTGAGCGCAAGTTCCGTCGCTTGATTTTTTTCGGCTGGCCGTAAACTTAACGCATTAATTACGTACGGAAGAGTATTCAATATGTCCCGCAATTCGTTCGACAGTATGAGCAACAACTCTGTAACCAATCTTGGTTTAGTGCCGATGGTTGTAGAGCAAACCGCACGTGGTGAACGTTCCTACGACATCTACTCCCGCCTGCTTAAAGAGCGCGTCATCTTTTGTGTAGGGCAAGTTGAAGACCATATGGCCAATCTTATTGTTGCCCAGTTGCTTTTTCTTGAATCTGAAAATCCTGATAAAGATATCCATCTTTATATTAACTCCCCGGGTGGATCTGTCACGGCCGGCTTGTCTATATACGATACCATGAAGTTTATTAAGCCCGACGTCAGTACAATGTGCATTGGACAGGCTGCCAGCATGGGTGCCTTTTTGTTAAGTGGTGGTGCCAAAGGCAAGCGCTTTATTGTGCCAAATGCTCGTACCATGATTCATCAGCCTAGCGGTGGAGCTCAAGGGCAGGCGACAGATATTGATATTCAAGCTCGCGAGATTTTGATTATCCGTGAACAGCTTAATCATCTTATGGCTGAGCATACCGGCCAGACTTATGAGACCATCGCGCACGATACCGAGCGTGACAACTTCATGAATGCACAGCAATCTTGTGATTATGGCTTAGTGGATGAAGTGCTAACGGCTCGCTCATAGCGAATGTGGCGGCACTATCCGGATCGAGTTTCGAATTGTGCAAGCTTGCAAAATTGAGCAAAAAGCGTCATCTTTAATGCATGGTGGTACTATTGTCCCGCAAAATCAGAACAAGGTAGGTATGAATGAGTAGTAAAGACGGCACAGATGACAACGGCAAATTGCTGTACTGTTCCTTCTGTGGTAAAAGCCAGCACGAAGTCCGCAAATTAATTGCCGGTCCGTCTGTCTTTATCTGTGATGAGTGTGTCGATCTTTGTAATGACATCATTCGGGAAGAAGTTCAGGAAGCAGCGAGTGAGGCTGGTCGCGATAAGCTGCCCACGCCACAGGAGCTTAATAGCACGCTAGACCAATATGTTATAGGACAGGCCCGCGCCAAGAAAGTATTGGCTGTGGCTGTCTATAATCATTACAAGCGCTTGCGTTATGGCGATAAGAACAAAGACGATGTAGAGCTGGGTAAAAGCAATATTTTGCTGATAGGGCCAACAGGTAGTGGTAAAACGCTGCTTGCAGAAACCTTGGCACGTCTGCTCGACGTACCGTTCACTATCGCAGACGCGACAACATTAACCGAAGCCGGTTACGTTGGTGAAGATGTTGAAAACATCATTCAAAAGCTGTTACAGAAATGTGATTACGATGTTGAAAAAGCCCAGATGGGTATTGTCTATATCGATGAGATCGACAAGATCTCTCGCAAGTCAGACAACCCCTCAATTACCCGTGATGTATCCGGCGAGGGCGTTCAGCAGGCACTTCTTAAGCTAATAGAGGGTACGGTTGCGTCGGTGCCGCCACAAGGTGGGCGTAAGCATCCACAGCAAGAATTTTTGCAGGTAGATACCTCAAATATACTGTTTATTTGTGGCGGCGCATTTGCTGGCCTAGATCGCGTTATCCGTGATCGCTCAGAGAAGGGCGGTATTGGGTTCGGTGCTGAGATCAAGACTAAGGATGAGGCGCGTAATGTTGGTGAAATCCTTGCTGATGTTCAGCCTGATGATTTGGTTCGTTACGGTCTAATACCTGAGTTTGTTGGTCGATTGCCGGTCATTGCAACCCTTGAGGAGTTAGATGTAAGCGCCTTAGTCAGCATTTTGACGGAGCCTAGAAACGCGTTGACCAAACAGTACGCTAAGTTATTTGATATGGAAGGCGTAGAGGTTGATTTTCGTGAAGATGGTTTGCGATCCGTAGCAGAGAAAGCTATGACGCGTAAATCTGGTGCACGGGGCCTGCGCTCGATTCTTGAGTCAGTACTTCTCGATACGATGTACGATCTGCCATCAATGGATAACGTTAGCAAGGTTGTTATCGATGCGTCGGTGATCAAAGGTGATTCTGCGCCAATACTGGTATATCACAACACCGAGCAGCTTAAAGCGGCTCCAAAAGAGTAATCCCCGCTAAATATAACGCTGCGAAAAGCCTCTTTTTGCAGCGTTTGTCTTTTTTGTCAGTTTCTTTACAAGTCAAGTCTTGTTTTTAACGCGGCAAATCCCCATCTTAGAACTAAGCTGTCTTTATAGTTGGCGGATATCCACTGCACGTGGATCGGGCCAGATTAACTAAGAGGAAAAGTAATGGCTGAAAAACACGAAATACTGGAATTGCCACTGCTTCCTTTGCGCGACGTGGTGGTTTATCCCCATATGGTCATCCCCCTGTTTGTGGGGCGGGATAAATCTATTCGAGCGCTCGAGCTGGCCATGGCCAGTAATAAGGAAATTGTGCTTGCCGCACAGCGCAACCCTGACCTTGATGAGCCTGGTACCGACGATCTTTATGATATTGGTACCGTAGCGAATATTTTACAGTTACTAAAATTGCCTGATGGCACCGTTAAGGTATTAGTGGAGGGCAGCTACCGCGCGCAGCTAAATGCGGTAACGGCTGAAGAAGATTACTTTAGCGCCGAAATAACTGCCCTAGAGGGAGAGCGCATTGCTGCCGACGAGTCAGCGGTTATGCTTCGCTCGGCTATTTCGCAGTTTGAGAAGTATATTAACTTAAGTAAAAAGATCCCCGCTGAGGTCCTTACCTCCCTGTCGGGTATCGATGATCCCGGCAGACTAGGTGACACCATCGCTGCTCATATGACAATGGAGCTAGAGCAGAAACAAGCTGTTCTTGAGATGGCGAATGAGCGCGAGCGGCTAGAGCACCTGATGGGCTTGATGGAGGCAGAGATAGACCTCTTTCAGGTTGAGAGGCGGATTCGTGGTCGCGTTAAAAAACAGATGGAAAAGAGTCAGCGCGAGTACTATCTGAACGAGCAAATGAAAGCTATTCAGCGTGAGCTCGGCGAGTCTGAAGAAGGCATGAACGAGCTGGAAGAACTTGAAAGCCGAGTTCAGCGCGCGGGGATGAGTAAAGAAGCACTCGAAAAGGCGAAGGCTGAGCTTGCCAAGCTCAAAATGATGTCACCAATGTCTGCTGAAGCGTCGGTAGTTCGGGGTTATATTGACTGGTTGGTGAATACTCCCTGGCAAAAACGGTCGCGTGTTAAGCATGATCTTAAGCGGGCTCAAGAGATTTTAGATGAAGATCATTATGGTCTTGAAGAGGTTAAAGATCGCATTCTGGAATACCTCGCTGTACAAAAACGGGTCAAGAAAGTAAAAGGCCCGGTGCTGTGTTTGGTTGGTCCTCCGGGTGTGGGTAAGACTTCACTGGGAGAATCTATTGCCCGTGCCACTAATCGCAAATTTGTGCGCATGGCATTGGGTGGGGTGCGTGATGAGGCCGAAATTCGAGGGCATCGCAGAACCTATATCGGCTCTATGCCGGGTAAAGTTATTCAGAAAATGTCTAAAACAGGGGTGAAAAATCCTCTATTTTTGTTAGATGAAATTGACAAAATGGGCATGGATCATCGCGGTGATCCCGCCTCGGCATTGCTAGAGGTTTTAGATCCTGAGCAGAATCATGCCTTCAATGATCACTATCTTGAAGTCGATTATGATTTGTCAGATACCATGTTTATCTGTACGTCTAACTCTCTTAACATTCCGCCGGCTTTAATGGATCGAATGGAAGTTATTCGTATTCCTGGTTATACCGAAGATGAGAAAATTAATATTGCTCGCCGTTATCTCATACCTAAGCAATTGAAGAACAATGGTTTGAAAGCGACTGAGGCTGAGATCAACGACGAGGCTCTTCAAGATATTGTTCGCTATTACACCCGTGAAGCGGGTGTGCGTGGCTTAGAGCGTCAAGTGGCGAAGGTTTGTCGTAAGGTTGTTAAAAATGTCGCTCTAAACGGTGATAGCGGGATTGTTTCGATAGCTGGCGCTAATTTGGAAGACTATCTGGGTGTGCGGAGATATACCTTCGGTAAAGCCGAAGAAGAAAATAA
Organism: Porticoccus sp.; assembly: GCA_047635115.1. Classification (GTDB taxonomy): domain Bacteria; phylum Pseudomonadota; class Gammaproteobacteria; order Pseudomonadales; family Porticoccaceae; genus Porticoccus. The sequence continues at coordinate 187 of JBLIJA010000102.1, read as the reverse complement.
AGTCGGTCAAGTGACGGGCTTAGCTTGGACCCAAGTAGGCGGTGAACTACTCACCATTGAAGCGGTGTCGGTAGTGGGTAAGGGGCGTCACATTAAAACTGGCTCCTTGGGCGATGTAATGCAGGAATCGATTCAAGCCGCGACTACCGTGGTTAGAAGCCGCTCTAAGCGCTTAGGTATTCCCGCT
>JBLIJA010000101.1:0-5121 GCA_047635115.1 Porticoccus sp. | reverse complement strand
GCCTCGACAAAGGCTGGGGATTTTGCCACAGCAAGCAACCCCAATCAACAAAATAAACGACCGGTCTGATCGAACTAAATTTCCGTATTTGCAAGCCGCCAGACAGGCCAGGCAAGCAATAGCACTGCTTCTCGATTTGAGGTGTTGGTCACATAGCTTCTGGATCGCTCTGCCGGCAACAACACTGCAGCCTCCTCCATCAAGGTGACCCCATTACAATCAACATTGGCATCTACCACCAACAGCAGCCCATAACTATGGGTTTGAGGTAACAAATAGCGTGCTGAACTGTTCAGAGTAAGACGTAATACCTGAAAGTCCTCAAACCTAACAACCTCTTCCAACCGATGCTCAGCATCTACTTCCAGTACCAGCAACTCTGATAATACAGGCGTGTCAGTAGACATCACAGCAACAGCGTTATCCGTATCCCAATGGGTTTGGGTCAGCACTTTCTGAGTAAAAGAAAGGATTTTTCTTTCATAGACCGGCGTCTGAAACTCTACCGTGCGCACACCATGTTGCAACGAATGGGGGGTCAAGATAGGCACTTTAACCACCTCTCCCTGCTGCAACGGTAGTAATGCGGTAAAGCGGTTCATATGCTCTCGACAATCAGCTTCTCGCTGCCGAAGGGACTCTGGCAACGTCTCCATCCAGCGTTTGATCATGTCAGCAGAAACCGGCGCACAGGCATCTACACCTTCAGATTGCCTGCATTCATCCAGTAAGCCATCAACCACTCGGCGCACAAGCTCGTAGCGCTTAACGGCTGCTAGGTACGCCGCCTTAAACGCATCGCTGGAAGGATATTCACTCCTAACATCTGGGTTAAAACCAAAACGAATTGCCCCAACACCCTCTGGCCAAGCGTCTTTGTCAACATGCGTCACCACATAAACCTCACGCTTTTCTTCATGAAGTTCAAAATATAGGTCGCCATACACCTCCTCTGGAAGAGGGTCTAATATTTTCAGTAAGTTTATTTTTCGTTCACCATTGGCGGCAAGACGGCGGGGTGCTACCGATAATAGCCAGGGCAACGAAACGCTATCCTCACCACCCGAAACGCGAGACACACCACGTGTTTCAATACCTGTGTACCAGATTTCCTGCCCCCAGGGCTTAGCAATACTGACTGTTTCAAGCCTCAGTGGCTGACCAAACGTAAATATTGGCAATCGCTGACAAGCAGCAAAGCTCTTGAATCCGGCCAGGCTTTCTGTCGCAGACTCGAGCCGTTTAAAAACCGAGGACTCAACCTCTGCCACAGTAAACAAAACCTGATCATTGTTTTGACAATAAACGGCCACAAGTCTTATTGATGGAGTACCGGGAAGGTAGTACTGACAATAGTCATACACCACCGCCAAAACATCACCTCCCCGCAGAGGATCCGCTAACCATTGGTCTAATTTAACTTCGGGATTGTCAGTGCTGCAAATCTCTACCAAGGGGTGCTCCTGTAACTATGCAGATAAGTCTAGCAAAACCGGACTATTTCGCCGAGAGAATCTTAAAACAACCAAAACACTCACACCTCTTAGATGAATATTCAACAAAAAAGGCCGGTGAATCACCGGCCTTTTTAATGACATGATCTCAATGATACGAGTTTAGTGCTATAACTCTGCCACTAATTCAATCTCTCAACAATGGTAGTAATACCCTGCCCTAACCCAATACACATGGTAGCAACCCCCAACTTAGCATCTCTCTGCTTAAGAACATTCAACAGCGTACCCGTAATTCTGGCGCCAGACGCACCTAGAGGATGGCCCAGTGCAATTGCGCCACCATTAACATTAACTTTTTCTTCCATGTGATCAAGCAACCCCAGATCTTTAAGGACAGGCAGTGACTGAGCAGCAAAAGCCTCATTGAGCTCAATATAGTCGATATCATCAATAGTCAAACCCCCTTTTTTAAGCGCTGCACGTGTGGAAGGTACCGGGCCGTACCCCATAACTGAAGGGTCAACACCCTCTGCCGCCACAGAAATCACTTTGGCCATCGGTTTTAGCCCTAGCGCATTAGCCCGCTCAGCCGACATAACCAACATCGCTGCAGCTCCATCGGTAATTTGAGAAGCAGTGCCAGCCGTTACCGTTCCATTGATTGGATCAAACACAGTGCGCAGTTGTGACAATCCCTCAACCGTCGTCTCCGGACGAATGGTTTCATCCTCAGTCATCAGATACAGGCCGCCATTCTCATTGTGTCCTTCAATAGGAATAATCTCATTGGCAAACCGTCCCGCCGTTCTGGCAGCATCTGCCAACCTGTGGGAGCGCGCACCAAATGCGTCCTGTTGTTCACGGGTAATTCCGTGAATACGTGCTAAGTACTCCGCTGTCAGGCCCATCATGCCCGCAGCACTGGCCACGCTCATATTCAATGCCGGGTTAGGGTCTATATCGTGGGTCATAGGTACATGCCCCAGATGCTCAACGCCACCCACTAGATAGATATCACCCAAGCCCGCCATCACATTCGCCGTCGCCATATGTAATGCTGACATGGAAGAACCACACAGCCGATTGACAGTGATTGCGGGTACCTCATGCGGGATACGCGTGCGCAGGCTGGTCATTCTGGCGATATTAAACGCCTGCTCTCGCCCCTGCATAACACAACCCCAAATGATATCGTCGATCTCACCCGGAACTACTCCTGGATTGCGATCCAGCAGCCCTTCTATAAGATCGGCACCAATTTCATCAGACCTACGATTGCGAAACGATCCATTTCTGGAACGGCCCATAGGCGTGCGTGCAAAATCTACAATGACAGCATCTCTTGGATTCAAACTCACAACCAATCTCCTCTTAATCTGTTTCAGCCATCAGCTGTAATAGCGTTGGCCGTTAACGGCCATTTCCCGCATTCTCTCAGTGGGCTCGTAGAGTTTGCCAAGCTGGTGGTGGCGCCCTGCCATTTGACAGAATTTATCGAGGCCAATCTCATCCATCCAACGGAAGATCCCGCCACGGAATGCAGGGAAACCTAGGCCATACACTACTGCCATATCGGCCTCCGTTGGTGAGCCCACCACACCCTCTTCCAAACAATGAGCCAGCTCAATACACATGGGAATCATAAAGCGGGCAACCATATCCTCATCGTTTAATGCCTGAGACGCCTTGGTATGAGGCTTCAACAATGCATAGACTGACTCATCCACGGACTTTTTCGGTTTACCCCGCTTATCCGTCTCGTAAACGTAATAACCCTTACCGTTTTTCTGACCGAGTCGACTGTTTTCAAACAACAGCTTCGTGGGTGATACATCGTAAATATCATTCATCCGTTCGGGATAACCCTCGAGAATCGAGGGGAAGCAATGAACCGCTGTATCGATGCCGACAACATCCATCAGATATGCTGGACCCATGGGCCAACCCCAAGCCTCCATCACACGGTCGACTTGCTGGAAATCGACACCGTCAACAATCATCATGTCGAAACCAAACACCGCGGGAAACAGCACCCTGTTCACTAGAAATCCAGGGCAATCGTTAACCACGATGGGTTTCTTACCCAGTGCTTGAGCATGAGCGACCACCGCTGCCAGTGTTCCTTCTGATGTTTTCGATCCGCGAATCACCTCCACGAGAGGCATGGCATGCACCGGGTTGAAAAAGTGCATACCGCAGAAGTTTTCGGGGCGTTTAAGGTTATCCGCTAACTGATCAATAGAAATAGTGGATGTATTTGAAACCAGAATGGCATCTTCAGCGAGTTTGTCTTCAACTTCAGCGAGAACAATCCCCTTTATTTTGGCGTTCTCCACCACAGCTTCAATTACAATATCGGTATTTCCTATACCCTCATAACTGAGTGACGGCATAATCCGAGACAACACATTACCGGCATCCAGCGCTGACATCCGCCTCCGATCAACACGCTTGGCCAACAACTTATTAGCCTCACTCATACCCAATGCGAGTGAATCTGTGTTGATATCTTTCATTAACACTGGGAAGCCCTTAATCGCATTCTGGTAGGCAATACCCCCACCCATAATGCCGGCGCCCAGCGCTGTTGTATGCTCTATGGTCTTCGTGCTTTTCTTACCATACTTTTTGGCAATTGAACTAATGTACTGGTCATTGAGGAACATTCCTACCAATGCACGGCATTGCGGTGTTTGTGACAAATCACTAAAGGCTTGAAATTCTACTTCCAGCGCCTCATCACGAGACATCCGGGCCGCCTTGGCAAGCACCTCAACTGCAGCAACCGGTGCTGGATAGTTGGGGCCTGCCTTCGCGGCCACCCTATCTCTACAGGTGCGAATAGACATACCCAACTCAATATCATTAAGTAGCAGTGGTGACTGTTTCTGCTCCCTGCGAGATTGATAATCTAACTGTCCTTCTGCGGCAAGAACTAGCATACCCAACGCTTCATCTCGAAGTAATTCCGGCGCTACCACGGCATCCACTGCACCATCCCTGAGAGCCGCGGCTGCTTTCTTGTGATCTCCGGTCGCAATCCACTGCACCGCGTTATCAAAGCCAATGAGTCTAGGCAGGCGTACGGTGCCGCCCCAACCCGGAATAATGCCTAATTTTGTTTCTGGCACGCCAACCTGGGCTTTACTGGACATCACCCGAAAATCACACGCTAGACAGATCTCAAAACCACCACCCAAGGCAAAACCATTAATGGCCACCACGGTGGGGAACGGTAGGGATTCAATTTTGTTAAAAGCCTGATTTGCCGAGCTGAGAAAACCTCTACGGTCAGTCTCTGTACCGTTAAAGGCAGCATCAAATTCAGTGATGTCAGCTCCGGCCACAAAGACACCCTTGCCACTGGTGAGCAGTAAGCCCTTCACATTAGACTGCTGTCCCAAAACTAATAGCGCCTCAAGAAGCTCCGCTATTGTGGCTTGGTTAAAAACATTGACCGATCCCTTTGCGGCATCGAAATGCAATTCAACATAGCCATCATTCAATGACTGCAGCTTGAGATTATTCGCCTGAAACATAGGCTCTCCTGTATCTTAATAAATTATTGCTAATACGTAGGGCGACAATTAGAGCAACGACCAGATCAATAAGTAGATCAACAATAATGCCATCACGTATCTTAAATATGTCTTCGGTAAAATTT
>JBLIJA010000100.1:0-5179 GCA_047635115.1 Porticoccus sp. | reverse complement strand
TTAGTATCGTTGGTGCATACAACACAAAGTTTGGTGCGTTTGTTAAACGCGATCACGAGACAGGTGAATTTGAGGATTTGAAATCTTTTTATGAGTTGTTGATTGAGGCTGGAGCCGGCGCTATTGCCGACGCGGGTCTTGAAGCAAAAGATATTGATGCTATCTGGGTAGGTGCCTGCTCCCCCTCTTTATTTGTTAATCAGGAACATGTCGGGCCCCTGGCATTAGAAATTGACCCAGAGGGGTTGCTGTTCAAGCCAACCACTCGAACAGAGGGTGCCTGTGCTACGTCCTCTCTTGCTATTTATAACGCAGCTTACGCCGTGGCTTCAGGTCGTTTTAAAAATGTACTGGCCCTGGGTGTTGAGAAAATGAGTTTGTTGAATACTCAGGGGGTTACTCATGCTCTCTCGTGCTGTTCATACTGGCCTACCGAGGGTGCAGGTGGGATGACATTCCCCGGACTGTTTGCTGAGCTAGGAACAGCATACCAAGAGAAACATGGTATCTCAGACGATCAACTACGGACAATGTTGGCGCATGTTTCTGCTCTCAACTATCGCAATGGTATTCAAAACCCATTGGCGCACTTCGGCCCGGGTAGTCTGCCGGATAAGAACCAGCTGGTAACCGCAGAGGCTATCCTGAATTTGCCTGATTCAGGAAAGGGTAGTAATCCTATGATTGCTCCACCTCTCAGGTTGCATGACTGCTCATTAATTACTGATGGTGCTGCAGCGGTGGTGTTAACATCCTCAGAGAATGCCAAATCTAACTTCAAGCATGCGGTTGAGCTAAGTGGCATTGGGCATGTTACTGACAGAATGATGTTAAATGGACGTCAGGGTAGGTTGCATGAGCTTCAAGCCACTAAACATGCTGTTACACAGGCTTGTACTGAGGCAGGTATTGGAATTAGCGATCTGGACTTCGCAGAAGTGCATGATTGTTTCACCGTGAATGAATTGCTTTGTGCGGAAGCGATTGGTTTGTCCTTGCCTGGACGAGCTGGCTTCGACGTAATGGAAGGCAAGTTCGACCCTGATAGCGATTGCCCGATAAACCTGTCAGGTGGTCTTAAATCTAAAGGACATCCTGTTGGTGCGACGGGTGCATCTATGCATGCACTAGTCTATAAACAGCTAACCGGCGCGCCTATAGGCGTAGCAGCTAAAGGTACACCTGAAACTGCAATGACGGTGAATATTGGTGGGTCTGGTGTGACCAACTGTGTCTCAGTTCTTCGTCGAATACAGTAACGTTTTTACTGTGTGTAATATGGCTGTATCTCACAACCATTTTTTTACTTAACCGTATCCCTTAGAAGAAAGGAAGAATGTAGTAAATTGTGTATTGCTCTCTGGTATGCGACCCTTAGGGTTATCATATAGAACCATATAAAGGCAGTTATAAAAAAGAAAATTAGTGTTTTTAGTACTGTTGAGTTATTTATTGATGTGTGATTCTAGAGTCTGTGGTACCCGTGAACTTTGTTGTTAAATAGGCAGCTGGTTGTCTCAGGGTTTTATCAGTCAAATTAAGGAGTTTTGACATGTTTAAGGTAGCTTTGGTAACTGGGGGAACAAGAGGGATTGGTGAAGAAATTGCTATGGAACTTAAAGAAGCCGGTTACGATGCAGTAGTTAATTATGCAAATAACGATGACTCTGCCAAAGCGTTTAACGAGCGCACGGGAATACCAGTCTACAAATTTGACGTGTCTGATTTTGAGGCATGCAAAAACGGAATTGAGACTATTGAACGAGAGATCGGCCCAGTTTCGGTATTGGTCAATAACGCTGGGATAACAAGAGATAATACCATGCATCGCATGACCCCTCAGTCTTGGCAAGAAGTCCTGGATACAAACCTGGGGTCTTGTTTTAACATGTGTCGGTGTGTTATCGAAAACATGAGGGAAAAAAAGTTCGGTCGCATTGTCAATATTGGCTCTGTCAACGGGCAGGCGGGGCAGTATGGTCAAGTAAACTATGCAGCGGCCAAGTCTGGTATTCATGGGTTTACTAAAGCGTTAGCTCTGGAAAGTGCATCCCACGGGATCACTGTTAATGCTATTGCTCCTGGTTATGTGGATACAGATATGGTGCGTAACGTGCCGTCGGATGTTCTCCAGAAAATTATCGCCACCATTCCCGTGGGTCGATTAGGCACGGCACATGATATAGCGCGGTCGGTATTATTTTTGGTCTCTGATGAAGGCGGTTTTATTACCGGCTCAACGCTGTCGATAAACGGCGGCCAGCACATGTATTAACTGCCGATATAGGGCAGGATCTCGCGGGAGAGTTCTTGTGAGATTACACTCCATTATCACTACCTAATATCACTGGAGGCTAGCGAGTGAAGGCTGCGCTGTTCAATACACTCGGATCTCCCGGTGTCGTTCTAGAAATTGCCAATGTTGACACCCCTTCTCCGGGTCATGGGGAGGTCTTGGTACGTATCGTCTGCTCTGCGGTTAACCCCTCAGACGCTAAGAAGCGTGCCGGTCCTTCCCCCGGTTTATTAGATGATGGATTTATTATTCCCCATAGTGATGGAGCCGGTGTTGTCGAAGCTGTCGGGATGGGTGTGTCTGCCTCCAGAATGGGTGAGAGGGTGTGGGTTTATCAGGCGCAATATGCTCGACGCTTTGGCACGGCTGCCGAATATGTAGCGTTGCCCTCGGGTCGCGCCGTCAAACTTCCTGATGAGGTTGGTTTTGATATGGGTGCCTGTATGGGTATTCCTGCTATGACTGCACATCGCTGTGTTTTTTCCGATGGCTCTGTGGAAGGTAAAACAGTGCTGGTGACCGGAGGCGCTGGCAGGGTGGGGCATTATGCCATTCAGTGGGCCAAACACGCGGGTGCTCAGGTGATTGCCACTGCAAGTAGTACTGAGGCAGAAGAACATTGTTATGCAGCAGGCGCCGATGCTGTCTGCCCACACAGTGGCGATGAGTTTGTTCAGGTGATTACAGAGGTGACCTCAGGCCGTGGTCTGGATCGGGTAGTAGATGGTGAATTTGGTGCCAATTTACCCGGATTTCTTGATGTGATGAGTACAGGGGCTGTTATCGCTACGTACTCCTCTATGCAGGTGCCAGAGCCCATATTGCCCTTCAGAAGAATGATGTTTATGGATCTTACACTGCGCATGGTGTTGGTCTATGCGATGCCTGAGTCAGCAAAACTGAATGCAATGGAGGATATTACTTCCTGCCTTGAAAAAGGGTTGCTGCAGTATAGAGTGGCTCACCGATTGTCGTTGGAAGAAGTTGCTGTAGCCCATCAATTGATTGAGGAGGGTGGTTTTTACGGCGCAGTGCTTGTCGACGTGGCATAACTGATTTTGTGAGACGCTACGTTTTGTGAGGCACAAAGACTTGTCTATAGAGGCTTATCTATTATAAAAGGGGATTTGATGGGAGAGGCTATGAAATCCTAAGCTACTAACTATTGGCCATTAACTAGCAGGCTTAGTGCGGTTTCTTCAAACCGTATTTTTTCATTTTTTGGTAAAGAGTGCTTTTCGCTATTCCCAAGATTTTTGCTGCTTGGGTCATGTTGCCTGCTGATTTTTTGACGGCGGCCTCAATCGTTTTCTTTTCGGCAGTATCAAGGCTGCATGCTGGCTGGTTGAAATCACCTGCGCGGGGTTCGGAGCCGATAGCTGTTTCGCCTAGCCGATAACCGTCGGGTAGGTCTTCCAATATCAGTATTTCGTTTTGAGACATGAAGGACATGCATTCAACCACATTGACCAGTTCCCTGATGTTTCCTGACCATTCTCTATTTTTCAGAGCGGACATCAGCGTAGAAGAAAAGTGCTTCGGTTTAATGGTGTGGGATTTATTGATTCGATCAAGAACCAGATTTGAAATGCCTTCTATGTCTTCCTTGCGTCCTGATAGCGGATCGAGACTGATGGTTACGGTAGATAAACGGAAAAACAAGTCTTTCCGGAAGAGTCCATCACTGACGGCTTTTTTGAGATCTGTGTTGGTGGCGGCGATAAGTCTGAAATCTACAGAAATGGGTTTAATGTCGCCCACCCGGTAAATTTTCCGCTCTTGTAAAACCCGAAGAAAAACAGGTTGGAGTTCAAGGGGCATTTCGCCAATTTCATCCAAGAATAGAGTGCCGCCATTGGCGGCCTCAATTTTTCCGATCAGGCCACCTTTTTTGGAGCCCGTGAAGGCACCTTCTACATGGCCAAAGAGTTCGCTGCTTAATATGTCTTTGGAAAAAGCACCACAGTTCAGGTCAATAAAAGGCCCTTTGGCGTAATTGCTGGTTTCGTGGATAGCCTGAGCAAAAACTTCCTTACCAACACCGGTATCCCCCAAAATCAAAACGGGGAGAGGTGTTGTGGCGACTTTGCGAGCTTTGTCGGCGCTGGCTTTAAAGGAGGGGCTGTTGCCGTAGATGTCGTCAAACGGATCAAAGTGAGACTTGGTTGGCCGGGGCAGTTCAGAGCTCGTAGAATTGCGGCTGTTGTACTTTCTACCCGAGGGAACGAGCAACTGAAAGCCGAGGACTTCATCTTTATAACGAACAGGCTCAACCCAGTCTTCAGAGATCCATGACCCTTGGTCGTGGGGGTAGATGATGTCATCCCCACCAAATCGCTGTAATGATAATCGACGCTTTGAGTCGGGAACGTAGTCGATACCTAGAGATTGGAGTGCGGCGCTGGCATTGGGTGAAAAGCTGATAAGGCGGCCTTGCTTATCCAGAAGCAATTTCCCCGAGTTGCGATGATGACCAAAGCTGCTGTTGCTGTGCTCTAGGATGAGGCTCCAATCTTCCGCCACTTTTTTAGCGAGACCAGCTTGGATCTGGCTGGCCCAGGCTACGACGAGAGGGACATGAAATTTATCATAGATACTGCACAGCCCAGATAAGTCGATGACCCCCATCATTTGGTTGTCATAGGGGTCGGCTATCACCGCTGCTGTACAGGTCCAGGGTTTAAAGCCTTGGCAGTAATGCTCTTCTCCATGAACTTGTGTTGGTCTACGTGTGGCCATGGCGGTTCCCACAGCATTGGACCCGGACACAACTTCATTCCAGCCGCTTCCTGGCACCAAGCCAATGCCGTTGGCGTCATATAGGGTTCTTGGATCTCCTACAACTTGGAGGTTCAAGCCTTGGTAGTCTGTTAACAGACTACC
>JBLIJA010000099.1:0-5485 GCA_047635115.1 Porticoccus sp. | reverse complement strand
GAAGGCCCCAAAGGTGTATCGATAGCGACTTGGTTAACCGCTTGGCTACTAGCAAACCCACTCAAACACAACGATAAAGCAAGCGCTGTAACCTTGAAAATATCAGCCATTTTTAACATCGACAAAACCTGCTTTATAAACCTGTTAATGTAGACCTAATAGTTCTAGGGCACGCTCGTGGTTCCACTGACTCATATGAATCTGTGAAGCGCCACCGGGGGTGCGCGTTGTGCTCCACGCAAGGTTCAACCCGTCCGGCGAAAAAACAGGCAAAATATCTGTACCCTCGGTATTGGTAACACGAACTGGTTCTTTAAGCCCTGCCGGATCAATCATAAAAAGTTCAAAGTTTGCATGACCCAATACATTGCTCGAATAAATAATGTAATCACCCGACGGATGGAAGTAAGGTCCCCAAGCCACCATCGCATCCGCGGTAAGCTGGCGCTGGTTGCTGCCATCTATGTCCATCGTCCAGATTTCTGCACTATTACCGTCAGGATTAAAGCGGCGCCACAACACCTTCTTGTTGTCGGGGCTAAAGAATGGACCCCCGTCATAACCTGGTGAAAAGGTAAGTTGCTCAACATTACCTCCATCAGCGTCCATCACGTAAAGATCCATAAAATAGGCGCTATCGTCCTCCAGCAATTTATTCTCAGCAATACTGAGGGTACGACTGTAGGCATCACGGTTCGATGCAAAAAGAATCTTGCTGCCATCGGTTGAGTACGACCCCTCAGCGTCATAGCCCAAGCTTTCGGTCAGATTGATGATATTACTACCGTCTGAATTAGCTTGGTAAATATCATAAGCGGTATCGTAATCCCATCCGTAGGGTCTTTCGACTCCGCTTTTCCTGATTGCTATTTCCTCAGCCTGTTTTGCCAGAGCATCCGGGTCTTCATGAGTAGACGAAAACATAACCTTTGCTTCAGTAGGGTGTATCCAGCTGCAAGTAGTCAGACCTATTCCGGGCGACACCTGATGAGTTAGGCCGCTCGCTAAGTCCCTCACATATATTTGGTAGAATGGGTTATCACCCGGCACTTCGCTTTGAAATATTAACTGAGAACCGTCAGCACTAAAATAGCCCTCACCCGACCGTAAGCCCGTTGTAATGAGTTGCTTAGTGGTGGGCAAAAGTTCTGATTCATATTGGGTATCCCAAACTTTTGGGATACCCGGTTCACTGTAGGAAGGCGATGCACCAGAGTAGCCATCTGGCTCTTGGGCCTGAACAGATCCTGAATTAAGGCAAGCACTCACAACCAGAGAGGAAAATATTGTGGTGAGTACTACCGGTTTTCTGTTTAACTTTATAGGTGGCAGGTTAAGTTCAATGTTAAAAATCATAATCCAAAATCCGTTATAAAATTCTCATAAATGTTAGCGGTATAATTGACTGGCTTTAATCAAACGAAAAATTCTGCTGCTGTGGAAAGACACCAAACAGGCCGCCGGTGTGGACAAAAACAATATTTTTAACTCCAGGAAAGGCGCCGTTCTCGCCTTTGTTTAACTCACTCACCATGCCATGAAAGGCTTTACCTGTATAGACTGGGTCTAGAAAAATGCCATCAGCTCGGGCAAGTTCAGCAATAGTATCAAAAACACAGGGATCGGCTTTGCCATATCCTGGACCGAGGTAACCTTCGGCGGTCTGAATATCAATACTGTCCAAGTCGAAATCTATCTCATACCGCGCCTTCCATAACGTCACGTCTTGTTTTATTTTTCGATCAAAGTAGGCAGCGTCATCACTTACGTTAAAGGCTACACATTTGGCATTCAGATTAAACAACTTCCCACCAACTAAAAGTCCACCCTGAGTGCCTCCAGAGCCAGTGGCGCAAACAATATATTCAGGATCAATCGACAAATCTTCAAAGTCTTGCTTAAGTTCGGCAGCTGCAGCGATATATCCCCACAGACCAATTTCATCGCTAGCGCCCACGGGAATGAAAAAAGCTTTGCTACCCATCTTTAAGTATTCGGCTTCAAGCTCTGCTGCCTTCTGCTCATGGCAGCTCCACTCACCCGGGCTAAGGTAGGTGATGGTCGCACCACTTAAGTAGCCCATCAAAAGATTACCATCTGGCACTTCAGGCTTTTCGCCCCGTAATACCAAATGTACTTTTAGGCCTAAGCGAGCACCAATAACAGCAGTGGCGCGGCAATGATTTGACTGAATACCACCACAGGTAATCAAAGTATCGCAGCCTTGCAGTGAGGCCTCGGCAATAGAAAATTCAAGCTTCCTAATTTTATTACCCGACACTTCCATTCCGGTCAGCTCATCATGCTTAATCCAAATTGAAACATCTGCTGGGCCACCAGTGTAGTTGCATAGTTCGGTGAGGGGGGTAGGGAGATTCGCGAGGTCGAGGCGTGGAGGAAATTCAATCATCTTAAATTAATTCTCAGCAATGTAGGCTTTAATTACAAATAGCACATACGAAAAAACGGAAAGGAGGCGTTAGCTTCCTTTCCGTTTAACGACTATTTAAGGCCTTGGACCAAGATAAACTCGTTAGCTTACCTCTGTATAACGTCGTTTAAACCTTAGGTTTTGGTCGCGTCGTAAGCTTGTGATGCCGGCTCAGTAATATCTAGCGGGGCAAGGGCCTCACTATACAAAAACAGATCAGTAAGTACTGCTCGAACGTGGATCGACGCGTTTAGGTTGTCGACCATCTCTGATCCAATTTTTTCTTGAGCCAAAATGAATTCCAGTGCAGCACCAGCATTTCGACAGTCATTAGCGATAACCTTCTCAAAACTAACCTGACTGTCGTTAAAAGACTCGGCCAAGCTATTCATAGCTTCAGCCATACCAGAAATGGTGGGTCGGGCATGTGGGCCCGGCCCAGATTCAGTTTGAGCGGGCCGACCTTGTGCTGCAAATGCCAGCAAAAACTCATAACCGGATTCAATTACTTCAATATTTTTTTCAATCACTACTTACCACTCAATTAGTTAATCAGCTTCTCTGGGTGACCAGAGTTCAGGGTCGTGGTTTGCTTTCATCTCATCTTCTGACATCCAGCCGGATACCATAGAGCGTGTATAAAAAAGCTTCTCAGGTCGCAGGGCGAAATAAATGTGAGTCGCTGCAAGCGCTACTAAAGCCAAAGTCGATAATCCGTGTAACAAAAACACTAGACCCAGCTGGTCTTCAGGCATGCTGTTTGTACGATTCCAAAAAGGACTGTCGATTTGCAAGAACATCAACATACCCGTGACAATAACGGCTAACACAACAACAGTAACAGCCCAGTGCATACCTTTTTGCTCAAAAGAATACTTCCCTGGCATTTGTGCTGCGTTAAATGGCTCGCCAAAATCTTTAGGGCCAAGAATCATTGATTTAAAATCCTGCCAGAACATCGACCGGATAATATGAAAAATAGTGATAAAGGTAAGCAATAACCCGGCAATCCAGTGGATATTCAACCAAGCTATTCGAAGACCGAGTATTGGCGCAACGCCAGTAATAATCAGTGCAAAAATGCTAAGCGCCATAACCCAGTGGAATAATCTGTCGATAGATTCATGACGAACGACACGACGGCCACCTGTGGAAGCTTTTTCAATTTTTTTGTTGGCCAAAGCGGCCATAATGATTGCGTGAGCGGCTAATAAAACAAGAACAGCTACTGCAACAACCCAAAGCAGATCCCAAGACACACCGAGAATAACTTCCTCACCCCAAACATCGCGTTTATAGCGGACTATTTCTCCCACTTTACTGCCCTCTCAATTATTATTTTATAACTACTATTCTTATTATTAAGCTAACTTGCGGCGGGCAAGCCCGAGGATTATCCTCGGACTGCTCTTTTAACAAGATTAGCCATAAGTGGCACTTTAAAATGATTGTAGTTCAATGGTCGAGCACCTTCAGTTGCTATAGCAGCAACTTGCTCGGCCAATGCTTCTGAACGCTGCTGGCCACGAAGTACATTTTCAACGTCGTTTAATCGACGAGGAACACATTCAACGGCACCGCATGCAATACGCGCTTCTTGAATGGTGTCACCTGACACCTTCATAGCTGCCGCAACACTTACCAAGGCGAAGTCCCAAACATTTCTGTCAGCAACTTTTTCCCAATAATACTCAGCATTAGCCCATTCCGAAGGTAATCGGATAGCAGTTAGAATCTCACCTTCGTTCAAAACAGTCATGTGGACGATGTCGCGATCAGGGCCTACAAAGAAGTCCTCTGCATCAACCAAACGCTGACCACTTTCGCTTGAAATGACCATTGTGGCATTCAAAGCGACTAACGCAGGCGCTGTGTCCGAAGGACTAACTGCTACACAACGACTTGCACCAAAAATAGCGTGCTCACGGTTGAGGCCTTCAGGCGAATCGGCGTAACAAATGTTGCCACCAGCACGGTAGCAATCTAAACCGCGGCGGTAATACCAGCAACGAGCGTCTTGCGCTAAGTTGCCAGCGATTGTGCCAACGTTTCGGATTTGCGGGCTAGCAACAATGCTGGCAGCTTTTGCCAAAAGTCCATAACGAGACTGAATGAGTGGGTTATTGGCAATATCAGTTAACGTAGTAACCGCGCCAATTTCCACACCCGTTGAAATTTCTTTAATTCCTTTCCATGCATCGATCTGAGTTAACTCGATCATAGCTGTCGGAGTCTTATTGCGGTCTTTTAACCAGCCATAAGTATCCTGACCACCACCAAGCAACCAACCATCTTTGCCAAGTGAACTTGCTAATGCGAGAGCGTTGTCTTCATCAGTTGGCTGATAAAGCTCAATATCGGGCATTACGTCATATGAAGTAGCTACCATATCAACCTCTGAAATTGTTTTGTGCGAGTGGGACTGCTTCTGAGTCAACACCGGCAACGTGGTTTATGATCATGTCCGCAGTAATTGGCGCGGCATTAAAGATGTGACCATCTAAAGCGTCGGAAATAGCGGCTGTAAGAGCTGCAGAAACTGCGCCCATCGCAGGCTCGCCGATTCCACGTACGCCTACTGGATTCTCTGGATCAGGTAAATCTACCCAACCGGTTTGAATCTTAGAAGGTGTATCTAAGTAAGTAGGGACCTTACTCTGCCAATAGCCTGTGCTTGCTGGCAGGCCATTTTGCGGATCGTATAAATGTCTTTCATAACCAGACAAACCGATACCCCAAACTGCGCCACCAACTAATTGGTTTTTCAATCCCTGCGGATGAAGAACCGTGCCACACTCACCGATACTGATCATATCGAGAATTTCATACTTGCCAGTTTCCGTATCGAGTTCAATTTCGGTACAAGTAACCGTAAATCCTGGAGGATTGCCTTCATGATTACTGTCATGGAAAACACCCATGAATCCGGTTCCCGCTAAGCGTGAAACCGATATAGCTGTAAACTCATGCAGCTCTTCTGGAAGCTCGGCCTCACCAGTGTATTTGCCGCCTAGCTCCATTGCTCGTTGAGCAACCTGTGCATAGGTCATGCCT
>JBLIJA010000098.1:0-5568 GCA_047635115.1 Porticoccus sp. | reverse complement strand
ACTAAAACCTGTTATCCACCAATGTGTCTTAATCAGTTTTAGTGATGAGTTTATCCACCACGCATGGGAACAGAACTACCCTCGACTGGGGCTAGTCTTGAAACACTGGGATGAGCTGGAAAAACCACCCATCAGCGAGATTCACCCTGAATTTATCTTCTGTGATGCTGAAAAGATTCCAGAAGACATAACGCTGGATCACATCGAGAGCACCGTGGTCATTTACGAGGTGGAAGATCCAGACCAAACTATTATCTGGTTTAATCGAGGCGCGGACATGGTAGAAACGTTTGATATTGGTGGCATGATAGAAAACTTGGCGCATCGAGCTCTTTAATACAGGCTCGCTGCTATGGATTGATCGGAGCAGTACTAACGATGAGTAATGAGAGTGAATCAACCTATGATGTGGTGGTGATCGGTGGCGGCATTCAGGGTGCAGGTGTTGCTCAGGCTGCCCAAGCAGCGGGTTACTCTACATTAATTTTGGAAAAAACCGACTGGGCGGCCGGCACCTCCAGTAAATCCAGTAAACTCATTCACGGTGGCCTGCGCTACTTACAGAGCGGTGAACTTTCACTGGTTCAAGAAGGGCTACAAGAACGCGCCTTGCTGCTAAAAAATGCACCGGAACTGGTGCACTCCAACTGGTTTTACCTCCCTATCTATACGCACTCGCAGCACCATTCATGGCAAATTTATTCTGGTCTTACCCTATATTGGATGCTGTCAGGCTGTCAGGACGGGGCCAAATTTGAGGTTGTCCCCAAAACACAATGGAACGAGCTGGCAGGACTGGAAACAAAGAACCTTCAAAAGGTCTACCGTTACCACGATGCCCAAACCGATGACGCCAAACTGACTGCGGCTGTCGTCCAGTCTGCAGTATCACTCGGTGCGAAAATAAGCTGTCCGGCAAACTTTATCAACGCCGAGAAAACCGAAGACGGCTACCGAGTTTGCTATGAACATAGTCAGGAAACGGAAGGCAACCACTCTACTGCACACCAATCTATTTCGTGCCGCTTTCTGGTAAACGCTGGGGGGCCATGGATAAATCAGATAGTCAATGCCATCTCCCCTCCACCCAGATCCATCGATATAGATCTGGTTCAGGGAACCCACTTAATTCTCGACCAGAAAATTAGCGACCAGTGTTTCTACCTGGAATCACCCGCCGATGGCCGAGCAGTCTTTGTATTGCCCTGGTACGACAAAACCCTTTTGGGCACAACTGAAACCCTATTTGAAGGTAACCCTGAATATGCCGCGCCGACTGAACAGGAGCGCCAGTATCTACTTGACGTATTAGCGTCCTATTTCCCCGACTATACCGGCAAGGTCTGTGGAGAAATGGCGGGATTACGCGTGCTGCCAAGTGGTCGCCAGAAACACTATCAACGCAGTAGAGAAGTACGATTAATCACTGATCAGCCAAGTCAGCCACATTATGTAGGCGTATATGGTGGCAAGCTCACGGGCTACCGCGCAACGGCTGAAAAAGTGGTCAAAGTGATTGAGTCAACGTTGGGGTCATCAGAAAACTGGATAGATACTAAAACGCTGCCCTTAATACTCCCTACCTCCTAATTCAGTAGCGGGGCCTGGGTGTACTGACATGGGTTCACTGACAGGAGCACACTGACTTGGATGCACGGATTTGGGCAAACTGGCTAGCAGTGATCGCATATAACGGCTAGAGCCCCCGCTGCCATTCCTCTCTCAAGTGAATACGATCAGGGTTATGAATAGCAGTATGGATCTGGGATAACAGGCGCTCTTTATCCCGTGATAGCGTTCCTTTTAGCACCAGATAATTAGACGCATGGTCACTACGAAATACGGTTTTCTCCAATGCCAGGGTCTTCAACAAAATTTCCATTTCCTCAAACAACCCCAACTGCTGCAACGGTTTAAAATCCCCGCCATAACCAGCCTGAAAACGTTCTATACCATCGGGAAAGCTCACCACTAGGGTAGAAAGATAGTCTGGCTGGGCCTCATTCATCAGCCGAGCTGAATTCACGGCATGTTGCTCGGCGTACTGTTGTCCCCCCAAACCATTGAGAATCATCACCGAGACTTTCATCCCCGCCTGCTTTATCTTTTGTAATGCCATCAGAGAGGATTGGTAACTTTCTCCCTTGCAGACTTTTTTCAAGACAAGGTCGTCACCTGATTCACAGCCGACGTACACCAGCGTTAAACCTAACCGGGCCAATTCAGCCAACTCTGCGACAGATTTATTCTTTAAATTACGGGGTAAGCAGTAAGAAGACACCCGCTGAATATCGGGAAAATATTGGCGGATTAATAACAGAATTTCTTTTAATCGACGAAAAGACAACGCCATGGCATCGCCGTCTGCCAGAAAAACTCGACGCACGGGAAAACCGGAATGAGCCGCTTGTTGTAACGCCTGAATTAATGGTTCGGAAGGTGGTACGCTAAATTTCTTTTGTGGTGCCGTGTACATTTCACAAAACGTACACTGGTTCCAGGAGCAACCATTGGTCACCTGTAGAATGATCGACCGGGCCTCACTGGGTGGACGAAAAACCGGCTCTATATAATCAAGTAACATTCAACATTACCGCCAACTCGCACATTAAGCTGAAGAAAACTACTCTAGCCGCCAAGTAGTCCCTTCCCGGGAATCTTCGAGCACCACACCCTGAGACAACAGATCATCTCGAATTTCATCAGCACGGACAAACTCACGCGCCTTCTTCGCAGCCACACGCTTGGCAATCAGCGCTTCAATTTGTTCGGTCCCTAGATTATTGGCGCTATCAATCAGACTACTGCCTTGCATGAACATTTCAGGGTTTGTACCCAGAATATCCAACACCGCGCCCATCGCTTTCAGTTCAGCAACCAACACCTCAGCCTGCTTAATATCTGTTTTTGCCACGGTATTAATTTCACGGACTAAATCGTACATCGCCGCCAAGGCTTCACGGCTGTTGAAATCATCGTTCATCGATGCAACAAACCGATGATGATAATCACTGCCTTTTATCTCTGACAGGGAAGCGGCAGACACCGCTGCGAAAGGCCGAAGAGCCGTATAAAAACGTTCCAGACCCGCCTTTGCTTCCATCAGGTTATCTTCGGAATAACTAATGGGACTACGATAGTGACTGGATAACAAAAAATAACGCACCACTTCTGGATGGTATTTTTTCAACACCTCACGGATGGTGAAAAAATTGTCCAGCGACTTGGACATTTTTTCATCGTCCACTCGCACTGCACCGGCATGCATCCAATAATGCACATACTTCTTGCCCGTAGCGGCCTCGCTTTGAGCAATTTCATTTTCATGGTGAGGAAAAGGTAGATCAGGCCCGCCGCCGTGAATATCGAAGGTTTCACCAAGGCAGCAGGTGGACATGGCTGAGCACTCAATATGCCAGCCAGGACGACCCGGCCCCCAGGGTGATTCCCAACTAACTTCACCGGGCCTGGTCCCTTTCCAAAGGGCAAAATCTCGCGGATCTTCTTTAATCTCATCTACTTCAACTCTGGCGCCGGCTAATAGGTCATCAGGGTTTCGGTTACTTAACTTGCCGTAATCGGCAAAGCGGCTCACTCGGTAATACACATCGCCGTTATCTGTCGCATAGGCGTAATGGTTATCCACCAAGATTTGAACCATGGTCAAAACATCATCAATATGGGCCGTGGCTCTTGGCTCCATATCGGGAGGTAAAACACCTAAGGCGCGCTCATCTTCATGCATGGCATCGATCATGCGCTGAGTGAGATCAGAATAAAGCTCACCATTTTCATCGGCACGACTGAGAATTTTGTCATCGATATCGGTGATATTTCGGACGTAATTGACATCCCATCCCTGAGATCGCAAGTAGCGGGTAATCACATCAAAGGCGACCAGCACCCGAGCATGGCCAATATGACAGTAGTCATACACGGTAATACCGCAGACATACATATTGATCTTGCCCTGCTCAATGGGCTTGAAAACTTCTTTTTGGCGCGTCAGCGTGTTGTAAATGTGTAGTGTCATAATCGTGTCTTTATCATTCTGAATTACAGCCATTCCCATAGAGGAAAACTAACATCAGGTGTCCGCTTCCACCCAGACAGATCTAAGGGCAATGGTTTGATTGAATACCCGTTTTTCTGCGCTGCTGTTTTTGCGATCTTTACAGAAATAACCTTCCCGCTCGAATTGATACGTTGTGCTTTCTTCTGCATCCGCAAGGCTTTGTTCCGACTTACAACCCGTCATGACTTGCAGAGAGGCGGGATTGATCGCATCGAGAAAATTCTTATCACCCGCATCGGGCGCAGGGTCGTTGAATAATCGATCGTAGAGGTGTACTTCACAATCTACACAATGCTGTACTGACACCCAATGCACCACGCCCTTGGGTTTAATCTCATCTGCGGGGTCTTTGCCCAGGGTGTCTGGCACCAGACTGGCATTGACCTGGACTACCTCACCCGCCTCATTTTTCACATAATCATCGGCTTCAATCACATAGCCATTGCGCAACCGGATACGTTTCCCCGGTGTCAGTTTTTTCTTGAACTTCTTGCTGTACTCTTCCTTGAAATCCTCGGTGTCGATGTAAATTTCACGGGTAAACGGTAGGGTGCGATTACCCATATCCAGCTCGGGATGTTGGGGTGCAGTCAATTGTTCCAGATGATCCTCAGGCAGGTTGGAAATCACCACTTTCAAGGGTCGCAATACCGTCATGGCTCGAGGTGCATTTTTATTTAATTCATCACGAATAAAATGTTCAAGCTGAGAAATATCCACCACACCATCTGTTTTCGCCACAGCCAAACTGTCGCAGAAGTGTCGAATGGCAATAGCGGGAACACCACGACGACGCATGCCCGAAATGGTGGGCATTCGGGGATCATCCCAACTAACCACATGGCCTTCGTCTACCAGCTGCTTCAGTTTTCGCTTACTGGTCACGCTGTAGTTGAGATGGAGCCGCCCAAATTCGTACTGATGCGGGGTGGATGGCACCGGTAAATTTTCAACAAACCAGTCATAGAGGGGCCTATTAGAAGAAAATTCCAGCGTACAGACAGAATGCGTAACGCCCTCAATCGCATCTTCCTGACCATGGGCAAAATCGTAGGCCGGATAAATATTCCACTGATCACCTGTGCGGTGGTGCGGGACTTTCTTAATCCGATACATCACCGGGTCGCGAAGGCTAACATTGGCAGAAGCCATATCAATTTTGGCTCTGAGGGTCATGCTTCCCTCATCAACATCTCCATTTTTCATCTGCTCAAGTAGCGTCAGACTCTCATCTGCCGGGCGCTCACGGAAAGGGCTGTTTTTACCCGGCTCGGTGAGAGTGCCACGGTATTCGCGCATCTGCTCAGCATTTAATTCACAGACGTAAGCCTTTCCTTCTTGTACAAGATATTTAGCCCAGTCGTACAACTGACCAAAATAATCCGAGGCGTAACGGACATCCCCACTCCACTGAAAACCGAGCCACTGTACGTCCTCAATAATTGCCTGAACGTATTCGCCCTCTTCCTTTTCTGGATTGGTATCGTCAAAAC
>JBLIJA010000097.1:0-5805 GCA_047635115.1 Porticoccus sp. | reverse complement strand
ATTTTCCTACTTTTTCTACTGGGGTTAGACTTACAACCACAATCATTAATGACGGCCCTAAGAAAAGTCACCGTTGTGACGCTGATAAGCTCCTTATCTTTTGCTGGTGTTGGCTTTTTGATTGCCTATTTATTTGGTTATACCATCACTGAAAGTCTCATCATTGGCGCGGCCATGATGTTTTCCAGCACCATTATTGGCATCAAGTTGTTACCCACCACGATTCTCCACCACCGGCACATCGGTGAGATGATGATTGGCCTACTGCTGATGCAAGACTTCCTCGCCATTTTTGTATTGTTAGTACTACTCAGTGGTGAAGGAGGTCAAATCGATTTTATGCAGGTCGGCATCACACTGTTGGCCCTCCCCGTGCTGATTCTTTTTGCTTGGGCCTTCGTGCGCTGGATTCTTCTAAAACTGATAGCCAAATATGACCGAATAGGAGAATACATCTTCTTATTGGCGATTGGCTGGTGCATGGGTCTCTCTGAATTAGCAGAAGTACTTGGCCTATCTCGGGAAATTGGTGCTTTTCTAGCCGGCATCACGATTGCCTCCAGCCCCATAGCCCAGCATATTGCATTGACTCTTAAGCCGTTACGCGACTTTTTCCTAATTATGTTCTTTTTCTCGCTCGGAGCAGGATTTAACTTGGGACTACTACCTGAAATTGCCTTGGCAGCCATTATCCTTGGCGGTGCGATGCTGGCGATGAAACCCCCAACCTTTCGTTTTTTATTGGGACGCCAGAGTGAGAGAACAGTACTGGCTTGGGATATCGGCTTCCGGTTGGGACAGATCAGTGAGTTTTCCCTGTTAATAGCCTATGTAGCCTATAATGCCTCAATGATTGGGGTTCTCGCATCCCATCTGATTCAAGCAGCAGCTATTTTTACCTTCCTAGTATCCAGCTATATTGTGACATTCAACTTCCCTAACCCTCTTGCTGTAAAAGACAAACTCAGGAGAAACTAACCAATATTTTTGGTCAGTTTCTCCTGTTCGCACATTCGTGAGAAGGCTAAGAGTAGTAATGAGTAGAGCGCAATCTATTCCACCAACGCAGCAATAGCCGGTCAGTGCTATTTTCAGCCACCAGCCCCACTTTTTCAGGCAAACTTTTCCGGTGGCTATATTTAACTTCAAAGATATCAGCCTCCGATGAAAGGCCAACTAAATACTCGTCACTGGTCATTAACCCATCAACCAATGACATCTCTAGGGCACGGGTCCCCAGCCATATTTCACCGGTAGAAATCGTGTCAATATCTACAGCCTGACGGTGCTGACTGACAAAATCTTTAAATAATTGATGGGTGTCCTCCAGGTCATTGGTAAACTTTTCCCGATCTTGATCGGTGTTTTCACCAAACATAGTGAGGGTTCTTTTATATTCCCCAGCCGTATGTAGCTCCACATCAACATCATATTTTTTTAACAAACGATTAAAGTTAGGTAACTGAGCGACCACACCGATTGAGCCTAGGACAGAAAATGGGGCAGCTAGGATTTTATCCGCTACACAAGCCATCATATAACCACCACTGGCCGCCACTTTATCGACGCAAACGGTAAGCGGTATACCCTGTTTTTTAATCCGATCAAGCTGGCTAGAGGCAAGGCCATAGCTGTGAACCATGCCTCCCGCACTTTCCAATCTGACCACTATTTCATCTTCAGGCTTGGCTTGGCTTAGTACGGCGGTGATTTCTTCACGAAGATTAGTTGCTGAAGACGCTCGCATGTCTCCTTTGAAATTGAGTAAAAAAACCCGTTTTTTTTCTGAGATTGTTTTCTTGCGAATTTTCTCTTCTTTCTTTTTCTCTTTTGCCAGCTGCTTCTGCCCTGCAGGGTTCAGCATTGCGACCTGCAAGATATTACTCATCTGCTCAAAATCTTCATTTAAGCGGTGAACCTCAAGTTCACCTTTCGGATGTTTTCTGACACGGCTACTGAGCCCCGCTATCGTGCCAATTACAATCAGCAAAGCGACAACCATGGTTACTGCTTTGGCCAAAAACAAACCGTATTGAATCAAAAATTCCAATCTTAAACTCCCTCTATTAAATTACGCTCATTGTTCATCTATCGATGGGCTCAACTTGGTCGGCGAGTGTATCATTGCCAGCCTTCTACTGCCCCCTTACCAAGGTCATTTACTAGTCTCGCAACTAGGCCGGCAGCTCCCAGTTTTAACTCATAAATCGCACCATCAGCCATGGGAAGAAACGTCGCTGTACGATACTGAGCATCAACCCAGTCCCATAACCAAGGAAGTCGTTTTATCCATACCCAAGTATCTATTCCGTAGGGGCTAAACTCTAGATTATGAGCACTGCGTTCATCGTTCATTTCTTGCCTCAAGTTACTGTACCGTTCGCTGAGTCGATCTAATAGATACAGTGGGCTAAAACCCGCAATGGCGAATATTGGGTGCCATCTGATCAGCCTCGCATCCAACTGCCATTGGTCACCTTTTAGGTGATAACGGTATTTATGGCCGATATTATCGACAAGAATGACCCAATATGTCTGTGTCTTGAACTTTTCAAGTCGAAGGGTTGCAACAGTTTCTTCCTTAAGTAATTGTCGGAAGCTGAACAAATCCAGGCTGCCGAGTAAAAAATGGCACTAGCCGCCATCAGCACTAGGCCGAATACTGTTCGAAAAACTGCTCCTATCATTGTCTTTCTCAAGAATATCCGGAGAGAGAACAATAGTAAAAAATACCGATAATGATTGGAATAAGTGTCGACTGGTTAAATTGCATTATTCAGCTTCTTCACTCTACAACTTTCGACGAAATGTTGAATCAATCTCCCTGATAATGTTTGAGGGTTTGGGCAAGGCGGCAAGTTATCGTAGTGCCACCAATCAGCCTCAGCGATCTCTTTACCATCAACATCAATATCACCACCTTTGTAGGTTGCATGGAACCCCAGCATCAATTGACCAGGAAATGGCCATGGCTGACTACCAAAATACCTCAAGTTGTCTACTTCTATCCCAACCTCTTCCATCACTTCACGCTGCAAAGCCAGTTCAACCGTTTCTCCCGGCTCAACGAACCCGGCTAACGCACTGTAGAACTTACCTTCCCAAGCTGCATTAGAGGCAAGTAGGCAGTGCTCTCCACGTGTGATGACAACAATGGCACAGGGTGAGATACGGGGATAAAAAAATTGATTACAGTTATGACAGAAGCGTGAGCGATCAACGTCTGTAAGCGTAGTCGGGCTACCACAACATCCGCAAAAACGATGATCTCGATTCCACTGTATGATCTGAGTCGCTCTCCCAGCCAAATTAAAGTGTAAATCATTAATATTGCCCAATAATGACTGTACCTCTCGCCATTCCGTTTCGTTAGGAATTCCGGAAAGAACCCCAATATTAAAGGCATAGCAGGGTCGTTGATTGTAGAGCCCCAATAAATGTTGATCAACACACTCATCAACGGGAAGCTGCATCAACTCAAAGAGAAATCGCTGGGTACCCTCAAAACAAAGCAACTTCGTCTCAGCAACGGCAATCAGTAGCGGCTCAAGTAATGGTCCTTCTGGCAAACTGCTGCATGGATAGAAATCATTTTTTAATGTCATTGAGTGCAACCAAAATAATCATGGAGAAGTACTCTCACATCTTCAGCAGTGCTCATATTCACCTACCCTACTCTCGGAATAAAAATGATCTACAAAAAAGTATCGGCCGCTCTATAAAAAGCCCTCACAGCCACTAATTTAGTAGTAATTCATAACCGAAAGCCGACTATTTAGACCCTATGAATACTTGCAAAAAAAACTACTCCGTTATACGGTTAATCTACATAGCTCAGGTGAAAATAATAACATTATTCTTCTTCTGGTTTGGGAAAAATAAGTAGACCACAGCATAAGGATTACTCGATGCAACAGTCAATGCTCCAGGCGTTTAGCAAAAATTTTCTGGGCAACTCTCCCGATTGGTACAAATACACCATTCTGGCCTTTTTGGTTGCAAACCCAATCCTCTTATTCACTGCCGGTAGTTTTATCACCGGTTGGGTGTTGATCGTCGAGTTTATTTTCTGTTTAGCCATGGCCCTAAAATGCTACCCACTACAACCTGGCGGTCTACTCGCCATTGAGGCAGTTCTCTTGGGTATGACTAAACCAGAATCGGTCTATCACGAGGCTCTAGGGAATTTTGAAGTTATTCTCTTACTAATCTTTATGGTGGCAGGCATATACTTTATGCGCGATTTGCTGCTGTTTACCTTTACCAAAATTCTGATTGGGGTTAAATCCAAGCCTGTATTGTCATTATTATTCTGTATCGCCGGCGCTGTTTTATCGGCATTTCTGGACGCCCTGACCGTGACAGCCGTACTAATCAGTGTCGCCATCGGCTTCTATTCTGTGTATCACAAGGTGGCTTCGGGAAAAGAGGTCCATCACGAACTTGTCCATGATCATTCCAACGATGCTACGGTACTGGAATTCCACCGCGAAGATCTGGAGGGCTTTCGCGCCTTTCTGAGAAGCCTAATTATGCACGGTGCGGTGGGCACCGCATTAGGTGGTGTCACTACACTTGTGGGCGAGCCCCAAAACCTACTGATTGCTGAAAAAGCTGGATGGACCTTTATAGAGTTCTTTCTGGTCATGGCACCCGTCACCATACCAGTATTATTCTGCGGATTGATCACCTGTGTGTTGCTGGAGAAGCTGGGTTGGTTTGGCTATGGCACCACACTTCCCGTGACTGTACGCGCCGTGCTAGAGGAATTCGACCAGCAAGAATCCAAAAAAATGACCAACAAGCACCGAGTATCGCTGATTATTCAAGCTTTGGTCGCTATTTTTCTAATTGTTGGCCTGGCATTCCACTTGGCGCCAGTAGGGCTGATAGGTCTGAGTGTTATCGTTCTACTGACCGCTTTTAACGGTATCACCGAAGAACACCGCATCGGTCACGCATTTGAAGAAGCTCTGCCATTTACGGCATTATTAGTGGTGTTTTTTGCCATCGTGGCGGTGATTCACGACCAGCATCTGTTCTCACCCATTATTCACGCTGTTCTGGAAATGGATAAGAGTATTCAGCCAGTGGTGTTCTTTGCCGCCAACGGGGTACTCTCTGCGATTAGTGACAATGTATTTGTGGCAACGGTCTATATTAATGAAGTTAAAGCAGTATTTGATGCGGGGAAAATCACGAGAGAGCATTTTGATCTGCTGACTATAGCCATCAACACCGGTACAAACCTCCCTAGCGTTGCGACACCTAATGGTCAGGCAGCGTTCTTGTTCCTGCTGACCTCGGCATTAGCTCCACTCATTCGGCTATCCTACGGTCGGATGGTCATTATGGCCTTTCCCTACACCATTGTTCTGTCCACTGTTGGTGGACTGTGTGTAATGTACGTTCTGTAACCTCTTCTACACCTACATCTTACCCTGAAACTATCCTGCGGCGGCGTCATCATCTGGCGCCGCCAGCCAGACACAACCAACATTACTGACCTGATCAATCTTGAGCAATTGATTGCTGTGTAAACTAAGCTCTTCCTCACTGGCACGGATCACCCTGAGAGCTGGCCGCTCATTTGAAAGGCGGCGGATATCATCCAAGCCATTATTACCACCTTGACTGTTTTGACCCCCTAGCACCAAATCTACTTGTCCACCCGTCATTAACAGGTAAACGTCTCCGAGAATTTCTGCATCAAGAAGAGCCCCATGTAAATCCCTCTGAGAGTTATCTACGCCATAACGTTTGCACAGGACATTCAAGTTGTTTTTCTGACCCGGGTGCATGTGA
>JBLIJA010000096.1:0-5885 GCA_047635115.1 Porticoccus sp. | reverse complement strand
TTGATATTGGCACTGATCTTGGCGCTGATTCAGTCGGTGATTTCTCAAGCCGGTGCCGCCACAGGGAATCGATTGTGGATGGCCTCAGTCAGGCCTCTGGTGGTGGGACAAACTCTGATGGCGGTTTTTAGTTTTGGCTGTTTGATTGCGCTCTTTCTCGGGGATGACTTTTCTGTGCGTTACGTGGCAGCAAATTCTAACACCCTGTTGCCCGGTTACTACAAAGTCAGTGCAGTGTGGGCTGCCCATGAAGGTTCATTGCTGCTATGGGTAGTCATTTTGGCGTTGTGGAGTCTGGCAGTAGCGATGTTCAGTCGAACGTTACCCCAGCAGTTAGTAGCCAGAGTCTTGGGTGTGATGGGGTTGATCAGCGTTGGGTTCTATTTGTTTCTATTGTTTACATCGAATCCTTTTGAGCGCAGTTTGCCATTCTACCCTCTTGAGGGTGCAGACCTTAATCCACTGCTTCAGGATATTGGGCTAATCTTTCACCCACCGATGCTTTATATGGGGTATGTGGGGTTTTCTGTCGCTTTTTCGTTTGCCATTGCCGCATTAATCGCGGGACGAATGGATGCTGCCTGGGCCCGTTGGACGAGACCTTGGACGACGGTGGCATGGGTGTTTTTGACGCTTGGTATTGCACTTGGTAGTTGGTGGGCTTACTACGAATTGGGCTGGGGTGGCTGGTGGTTTTGGGACCCTGTAGAGAATGCCTCTTTTATGCCCTGGTTAGTTGGCACGGCCTTAGTCCACACATTAGCTGTCACGGAAAAGCGAGGTGTCTATCGCAGCTGGACCTTACTTCTGGCTATTATTGCCTTTTCGCTGAGTTTGCTAGGGACATTCCTAGTTCGTTCTGGTGTCCTGACATCAGTGCATGCTTTTGCGACAGACCCTACACGAGGTATATTTATTCTTGGCTTTCTTGCTGTAGTCATTGGTGGCTCTCTATTGTTGTATGCCATTCGAGGACCTGCCGTAAGAGGAACAGCAAGTTTTAATGGACTGTCACGGGAAATGTTCCTGTTAATCAATAATATTCTGCTTGTCAGTATTATGGCGATCATTCTTCTGGGAACACTCTACCCACTGATTGCTGATGTGATGGGGTGGGGAAAAATCTCTGTTGGCCCACCTTACTTCAATTTATTTTTTATACCGTTGATGCTTTTGCTGGCAGTCCTTATGGTTGTTGGCTCAGTACTGCGCTGGAAGCGCAATACGCTGTCAGACCTGATGCGTAGTCTCAATATGCCTTTGATTTCAGCATTGATGGCCGGGGGTTTACTCCCTTTGTGGTTTCGTGAAAGTTATCAGGCTGAGGGCTATCAGGTCATGGCCGCAGTTACGGTCGCAGTAGCGGTTTGGGTCTTTACAGTGATGCTGTTAGATGTTTGGCGTAAGACGGGGCGCTCCCGTTCTTTTTGGCAAGGATTACAACGTCTAAAGAGCAGCTACTACGGTATGGTGTTAGCTCATATGGGGGTGGCAGTGTGTATTGTTGGCGCAGGATTGACCAGCATCTACAGTGTCCAGCGCGATATTATGATGGAGCCAGGTGAGCAGGGTGACGTTGCTGGTTATCAGTTTGAGTTTGTAGAAATGCGCCAAGTACAAGGGCCTAACTATTTTGCCGATCAGGCCTTGATTGTTGTGACAAAGGATAGTAAATCTGTAGCCGAGTTGACACCCGAAAAGCGTCATTATATGGCCAGCGGCCAAACCATGACAGAAGCCGATATCGACGGCGGGCTTTTTCGCGATCTATATGTCGCGTTGGGGGAGCCCCTCATGGGGGATGCTTGGGCTATCAGAATCTATGTAAAACCTTTTGTACGCTGGATTTGGTTTGGTGGGCTGATGATTGCTGTTGGTGGCCTAATAGCTGTATTGGATAAACGCTATCGACGAAAAACGGTTTCTTCCCCTGCGCAGAGCAGCCTGAGAGAAGATACTTAACAAGATAAGAGACTGACAATTAAGTGGCCAGATTAAAACTGTTTTTACCCCTAATCGTATTTATCGTGTTGGCGATCTTCCTGCTCAATGGGTTGGATCGCGACCCCAGTACCATGCCTTCAGCGTTGATTGATCGACCCATTCCGGAATTTTCCCTTTCGATGCTGGGTGATGACGGTAATAATGTAGATCAGACTATTTTTCAGGGTAAGCCCGCATTACTAAATGTCTGGGCTACTTGGTGTATTTCCTGCCGCGTAGAGCATCCTTACCTGAATAAGTTGTCTAGGGAGGGTGTGAGAATTATTGGTCTGAATTACAAGGACGATATTGCGGCAGCCCGTCAATGGCTGGAGGAAAAGGGTGATCCCTACGCCTTAAGTATTGTTGATGACACGGGTCGTATGGGTTTGGACTTAGGTGTATTTGGTGCGCCGGAAACCTATGTGGTGGATAGTTCTGGGACGATACGTTACAAGCATGTAGGTGTGATTGATGATCGAGTATGGCAAAAGTATCTTTTGCCTGTATGGCAACAAATTCAATGAGGCAATAACATGGCAGAAGAAGATTACCAAAGAGGTATGGGTGTCCGACGTCAAGTGATGGGCGATGAGTTCGTGGACCATGCGATGGCTGCCGTCACTGACTTCACTCAACCCGTTCAGGATTACATTAATGAAAACTGCTGGGGTTCCGTTTGGGCCAGGGATACTCTCCCGCTAAAGACACGCAGTATCATCACTATAGCCACATTGGCGGCACTAAAGGCACCTAATGAACTGAAAGGTCACGTTAGAGGAGCCCTTCGTAATGGATGCACCCCAGAAGAAATTTGCGAAATACTTCTACACACCGGTCCTTATATAGGTGCTCCTGCGCTACAGGAAGCTTTCCGTGCAGCAAAGGAAGTGCTTGAAGAATAGCTGAGCTTGGGGTGTCCTTACATAAGGCTCTATGTTCAGGGGCGGGCCGGAATCCGTTTTATCCTGCTGGCCAGGAAGTGTTGGACGAGATGGTCAGTCTATGAAAAATACAGGAAGAGGGAAAATGCTCAACGGCATGCTTAAGTGCATAATTTTTATGCAGTTATTGTTAATCAGCACTTCAGTGTTATCTGTTGTGGAGCTGAAAGAGTTTTCTTCTGAACAGATGCGGGAGCGATACTATGTGTTGGTCACAGAGCTGCGGTGCCCTAAATGTCAAAATCAAAATCTGGCAGATTCAAATTCACCTATTTCTGTGGACTTGCGAGAAGAGATCTTCCGTAGGTTGGAAGAGGGCAAGAGCGATCAAGAGATCATTGATTTTTTGGTGGCTCGCTATGGCGAGTTTGTGAGGTATCGGCCGCCGGTGAAGAAAACCACATTGATGCTTTGGTTTATGCCCGGCATGTTACTTTTGGCGGGCCTAGTGATCCTTTTACGTGTGCGACATCGACACGCTGGCGTTACCGCTACCGTGGCTGCATTAGCCGTAGATGAGCGGGCTAGATTAACTGAATTGCTGAGAGATGATAGTCGCGATCAAAGCGATGTTTCTGGCGAAAATAGCACCGATGGGGAAAGGCAATGATGTGGTTAATTATGGCGCTGCTGGTATTACTGGCAGCAGGCTTCGTCATTTATCCCTTGTTGAGAGAACCTGTTCAAAATACGCTCGTCACAATAACGAGTGCTAACGTCATTCTGTTCAACGAGCGGTTGGCTGAATTCGATGGCCAGTTGGCTGATGGACACATTGATGACAATCAATATGGCGATTTGGTGTCAGATCAGCAGCTCCTTCTGCTTGCGGATGAGCCAGAAAATGCGAACCAAAAAGCTTCTGGCGGTCGTGGTGCCTGGTTGTTATTGACTTGTTTGCCGTTATTGCCATTATTAGCATTTAGTCTCTATAGGATACTGGGGGCTAGTGATGATGTTGTTATTAGCGAACTGTTGAAAAGCAGGGCCAATGAGCCCACTGAAATGAGCGATCTTGCCGTTAAGCAACAACTGGAAAACAAAATTTCCCGGCGCCTGCGTAGCCAGCCTGACAATATTTATTATTGGCTAGCATTGGCGCGATTACACATGGAAGAAAGTGACTTTTCACAAGCCAGTGTTAAGTATCAGAAGGCCGTTAGTTTATCACCCAATGATTCGAATCTACTGGCTGAGTATGCTCAGGCAGTTTACTTCAGGGATGGTGATAGTTTTGAAGGTGGGGCAGGTGCTGTCTTGGATAATGCGCTGGCATTAGACCCTGATAATCTGACTGCTTTGGGGTTACAAGGTATTCGTTTTTTTGAGTCGGGCGATCACCAGAAAGCCATAGCCAGCTGGCAGGCGGCTTTGCGTGCTATTGACCCCGGCACCCCGCAGGCCCAGGCTTTAGAGTCAGGTGTTGCCCGCGCTCGTGAGGAGCTGGGTGAAGTATTACCTTCCGTTGAGGTTCGGGTCACTCTTTCACCTGAACTGGTAATCTCTCAGGGAGCGGTGGTATTTGTGTATGCTCGTGAGTGGCAGGGTACGCCGATGCCATTGGCAGTGGCTAAATTACAGGTTGAGGATTTACCTACGACAGTGAGGCTCGATGACTCTATGGCCATGCCTGGTGGTAAATTACTTTCATCTGTTGATAAAGTGGAAGTGATGGCTCGAGTGTCCATTAATGGGTCGGCAACACCTGCTGAGGGTGATTTTGAAGGCTCAGCGGATGCATTTATTCTTGGTGATCAAGCTGAAGTTGTGGCAGTAGTAATCGACCGTAAATTATAGTCTTCCGTTGCTTGTGGCTGCTGGCCAGCCGTGTAAAATCACCCTTTTATCTTTGTGTGTAAGCTTGGCTGATACGTTTATGACAGTAACGATAATTCTGACTGGGATGCCTAGACCAAAGAGATATCAATGCGCCTAAAATGCATTAAACTCGCAGGATTCAAGTCCTTCGTTGACCCGACTACCGTATCTTTTCCCAGTAATCTATGTGCTGTCGTGGGGCCTAATGGTTGTGGAAAATCCAACATTATTGACGCTGTTCGCTGGGTAATGGGTGAAAGTTCAGCCAAGCAATTGCGTGGCGAGTCAATGACCGATGTAATCTTCAATGGTTCTTCTGGTCGTAAGCCCGTGGGACAGGCTACCATTGAGCTGATCTTCGATAATTCCGATGGCGGTCTCGGAGGGAAATATGCCAGCTGGAGTGAAATCTCCATTAAGCGCAAGGTAACCCGGGATAGTCAGTCTAACTACTACCTTAACGGCAACAAATGCCGCCGTAGGGATATCACGGATATTTTTCTTGGTACTGGTCTGGGGCCGCGCAGCTACGCCATCATTGAACAGGGCATGATTTCTAGTTTGATAGAGTCTAAGCCCGATGAGCTTCGGGTTTATATTGAAGAAGCAGCGGGCATCTCTAAATATAAGGAGCGCCGCAGAGATACAGAAAGTCGCATGCGGCGCACCAAAGAAAACCTAGAACGTCTTACTGATATTCGTGAAGAACTGGGTCGCCAGCTGAACCGCTTGGAGCGTCAATCCCAGGCGGCAGAAAAATATGCTGAATTTAAAAAAGAAGAGAGACATAGTAAGGCGGAGTTACAGGCTTTGCGTTGGCGAGGACTTGAGTCCCAGTCAATAGAGCGCCGTAAGTCCATCAGTAAATATGAGTTGAAGGTAGAGGCGCTCGTGACTGAGAGGAGCGGGTGTGATACGGCGATGGAGCGGAACCGTTCTGAATCCACAGAGCTGGGACATGCATTTAACGAGGTTCAAGGGCGTTACTATGCCGTTGGTGCTGAAGTAGCACGTATTGAGCAGGCTATTCAGCATGTACAAGATCGTGCACGAGAATTGCAGCAGGATTTGGCACAAACAGAACGAAATTTTGTTGAGTCAGAAGAACACTTGCGGGTGGATCGTCAGAAAGCGCTGGGT
>JBLIJA010000095.1:0-6202 GCA_047635115.1 Porticoccus sp. | reverse complement strand
AGCAACATTTACAAAATTATGAATATAAAGGAATGATACGGGTTTTATCCGAAATGACTACAAATCCTTCCCATGAATTTGTCTGTAAAAATACGAATACAAAAATAAAAAAATCTAAGCCACAGGTTGTTAGGACATAATATGCGACTTATAGGTAGGTGGATGTGAAGCGGGAGTCGATTCACACCGACCCCTCATATTAGGCTTACTATTTCTAGTGTTAATAGATGCTGTTGTAGGTATACCGTAGAGCCTTTTTCTGAACTTTCCCCATGGTGTTTCTGGGTAGCTCCTTCACAAAGAAAATTCTCTGTGGCTGTTTAAAGCGGGCTATTTTATCTTTGAGGAACGATATTACCTGTTGTTCGCTGATGACAGCGGTCTCCTCTGGCACGATGACCGCGGTGACGCCTTCACCAAAGTCAGGGTGAGGAACACCGATAACAGCCGATTCCTTAACCCCTCCCATCTCATCAATCGCGTTCTCTACTTCTTTGGGATAAACGTTGAAACCACCGGAAATCACAAGATCTTTTGCGCGACCAACAATGCTGATACGACCTTCGTCGTCCATGGTTGCCATATCACCGGTGATAAAAAAACCGTCTTCGCGGAATTCTTCAGCGGCTTTTTCGGGCATACACCAATAGCCCTCAAATACGTTGGGCCCTTTAATTTCGAGTATTCCTACTTCACCCCGTGACACTTCACATCCCGTATCATCGGCAACTCGAGCCGATACACCCGGGAGCGCATAGCCCACGGTGCTGGGAATACGATCGCCGTCGTAGGGGTTGGATGTGATCATTCCCGCTTCGGTCATGCCGTAGCGTTCAAGTATTTTTTGGCCGCTGACTGCCTCAAATTCTTTGAACGTTTCTGCGAGCAGGGGCGCTGATCCTGCGATAAATAGCCGCATGTTATTACACATCTCTATCGTAAATTCAGGATCTTCCAGCAGGCGAACGTAAAAAGTGGGGACCCCCATCATCACTGTGGAGAGGGGGAGATTTTTCTTGATGGATGAAAGTGAAAACCTTTTCAGAAAAATAACTTTTGACGCATTTAGTAGCGCGCAATGCAAGGCAACAAACAGGCCGTGGACGTGAAATATAGGGAGTGCATGAAGTAGCACATCACCTTCTTTCCAGTGCCAGTAGTTATGAAGAACCTTGGCGTTGGAGGCCAGGTTGGCATGGGACAGCATGGCCCCTTTGGGGCGTCCAGTGGTGCCAGATGTATAGAGAATACAGGCAACGTCACTACCTTCGCAACGCTCAATCTCGTTACGGAAAAGCGCGATATCTTTTGCCTCGATCAAACTGCCAGAGCCTTGATCATCAAGTGTCATAACATGAGGAACATTTAACGCTTTGGCAGATGCTGTTATCGCGTCAAGGTCTTGCGGGCGACACACAATTAAGTGGGGATTGGCATTGTCTATAAAGTAGTCCACTTCCTTGGCGGTATAACCGGTGTTTAGCGGGATAAATATTGCCCCTGCACGAAGACAGGCAAGGTAGAGTAATACCGCTTCAGCAGATTTCTCTACTTGCACAATAATGCGGTCGCCTTTTTTTACACCGAGTTGCTTAAGAAGGCCCGTTAGCTGTCCAGTTTCAATTTCAATTTGGCTGTAAAGTAGATTTCCCCGCTCGTGCTCAAGAAAGACTGCTTTCGTATCAAAAGGAAGTTTGGATCGAAATAACGCATAAATATTGCTGTTGTTCATGGTGTTTCTCCTACTTGGAAGAACCTGGGTGGTGTTATTAAGCTGGCGAATAAACAGAGTATTCCAATCTATTTAATCGTCGACCAGTAAAGCCAAACGGTATGGTGTGAAGTACTTAACTATCGTTTTGCGCTGATGATAGGCAATTTCAAAAGTTTATCCACAGTCTTTATCCCTTTGATTCAGAAAAGGCTAGATTGTTTTGTGCTCAGCAAGGCGTACGTCGTTGCTCACAACTATCCCATATCAGGCATAATGACTGCTTACTCATTTTGATGATTATTGGTTTCGAATGGAAATCTTTGCGCTCTATTTATGTCTGGGTCTTGTGGCCGGATTAATCAGTGGTCTGTTTGGATTGAGCGGTGGCGTTGTTATTGTTCCTATTCTGATTTTCACCTTTACTGCCCAGGGGTTTTCTCCAGATGTGCTCACTCACTTGGCTATAGGTACATCGCTGGCCACCATCGTGGTTACATCAAGCAGTTCTATTTTGGCCCATCAAAAGCGTGGCGCTGTATTGTGGCCGGTGGTCATTTGGCTGAGCCCGGGAATCATTGTCGGCGCTGCATTCGGAGCTATTTTTGCAGTTAGCATCGGTGGCCCGAGCTTGCAGTTGGGCTTTGGTGTTTTCCTGTGTTTGGTTGCCATGACGATGGTGTTTCCTCTGCAGCCCGAGGGTGTTCGCACCCTGCCAGGGGTTGTTGGAAAGAGTGTAATGGGGGTGGTCATTGGCTTTGTGTCCAGTATTTTTGGAATTGGCGGGGGCTCATTATCTGTGCCTGGTCTATCTTGGTTTAAAGTGTCGATGAAAAATGCAGTCGCTACTTCTTCCGCATGTGGTTTGCCTATAGCGGTAAGTGGCGTAGTTACCTACTTGATCCAAGGTTGGGGGGAGGTAGATTTGCCTGCAGGTGCCAGGGGGTTTGTTTACCTACCGGCCTTTATCGGTATTATGTGCGCCAGTACATTTTCCGCCAAGTGGGGTGCTAAGCTTGCGCATCAACTGCCAGCATTTATTTTACGAAAAGGGTTTTCCCTGTTGCTATTCATTATTGGGGCGCACTTTATATGGCGAAATTCTGGGTTAATACTTCTGGGCTGATATGAAGATGTTATTACACACCCTTAGTGACGGCGAATACCACTCTGGTGAAGAGCTGGGTCGGCTTCTTGGCATTTCTCGTACGGCAATTTGGAAACAGATGCAAAAGATCGAGGCTCGTGGGTTGTCGGTTGAATCGCAAAAAGGCTGCGGCTACCGAATTATCGGCGGTCTTGATTTACTGGAAGAGAGAAAGTTCGCCGACCATCTGTCCATAGCGTCCAAAGCATTGGTGCAAAAAATTCAGTTTGAGTCTACCGTTACATCGACAAATGAACTTGCAATACAGCAGGCTGAGGCAGGTGATGCTTCAGGAGTAGTCATTCTCGCTGAACAGCAAACAGCTGGCCGTGGCCGCCGAGGTCGTGAATGGATTAGTCCCTATGGGAGCAACCTTTATTTATCCCTTGTGTGGGGCTTTGATGGCGGCGTTCAAGCTATAGAGGGCTTGAGTTTGGCGGTCGGTGTTGCTGTACGGCGTGCGGCTGTACGCTTCGGGATAGAGAGCCTTACGCTTAAATGGCCAAATGACCTTCTCTGGGAAAAGAGGAAGGTTGGCGGTATTTTGTTGGAAATAATTGGCGATCCAGCGGGCTTTTGCCAGGTGGTGATTGGTGTGGGTATCAATGTGGGAATGCCTAAGGTGCATGCAAAAGGTATTGGTCAAAAGTGGTCCGACCTGAGCCAGCTTACAGAGGAACGAGTTGGCCGAAATGAACTTGCTGGTGTGCTGGTAGATGAAATTTTGTTGCTGCTTGGTAATTATCATGAGGTCGGTTTTGCGGCTTACCGGGACGAATGGATTTGTCACGATGCCTATGCCAATCAGCCAGTGAAGTTACTGTTGATGAGCAAGGAGGAAGCGGGTATTGCCCGGGGCGTGAATGAAAGCGGCGCATTAAGGCTTGAAGTAGATGGTAAGATTCAGGCATTTAGTGGTGGTGAAATAAGCCTTCGGGGTGCTGAGTGATTATCGAGATTGACATTGGTAATACGCGTATCAAGTGGCGTTGCCTGGAGTATGGAGTGGTTCAAGATCGAGGTGTAGTAGAGTCAGGTGAGCGGGATGGCTGGGCGAACACTATTAGGGATAATTATCTTCCAGCAATGATTCGTCTGGCATGTGTTGGTGATAGAGCGCTGGTAAATTGGGTGGATAACCTGGCTCAGGAATGGGATTGTGTTGTCCGGGAAGCGTATACCACCAGAAAGATCGCTGGTATACGCTGTGGATATGATGAACCCGAAGATATGGGTGTGGATAGATGGCTGGCAGTAGTGGCGGCCTATCATCAATTTCATCAGACTTGTGTGGTTGTAGATGTAGGTAGTGCCATAACAGTCGATATCGTAGACAGTTATGGGCAGCACATCGGTGGTTATATCGTGCCTGGATTCAGAATGATGCGTCAGTCTCTATATCTGGGCACAAATAAGGTGAAAGTGAAGCTGGATGATCACGATGGTATTGGGCCTGGAAAAGCTACGGCTCAAGCAGTGTCTCGAGGCGGTTTGTTGATGGTTAAGGCAATGATTGAGCATGCTGTTAAGGATTTGGCTGTTGCGGGCGTCACTGTCCCGGTTGTTATTACAGGAGGAGATGCGACCCATTTGGTCGATGTGTTGGTGGGTGAGGTGTACCATGTCCCAGAACTGGTCTTGGATGGCTTGGCTATTGTTGTTCCATAGGAAAAGAGAATGCTTTGGGTTTTTTCATTCTAATTTTGGCAAATATCGTAGCGGCATATTGTTTTGATGTTGGAAAAAATCACCGGGCCGCATTACGTGAAAAGCATCACGGGTTTGTTGAAAGAAACCCTACCAGGTGAAAACATTGGTATTGTTTAGCGAGCGCAGCGGAGAAGATGGTTTCAGTCCAAAAAAAGACAGTAATACCGCCTAGATTAGGCCTTCATGAAATAGAGGCGGATTTAGTTGAGGCAGAACTCACCGTATCCACTTCCGAGGAAATCATACCCTTAGAGAATGATCCAGGCTGTACATTGATAGGACCTTTTGTGGGTCAGCCGTTGGCAGTGGAGGTTCAAGGTAGTGCTGCTGCCCTTAATCTCGACGCAGACTTCCTTCAAAATGAACGTGTAGTTCATCAGGATTATTGGGTGATTATCCCTCCGAAAACGACGAAAGGTGAAGCAGCGATGATTCTGCTGGAGTTGCAACAAAAAAATAGACAGTTTTATTATTGAGTATGGTGAGTTTCAGAATGGTATTACGCTTGGCGTCTTTAGTAATCAGAGTAATGCTGAAGAGTGTCATCGGGAGATAATCACACAGGGGTATCAATCCGATGTTAAGCCGCTTTTGCGTCACATCAAGGGGCACTGGTTAGAAATGTTAAAGCAGTATGCTGCGGCGCTATAGGGTGAATTTTGGCGTGATGCGCGGCTTCGAGTTGGAGGCGCTTTGGCCAAGGTGAAATTTCCCTTGATCCGAAACAGTTGAATGGGGGCAAATGAAACGAGTTTTGTTTCATGGTTTCACAGTATGAGAATAAAACTTCCAAAAATACCACTTGTGGCTTCGACAGTAGTTGATTATCACGCCAACATTCTCTAGAATCGCGCTCCCGATTAAGTGCGGGTTTTGGGCTGGCGTAGCTCAGTTGGTAGAGCAGCTGACTTGTAATCAGCCGGTCGGGGGTTCGACTCCTCTCGCCAGCTCCATAATTCCTTAGTTCGGTTGTTGCGTTGTTGAATTTGACAGCCAAGCTTAAGGTGTGGACAATGTCCAGCCTTTTTCCGCAGGGGTTCCCGAGTGGCCAAAGGGATCAGACTGTAACTCTGACGCGAAAGCTTCGGTGGTTCGAATCCACCCCCCTGCACCAAGTTGATGTAAGGCACGCAAATTGTTGGTGTGTTATGCGAAGAGCGGCTTCGTAGAGTGATAAGACCGTTTGTAAGTTATCAGGACATAAAGTGTGGCCTGGTAGCATTTTTAGATAGCCACCTGTGGCAGCCGCTAAAAAGTTGTTAGATGCCCGGCAGGGTTGAGGTTCAATAAGTAGCGGCGATAGGCGGGTATAGTTCATTGGTAGAACGTCAGCCTTCCAAGCTGAATAGGCGGGTTCGATTCCCGCTACCCGCTCCAAATACTGCCGGCAGAGAAAGATAATGCTCATATAGCTCAGTCGGTAGAGCACTTCCTTGGTAAGGAAGAGGTCACCGGTTCAAATCCGGTTATGAGCTCCATTGTTCCTCGAGTGTTGTATCTCGAGGAGTTTTTTGTGTTTAAGTACTGAGCCCGAATGAGGAGAGCTCGTCATGGCTAAAGAGAAGTTTGAACGTAATAAGCCCCACGTAAACGTGGGCACAATTGGTCACGTTGACCACGGTAAAACCACACTG
>JBLIJA010000094.1:0-6633 GCA_047635115.1 Porticoccus sp. | reverse complement strand
CATGTTGCTTATAGGTCATAATTCAGCTGCTTAGGGAAGGGGTCTACTCGAAACGAAATGAATATACTACACATCTCAGATATGCATTTTGGACCTCGTCACTGGCTCTGGAAAGATGAATTACTGTTAGATAAATTAAAAAGCTATTCGGCCGATATTGTCATCAACACAGGCGACAATACTACGGACGCTCTCGAAAATGAATTTGAAGCTGCTGGAATTTTTTTGAGGTCAATTGAATGCCAGCACATCGTTTCGATTCCCGGGAATCATGACAAACGAAATATGCGTAGTGCTGACTATTTTCGTCAGTATATTGACGAGATAGAAGTCGTTCGTCCGTTAAATCGTGAAAATTGCAGAAAGAATAATATTTTTCTTGATGGAAACACAAATGGCATAAAGGAATGTTTTACTGACATAAATTTTCTTAAAAACATCACGATCGATGGTGAGTCCTTTCTGGTCGTCTGTCTAGACACCAGCACGCTCTATGCAGACAAAGGTTTTGTCGATACTGAAATGCTAAGAACACTCTCTCATGCCATTAGTAAAGCAAGTTACGATAGAATAATACTTCTAAATCATCATTCAATCCTAGACACAGACTCAGACCCTCTGTTCAATTCCAGAATTGTTGTCGAATTCGTAAGAGAGAATAAGATCGAACATGTTTTCTGTGGCCATACACATCAGTTGTCAATAATGAGATCAACCGATCTGTATCACAAGCACTCATTCACTCAATATAAGAATGGATCGCTATCGAGCGCCAATACACCCAACGACACGAATATGTTTATGTATTATAAAAACTTTGGCACCGAAGCAATGGAGATCCATATAGTGAGAGCGATTGTTGAAAATGATAGCCTGACATTTCAAGAAGAAATAATTTCTACCAACTAACGAGAAGACCGGAAAAAGAGACTAAAAAATACGTATTTAAGTTCTCTCGTACCTCTAGATTTCTCCACAAGGTTTTCCGTGCGGCCCTTTCCTCTTTAGCCAGTATTTCGCAAGCCTGCGGCAATACCCGCAATAGAAACCATTAAACCTTGCTCTAACAAGGGCTCCGCCCCATCATTTTTTTCACGTAAGCGACGCATCAGCTCCACTTGGGTAATGTGCAATGGATCAATGTAGGGATTACGGCGCATAATGGAACCTTGCAGCGCAGGGTTGTTGTGCAGTAATTCATGGCCGCTTATTTTTTTAATGGCCTCTGTTGCTTGTTCCAATCCAGTTTTTAGCTCTTCACCTAATGCCATAAGCGAGGCTTGGCTTGAATCGGTATCAGTACCTTTTTCCGGTAAAACATTCAGTAGGCGGTCCTCGTAATAGGCCGCAACACGGCTATCAACTTTTGCGAGCACCATTTCCTGCATGTCCATTAACATACGGAAGAAGGTCCAGTTTTTTTGCATTTCTTGCAGTAATACTTGCTGGCCTTGCACGGTGGCATCCATCAATGCTTTGCCAGTACCCAACCACGCAGGCAACATAAAACGCATTTGAGTCCACGCAAATACCCACGGGATAGCCCGTAAGCTTTCCACGCCGCCGCTCACATGACGCTTCGCAGGACGGCTTCCGAGTGCCAAACGTCGCAGCTCCAGCTCTGGTGTGACAGTACGAAAATAGGGTACGAAACGCGGGTCGTCATGCACAATTCGACGGTACTCCAATACAGAGTTGTCAGACAATTGTTGCATCAAATCGCGCCAACTCTGCTTCGGTTCTGAGGGCGGTGCGAGTGAGGCTTCCAATGTGCCGGTGATGTACAGCTCCAAATTGCGCATAGCGAGTTCATGCAGGCCGAATTTAAACTGGATCATTTCACCTTGCTCGGTGACCCGCACGCTACCATTGATCGTTCCCGGTGGTTGCGACAACAAGGCATCATGGGCAGGGCCACCACCGCGGCTGGCAGAACCACCTCGACCATGGAATAACGTCAGGTGTACGTCATGCTTTTCACAAACAGCGCTGATTGATTCCTGTGCACGATATTGCCCCCAGGAGGCGGCGAAAAAACCGGCATCTTTGGCAGAGTCGGAATAACCGATCATCACTTCCTGATGACCATTAAGAAAACTCTTATAGTCAGCAATAGAGAGCAAACGGTCGATAGTTTGTGCTGCACCTTCTAAATCACTCAGTGTTTCGAATAACGGCACGATACGTTGCGGATGCTGACAACTCGTTTTTTGCTGCAATAAACGCACAGCCAAAACATCGGACGGGTGTGTCGCCATGGAAATAATATAGGCGCCTAAGGCGGAAGGCGGTTGTTGCGATATCACGTTAAACGTATCGAGTACTTCTTTGGTATCGGCTGAAGCGGGAAAACTTTCTGGAATTAACGGACGCAGGTTTTGAATTTCATCGAGTAAAAACGCTTGTTTATCATATTCACTCCACGCTTTATAAGAGACCCCGTTTTTTTTTATACCGAGGTAATCGGTAATTTCGCTAATAGCATCACAATGGCGTGCCGAATCCTGACGAATGTCTAATCGCAGTAATGTCATACCAAAACAGGACACACGACGAATGATGGTTGCCAAGCTACCTTCGGCGATACCCTGCATACCACACTCAACCAATGAGTCGTGCATCAGTTGTAAGGGTTCTAATATCTCGTGATCGTACAGATAAATAGGCAGGTCTAACTCCCGCCCCCTTAACGTCGCTTTGGCCCAGTCCCGGGTATTCTGTAATCTTTGGCGCACATCACGTAAAAATTCTCGATAGGGTTCCGGATGATCGCCCACTTTATCTCGTAGCGCTTGATTGCATTCGACAACGGATAAATCTTCACGCAACTCATTAATATCATTAAATAATAAGTCTGCTGCCTGCCAGCGCCCTAACGTGATGACTCGTTCTGTTATTTTCGCTGTGACATTAGGGTTGCCGTCGCGATCGCCACCCATCCACGAGGTAAAGCGAATGGGTGTAGCGGTTAAAGGGAGGTGCTTACCTGTGTGCTCAAATAACTGTCTGTCTAGCTCTCGCAAAAAGTCAGGTAACGCCCGCCATAGGGTTTCTTCTACCGTTGCATAGCCCCATTTTGCCTCATCTATGGGTGTTGGTTTATGGCGGCGAATCTCATCGGTATGCCAGTGAGACAAAACACGACGACGCAAACGATCAAGCTGTTGTTGATGCTGAATCGGTGTTGTATCACTGTCGTCGAGGACCGTCAGCGTCTCGCTAATTTCATTAAATTTTCGGCGCAGAGTACGGCGGGTAATTTCTGTTGGGTGGGCTGTTAACACTAACTCCACCTGCATCGTTGTGACCGCATCGTAAAGTGCATCACCGGTAATCCCTTTCGCTAAAAGGCGCGGCAACAATTCTGTCAACGATCCAGGTAAGGGATGGTTCTCGATAAGGTCTTCATTGCGTAACTGTTCGCGCCCACAACTAACCTGATGGTGTTGCTCAGCAATATTGGCGTAATTCAGGAAGTGGCTAAAAGCACGGGCTACGGGAACCAATTCGTCATCGGACAACTGCCCCATTAATTCAACTAACTTGGTCCAGTCATTGGTTGAGTGGCTACCAATAGCTAGATCGCGAATCTCCTCGACGATGTTATATAAGCCTTCGCCAACCTGTGAGCGAATGGTGTCACCTAGGATGCTACCCAGCAGGCGAATATTGTCACGTAAGTGTATTTGAAGTTCGTCAGACATGAATACAGGGCCTTCTTCAATGGATGTTACTAGTACCTTTTATACGTAATGAAGAGACGTTACTAGGTTATACGCTATTAGTCATGAATAAGTAGAGTCAAAAATAAATATCCCCCTTGTTCCAGGAATGCGAAGGATAGACTCTTTATTTTTTATCGATAAAATAATGTGTTGAGATAAGCGGAGGTTTTTGTTGGCTGACAGAATGAGACGGTCCTTGATTTTTTATGACATTTCCTTAGTCCCTTGAGCATAGTCCTACATCACTTAAAATCAAGGAGTTGCATTGGCCGTAACTGAAATAGGAGTAGTTAATCGACTGTTGCCGAGAATATGATCAAGAGACTAGTTAAGGCAGTGGCGCTATTTAGGTTAGGTCGCAGGTTTGATGAATTAATGATTTAGATTAATTCACATAGCCGCTAACTGTTTAGGCTTTTCACTAGCGTTAGGTGTCGACGATGTTAATCGTCAATCGTAAATGAAATCAGTTCGGGTTGGGTGTTGTCGGTGATACGGATAAACCATCCGTGATGATACCAGTCCCCCAAAACCAGTCGTTCACCCCGGTTGTTTTTATGGCGCTTAGGGCGGTGGGTATGACCATGAATCATGGTTCTGACATCATACTTTTCCATGAGTCGTTCAACTTCCGACGGCGTCACATCCATGATGTTGTCAGATTTATTAGCATTGGCTTTCATGCTTTTGGCGCGCCAGTCCTCGGCTATTTTCTCCCGTCTTTTCAGTGAGAGCCGATTGAGGATCCAGCGGAAGAGTGGGTGGCGGGATTTACGTCGAAACTTTTGGTAGTTTTCGTCCCCGGTACAAAGAGTATCGCCGTGGAGCAGTAGCACCGGATGGCCGTTCAGGTTGGCCACATGGTGTTCTGGTAAGAGTGTGCAGCCGGTTTCATGGGCAAAGCGTTTGCCCACTAAAAAGTCTCGATTGCCGTGAAGAAAATAGACGGCGGTACCGCTATCGGTCAGTTTTCTTAAAGCGGCAATCACCTCGCGCGACAGCGGCGCTTGGTCATCATCGCCAACCCACGCTTCAACTAAGTCCCCGAGGATATACAGGGCATCTGCATCTTGTGCTTGGTGTTCCAGAAAAAGGTAGAACGCCCGGATGACAGCCGGGCGTTCAGGGGAGAGATGCAAATCTGAAATAAGTAGTGTGTTCATGGATAGATATCCGGAATCAATAACCGTTTAGGGCAAGGACTGTATCCTTCATGCCGACTCTCTTTAATAGGCTACTTAATCAGCGTTAACTGACTACTTGTTAGTATAGGCATCGCTGATGGAGATACTTTGAACCTCAACAGC
Organism: Porticoccus sp.; assembly: GCA_047635115.1. GTDB lineage: Bacteria > Pseudomonadota > Gammaproteobacteria > Pseudomonadales > Porticoccaceae > Porticoccus. Next base: position 1,601 of record JBLIJA010000094.1, on the reverse strand, counting down.
GTCCGTAGGAACATCCTGGTGGCCACCGGAGTTACCTGTGGGAACCGTTTTGATCTTATTGACCACTTCCATACCATCCGTCACTTTACCGAATACGGCGTAACCCCAACCCTGTGAGTTTTTTCCAGAGTGATTAAGGAAGCTATTGTTGGCAATGTTGATAAAGAATTGTGAGCTGGCTGAGTGGGGCTCGTTGGTGCGAGCCATGGCCAAGGTGCCGATGTCGTTGCTGAGGCCGTTGTCAGCTTCATTTTCAATAGACGCGCGACTTTCTTTTTCTGCCATGTCAGGGGTAAATCCACCACCCTGAACCATAAAGCCATCAATGACTCGGTGAAAAATAGTGTTGGTATAGAAGTCGTCACGGCAGTATTGCAGGAAGTTGGCCGCCGATATGGGGGCTTTGTCAAAATTCAGTTCAATGTTGATGTCGCCATAATTGGTGTGCAGGGTAATCATGTGAATGTGATCCTGTAGCTATTAAATAGAGGGGACTATGGTACGTTTTTCGCGGGGTAATTTGAACCGCTTGTATCCCTAGCGTGGGTTAAGGCTTATACCTATGGATTATGGGTGTCTTCCGGACGCAAATGCGGGGCGATCGCTGGCGGATCAATACGTGCTTGCCAGCCCTGTATCACACTGCAAAAAAGAATCAGGCCAATGCCCAGCCATAACCAAGTGCTGGGGTAAAAATGCCAGAAGACCACGTCCACGATGAGTGCCATCAGAATATAGCTGTATTCGAAGGGGGCGATAATCACGGGCTTGCCGATACGAACAGCGGCGACCAATAACATGAAACCAATGGCTGCGGCTGTTCCCGACAGCATGGTGATGCCCAGTTGGGTCATAGTGGGCTCTATCCACAGGTCTTGTTGCCAAAAGCTGGTCAGTAGCAGCAGCGGGAGGAAGGGGTAGAAATTCATTGCCCAGTCGGATTCGGTTTTGGACAGGTTCCTCGCCCACAAAATCATGATGGCATAAGAGAAAGGTAGGCTCAGCAGCGCCCAATAGTGCCAATTTAATTCATTGATGCCGGGCTTCAGTACCAGGCATACACCGATAAAACCAATGATGGTCGCCAGCCATTGAATGCCATTGGCTCGCTCTTTGAGTATCAGGGGTGAAATCGCCGAAATGATAATGGGCGCACCTGCAAGAGCGGTCGCTACGGCACTGAGTGGAAAAAATTTAACGGCAAGGTAATAGCCGACACTGACAAAGGTAAAAAATATGCTGCGTAGGGCGTGTTGTACGGGTTTAGTGACTTTTAAGCGACTGAGCCGGCCAGTGGAGGCCATAATCAGCAATAAAGCGACCAGTGACGCTATGGTTCTCATGCAAACCAATTGCCCCAGAGGTAGACTTTCCAGCAGCACTTTGACCAGTGCATCGCCGATCAGAAAAGCAAGCAAGCTGAACTGAAGGTATACAATAGCGCGTGTGTTGTGTCGGATCATAGGCCAGCTGGTTGTGTTTTTTTGACAGAGTGAGTAAAAACTTGGTTCTCTGGCCGATCAGTTGTTTATGCGTAACAGTCTGAAGGCTATAATCCCGCTCCATTTATGGCGAAGTGCCTCAGTAAGGTCGGCAGTATG
>JBLIJA010000093.1:0-6722 GCA_047635115.1 Porticoccus sp. | reverse complement strand
TAACGCACCGACAATACGCTGATTTATATTTTCACCCACCACTTACACTCCCTTTCTGACCATGGTTCAACCACTGCAAAACTGGACCCACTGTGAAAAACGAACCAAAAACGACCACAGTATCACCAATACTGGCATTAGCTAGAGCAGCTTGAAGTGCTGCAACCGGCGATTTATTTTCGACAACATTCCCTATACCCAAGGCGTTGATACTGACCTTCACATTGTACAACAGTGCTGCCAACTTTCGTGCAGTAGTAGCCCTCGGCTGACCAGGGATATCACAGAAAAACCAATCTTTCACTACCGGCGCCAAGGTTGCCAACATGGCAGAAATATCTTTGTCTGCCATAATTCCGGCAACCGCAATGATCCTATGGTTTGTCGAAGATAACCTTTGCGCCAATAGTTCTGTAGCCTGCGGATTGTGAGCCACATCCAGAATTAGCCTTATACCCTCTATGTCAATCTGCTGAAAACGACCCAATAGGTTAACCTGCTGAAGCCCTTGAGCTATAACCGACTTAGAGAGACTACCGTCAACCAACCTTGCCGCCTGTACTGCACAAGCGACACTGATTGGAGGTAGTGTGGTTGAAGAAGATAAGTCTTCAGCAGTTGTATTGAATTCAGTTGGAAGGAAATCACGTCCGTTTAATAACAGTTGGGCGCCTAGATCACCTGCTGCCACTAGTAATCCGGGTATGGGGGTTTCATCACCATAAATAAGGGGTCTGCCGGGTCGAGCAACGGCTGCTTTTTCTGCTGCTATCTGGTCTAGATCATCACCCAGCCAATCTTGGTGGTCCAGCGCAAGACTGGTCACAATAGCAATATCCGCATCAATCAAATTGACGGCATCAAGACGTCCACCAAGCCCTACTTCCAGTACCACTATGTCTAGATCCGCCTCTGACATAATCAAGAGTGCAGCCAGTGTGCCAAATTCAAAATACGTCAAGCTGATATCGCCACGACCCGATTCGATCCGCTCAAAAGCAGAACAAATAGTTTGATCGCCCACGAAACGCCCATTCAGACTGATTCGTTCGTTGTAATCAATAAAATGGGGGGAGGTATAGCAACCCACTCGATAATCTGCAGCCAACAAAATACCCTCAAGAGCGGCAACACAAGAGCCCTTCCCATTAGTACCAGCAACAGTAATGACCTTTTTTCCAGGCAAGGAATGACATAGGCCGAGTTGCCCTGCAACCCGGCCTATGCGGTCAAGTCCAAATTCTATTTCTGCAGGGTGTCTAGCCGCTAGCAGACTGAGCCATTCATTCAGCGAGCGCTGAGGCATCGGGGGCGTCTGTTTCTTGAATGGTGTCTGTTTCTTCAGTAATCCCTGACCCTACAGTGACGTCTGACGCTAAAGTCTTGCCTGGCTCTGACTGATGAGTAAACTTGGACAGGAGAGAGGCCAACTTATCGCGCATTTCATGGCGATGAATGATCATATCAATGGCCCCGTGTTCCAATAGAAACTCTGCCCGCTGAAAGCCCTTGGGTAATTTCTGCCTTATAGTTTGCTCAATGATATTCGGTCCAGCAAAGCCCGCTCTTGCGCCAGGTTCAGCGGTATTAATATCCCCAAGTAAAGCAAGGCTAGCAGAAACACCACCATAAACTGGGTCGGTCATCACGGATACATAAGGTATACCTTGCATCCTAAGCTTCTCAATAACGGCACTGGTCTTAGCCATCTGCATAAGAGATATAAGTGCTTCTTGCATTCGAGCACCACCCGTTGCAGAGAAACAAATCAGCGGGATATTCTTTTCCAATGACAGGTTAGCCGCTCGGGTAAAGCGCTCGCCCACCACATAGCCCATAGAGCCACCGTGGAAAGCAAATTCAAAAGAAACAGCCACAATGGGCATACCTTTCAATGTGCCACTCATAGCTATAAGCGCTTCGTCTTCTCCTGTTATCTTCTGAGCAGTAGCCAGTCGCTCTTTATACTTTCGAACATCTTTAAACTTAAGTCGATCGACTGGCTGAACCTCGGTGGCCAGCTCATCACGACCGTCTGGGTCAAGAAAGATATCTAACCGATGGCGAGCACCCACTCGTAGATGATAATCACACTTTGGGCATACGTTCAGGTTTTTTTCGAGTTCGGGACGATATAAAGGCGCACTGCATTTTGGACATTTGGCCCACAACCCTTCAGGAACGCTTTGCGTACGATCCTTTTTCTGGGTTGCTGGGCCCTTGGGGCGAATCTTTTTTAACCAGCTCATAGTTATTTCCGTTATCTAGGGTACGTTGCCGTTAGCCATCTAGCGCTTTACGAATATCAGCAATAATAGCTGAAACAGCTTTAGCATAAATGGCTGGATCGACTTCCCCTTTCTCCGCCAGCTCAGCAATTTGGTTAACCACAACGCTGCCTACCACTACGCCATCTGACAACTCAGCAACCGCTCGAGCAGAACCGTCATTTTTAATACCGAATCCTACACAGACTGGCAGTTCAGTCAATGAGCGGATGTGTGTCACATTCGCTCTAACTGAATCCAGATCTAGATGGCCCGCACCGGTCACACCCTTAAGTGACACGTAATAAATGAAGCCTCCAGCCACGTCGGCCACCATCTTCTGGCGCTCACGGGTACTTGTTGGCGCTATCAAAAAGATATTTTCCAAACCTGCCTCTCTCAGCTGCTCATTGAAGTCTTCAGCCTCTTCCGGGGGCAAGTCCACTGTCAATACGGCATCCACACCTGATTCGACAGCCTTCGCAACAAAGGACTCATAACCCATTCGCTCGATGGGGTTGGCGTAGCCCATCAACAACACGGGGGTAACTCTATCTGTCTCGCGAAACTGCTTCACTAATGCCAGTGCGTGACGAAGACTACTACCATTGCTTAACGCCCTCTCGTGGGCTTTCTGGATGACGGGCCCTTCCGCCGAGGGGTCAGAAAAAGGTACACCCAGTTCAATAATATCGGCGCCGCTCTCTACCAATGCATGCATCACCGGCAAGGTAATATCCTTGGTGGGGTCGCCGAGGACCACATAGGGAATCAGAGCCTTTCTACCTTGCTGACGGAGGGATTCAAAGCGTTGCTTAATTCTATTCACTAGCAATTTCCCAGTTATTGAAACACACAAAGGTAATATTGAAATACACGGTGTCTAGACGGTAATGCCGTCAATCTCGGCAACCGTCAAAATATCTTTATCTCCACGTCCAGACAAATTGACAATCACTACTTGATCGGAATCCATCTCCCGAGCCAATTTTTCTGCATAAGCCACAGCATGACTTGTTTCCAGTGCAGGCATAATCCCCTCTACCTTAGTAAGACTACGGAAAGCTGCCATGGCCTCATCATCATTAATGGTCACGTAATTTACCCGACCAATATCTTTCAACCAGGAATGCTCTGGACCTACACCAGGGTAGTCCAAGCCAGCAGAAATTGAATGGGTTTCAATGATCTGACCGTTTTCATCTTCCATTAAGTAGGTACGGTTACCATGCAATATTCCGGGAATGCCATCATTCAATGGCGCAGCATGCTTTCCTGTCTCAAGGCCAAAGCCTCCAGCTTCAACACCGTACATCCCCACGGAATCATCCGCCAAAAACGGATGAAACAATCCTATGGCATTGGAACCACCGCCAACACAAGCGACAAGAGCATCGGGCAACTTACCAGTCTGATCGAGTGATTGCTGACGCGCTTCACGCCCAATTACCGACTGAAAGTTGCGCACCAGTTCTGGGTACGGATGAGGCCCTGCGCAGGTGCCAATGATGTAGAAGGTGTTGTCGACATTAGTAACCCAATCACGCATCGCCTCATTCATCGCATCTTTGAGGGTTTTGGAACCGGAAGTGACAGGAATAACGGTAGCTCCCAACAATTTCATACGATATACATTTAAGGATTGACGGCGCACATCCTCTTCACCCATAAATACGTGGCATTCAAGCCCCAAACGGGCAGCCACTGTCGCGGTAGCAACACCGTGCTGACCAGCACCTGTTTCAGCAATGACTCGCTTTTTACCAGTGTGTTTGGCCAACAAAGCCTGACCGATAGTATTATTAATCTTGTGAGCACCCGTGTGATTTAGATCTTCACGCTTTAAGTAGAGTTGAGCTCCACCTGTTTTTCGAGTCCAGCGTTCGGCAAAGTACAATGGTGATGGGCGACCCACATAATGGGCCAAATCATAGTCAATCTGAGCCTGAAACTCAGGATCATCTTTCAGCTTGCGATAGATAGCTTCAAGCTCATCAAGCGCTGAAATAAGCGTTTCAGATACAAATCGACCACCATAGGGGCCAAAGTGGCCGCGGGAATCAGGTACCTGGCTATAATCTACAGATTTATTGCTGCTCACTACTTCCTCCAAAGTTACCCGATCATGGCATGGGTAATAAACTGTTGTATCAATTGCTCGGATTTAATACCGGGTGATATCTCAACACCACCGCTTACATCCACAGCATAAGGGCTAGTTAAAGCAACCGCTTCGGCTACATTTTCCGGGGTTAAGCCGCCGGCCAAAATAAGCGTACTATTATTTGAATATGAAAGGCCATTTGAATGTGGCAGGCGATCCCAATCAAAGATCTCGCCCGTGCCTCCATACTTGTGTTTATTCCAAGCATCAAACAAAAACCCGCTGGCAGAGGGATATCTAGACATAACCTCTACTACATCTAGCTCTGGCTCCATGCGAATAGCTTTAATATAGGGTCGACCAAACTGCCGACAATAAGCTTCGTCCTCATCACCATGGAATTGCAGCAAATCAAGGTCAACCTCTTTCAGCGTTGATATCACTTGATCCTCGGCGGAATTCACAAACAACCCGACTACCGTCACAAATGGACCTACAGCACGCGCTATGTCCGCAGCAACAGGGCGCTCAACATAACGGGCACTTTTGTCGTAAAACACCAAACCAATAGCATCAGCGCCAGCAGTCGCGGCCACTCGAGCATCTTCAACTCGTGTGATTCCACAGATCTTAACTCGGGTTTTGTTCACAAAGGGTTTATTCACCGTGTCGTCCAATTGTAAGGCGCAGATTGTAGCAAAAAGGGATCGGCCCGCCTATCGATCCCTATGGCTTAGGTACCATTAAACCCGACAGATCAATTGTGGCCCAGGAGTGAACCCAGGCATGTTGAAGTGATCAGGGTAATTGACCTGGACCAGATACAATCCATTAGCCGGCGCCGTAGCTGGCGCCTGAGTTCTATCACGCTTTTTCAACAACTCGCTAAGCCAATCAACTGGCCGCTCACCACAACCAATACTGATTAAGCTTCCCGTAATATTTCTGACCATATGATGCAAAAAAGCATTGGCAACTATCTCTAAAATCACCAACTCGCCCTGCCGCCAAACATCCACTTTATATATATTTCGGTTAGGCGAACGTGACTGGCAACCGGCTGCGCGAAATGAACTAAAGTCATGCTCCCCTAACAGCTGCTGAGCCGCCAAGTTCATCAGTGTCTCGTTCAGCAGCTTTTTCTCCCACGTCAATCCATGATGAAAAATTGCGGGGCGCTGGGGTTGATTAGCAATTAAATAGCGATAAGTTCTAGCCGTAGCGCTGAAGCGCGCATGAAATTGAGCTGATTTTTCCTCAACCCAGTGAACGCGGATATCAAAAGGTAGGTTAGCATTTGCACCCAACAACCAGTTGCGGGATCCACGCTCCGAAGCAGTATCAAAATGAATAATTTGATTGGTTCCATGAACACCAGTATCTGTTCTACCTGCACAGGAAACAGTGATGGGATGGTTGGCAACCGTCGTGAAGGCGGCTTCAATTTCCGCCTGAACACTAGGACTATGGGTTTGTCGCTGCCATCCACAAAAAGAGCTGCCGTCATATTCGACGGCAACTGCTATACGTTTGACCCCTTCTGGTAGCTGCTCGCCATCAGGCACTAAGCCATTCGTCAGATACCGCCAGGAATCACAATAATTCGAGTCAATCAGGTTGCAGCCTCAAGTAATTCGCGGGCCTTATCCTGCTAGGCTTCTCTACCTTCTGAAACCACTTCATCCAGGATATCCCGAGCACCATCAATATCACCCATTTCGAAATAAGCCTCAGCAAGTTACAGCTTAGCGACACATTCATCAATGCCCTCTAATATGTCTGCGTCACCATCAAAATCATCGGCACTTTCAACGACCAATTCTTTTGTAGCGTCCTCAGGCTTAACGTCCACTTCAATCTGGGCCTCGGCATCATCAAAGTCAATATCACCGATATCAGCATCAATTTCCAATACGAAAGAATCAATGTCCACTTCAGCTAAGTCCAGATCCAACTCAAAGTCGGCCTCTGTGTTATGCGCCACTTCTTCTGAAACATTGGAATAAGTCGATTCATCTTCGACTTATTCCAACTCTGCCGTAAGCTCCTCTTTGGCAGAATCATCAAGCAGCTTGATCTCCATATCAAGCTGCTCGCTCAAGGATGAGCTCAGTTTTATCTCACCCAACTCAAGAGCAAAAACAGTATTAGCAAACAGCAAACCGACTGCCAAGATAAAATAGTGCAACTTCATGATGTAATCCTTGTGCTGCCTTGTCAGGACAGACCTCTCCTACATAGGTATTACAGGGTAGCAGATGCACAAAAACCCCATCATTGGATGGCATATTCAAGTATTTATGACTAAAAGGAATTGTTCAACCACTGCAACCGCAACATTTCGATAAATT
>JBLIJA010000092.1:0-6895 GCA_047635115.1 Porticoccus sp. | reverse complement strand
ATTATCTGGGTAATATCTGTCAAAATTATACGTCATCTTCAAACAGCTGTTCGACTATGTCACTCACAACTCAAGAAATTGATTACCCGCAACTGGCACTGAACATTAAAGAGTGGGGGGTTTCGCTCGGTTTTCAGCAGGTTTCCATCACCGACATTGATCTATCACAAGCTGGCGAACAGCTAAATAAGTGGCTGGAAAAAGGGTATCAGGGTCAGATGCAATGGATGAGTGAACACGGTGAGAAGCGCTACCACCCGGAGCAGCTACTCCCTGGCACCCAGCGGGTCATCAGCGTTCGGATGGACTATTTGCCAGATGACAGCAACATGATTGCCGTTCTGAAAGATGAGAATAAAGCCTATATTTCAAGATATGCTCTTGGCCGAGATTACCATAAACTGATACGTAATCGGTTAAAGACCCTTGCTAAAGAGATTGAACATGCCGTACCCAACAGCATCATTCAGCGGCCTTTTGTAGACAGCGCACCAGTAATGGAAAAACCGCTCGCAGAGAAAGCCGGACATGGCTGGGTCGGCAAGCATACGTTGGTTATCAATAGTCAGGCGGGATCCTGGTTTTTTCTGGGTGAGATATACACCAGCTTGCCACTACCGATAGACCAATCGACGGAACAAGACCAATGCGGTGACTGCAAGGCCTGCCTAAAAGTCTGCCCCACCGATGCCTTTCCGGCGCCCTATGTGCTGGATGCCAGCCGTTGTATTTCCTATCTGACCATTGAGCTCAAGGGTAGTATTCCCGAAGAGTTTCGAGAACCCATGGGCAATAGGGTCTTTGGCTGTGATGATTGTCAGGCTATTTGCCCCTGGAATAAATTTGCGGCACCCACCGCGGAAAAAGATTTTACGCCCCGGCACAAACTGGATAATCGCGAGCTAATAGACCTATTTCTATGGACGGAAGCAGAATTTCTAAAATACACCGAAGGATCTCCGATTCGTCGCCTTGGCTACGAAAGATGGCTTCGAAATCTGTCTATTGGACTAGGTAATGCACCCACATCAGACAGTATAATCAGCGCACTAAAAAGCCGAGAAAACCATCCCTCAGCACTGGTAAGAGAACATGTAATATGGGCCTTAGGGCAACACTTGAGGCTTGATGGGAACAAAAAAAAACGCAAACGAAAAATCACAAATCCAGATATAGAATCGTAAAGCTACTGATCTTTGGTTAGATAGTGAATAATTTCCACCACCTGATCCGTCGATTGAGCCCAAGCCATTCCGCTACCATCCACCTCCTTCAACGGGTGAATAATATCTTCGTCGTGTAGCGTAATGTAGGGCGTACCCAACGCAGCACAATAGCCCGCATCAAAGGCTGCATTCCACTGTTTGTATTTTCCACCAAATCTAATAATGGCCAGATCACATTGCTCTATCTGAGCCTTTATTCGAATGGCATTCACCTTGGCGGACTTATGGTCTCGCCAAAACTGATCAGCCTCCTTCCCCAGTACATCCCCTGCGGCATCACTGGCATCATGATGGGTAACGGCTGAAATGAATTGCACGGGCAAGTTGAGTTTCTCTGCCCCACGAATAATTTGTTCGCGCCAATCTGTGTGAATCTCGCCGGAAAGATAAACCTGCCACATCATATTTATTCCTCCTCCATGTTAAAAAACACATCGCGGTAATAACTAAGCTCTGCAATGGAATCTTTTATATCGTCCATGGCCAAGTGTGAGCCTTGTTTTTTAAACCCTTTCAACAGTTCTGGTCGCCAGCGCTGAGCAATTTCCTTCACGCTACTGACATCCAAATTACGATAATGAAAAAAGGCCTCAAGATCGGGCATTTGTCTTGCCATAAAACGTCGATCTTGGCAGATCGAATTACCACACATAGGCGACTTTCGTGTATCCACAAACTGTTCTATAAACTCAATTGTCGCCCGCTCTGCCTCCTCCATGGTGATCGTGCTACCGCGCACTCGTTCGGTCAAACCAGACTTTCCATGTTGACGGGTATTCCACTCGTCCATGCCATTGAGTAGTTCGTCAGGCTGATGGATAGCCAAGATCGGGCCCTCTCCCAAAATATTGAGGTTCTTGTCTGTGACGACGGTGGCAATTTCAATAATCACATCCCGCTCGGTATCGAGCCCCGTCATTTCCAGATCGATCCAAATAAGGCTCATAGGGTCTTTTAGCACTTTTGTATCATTCATGAGGGGGGGTACCTTTGGCAATTTGGATGATGTTATCGAGTTTTTCAATACGATCTGTTCGCTCTTGTATCTCACTCTTTATCTCAGAAATCTGAGGCTCTTCAAGCCCCTCAAGCTGTTCTTTTAATAACTGAGTTTCGTCGATCAAATTCTGACTTTCATCCATAAGAATCCGGACTTTTTCTGCCTTGTCGGCCTTATCAAAAATCAATGATTATGGGGCCGGATGCACTGTTTCAAAGGGACCAGGCTGCTTGGGGGCCGCCATGAATTTTTTCCCATAAGGGAACTGTCTCTGATTCATAAATGCAGGGGAAACTATTTCAATATTAGCACGATGGAGCCCATCTAATCCTTCTTGATGAAGCCGGCTTCTCATCGTTAATAAATGTTTAACCTCCGCGTAGTAGCCGGATACTCGGTATCTGATAGAGAAATTATCCAATGACATAATTTGGACAACGGGTTCCTGTAACTCTGCCGTCACGGCGGCTTCTTTTAACAGCAGTTGCACTTGATGATGCGGCACATCGTAACAAAGAGACAAGTTACAAGAAATGATCGTGCCAAAAGATCGCACCACAGTGACTGGGCTAGAGGCCAAATAGAGGTTCGGCAGAGTAATTAAGTCCCTATCTTCTGACTGAATCTCCGTGTGAAACAAGCCACGCTCAGTCACACGGCCAACGTGGTCACCCGCGCGCATAAAATCGCCGTGACGAAAATTCTGTTCCGAGTGGAGCATCAATCCAGCCATGGTATTGGACACAAAAGTGGTCGAGGATAGGGCAATAACCCCACAGTGAGCACCAATCCCAGTAAACCCAGTAAATCACTTCGGGTAGACTCGCTGACGGGCAATGCTAAGACAATACTTATCAAGGCAATGGCGCTGAGCAGCATCATAACTACTTGGCCAGGCAGGCGAGACTTAGCGGTTAAGCTAGCACGACGCACCAATAACCAGTCGGCAAACCATAAAACCAATACAATAATAGCCATGGTAGCCGGCAATGGCACAAACTTGGCCAGCGTCTGGTAAATTCCGTCCAGTTGAAGCATATCCGGTTCCTGTCCCTCGTTCCCCATATGCTATATCCTTGCGCCCCAGTAAGCCAGCATATGGCGGGGACATAGCTATCGACGAAAGGTTGCCAAAAAAAGGCTCCCTACTAAAGTCACCTCATAATGGAGATGTATTGACAAAACGCCACCTAACCAAGCAACAACGCCGGCGGATAGAGCTCAATCAAGCGAAGGCCGGGTGGCAGATCAATACCCCGCAGGAAGCAGGGGGCAATCTGTCTTCCACAGCACTTGGTCCTGAGCAAAGTGGCAGGGTTATTACTCGCTACGGAACTCAGGTCGATGTTGAGTCTGATCAACAAACCGACAATCAAGCTTACAAACACATTCGTCGCTGCCATCTACGAGCAAACCTGCCAACTATCATTACCGGAGACCACGTTACTTGGCAGGATGGCGACACGCGCGGTGTCGTTATCGCACGACACAAGAGGTCTTCTGAGTTATGCCGGCCTGACAAACGCGGCAAGCTGCGCCCCGTAGCCTCGAACATTGATCGAATTGCCATCGTCATTGCCCCCTACCCCGAGCCTCACGCTAACCTGATAGATCGCTACCTCGTGGCGGCAGAGCATCAAGGGATTCAGCCCATGTTGATCCTGAATAAAGCCGAGCTGATTGATGAGAGCAACCGTCTATTTTTAGAAGCACTATTCGATAGCTATGCCAAGCTTGGTTATGACTGCTTACAAGTCTCTGCTCACACTAATGAGGGCATGGATAGCCTTGCTGGCTATATCAAAACACTAACCAGCGTATTTGTGGGGCAATCCGGGGTGGGTAAATCCTCGTTACTCAACACCTTGTCCCCAGAAATAAATATAGCTGTCGGCGCCCTCTCAATTCTCAAAGCAAAAGGCACCCATACCACCACGACCTCCAGACTATTCCATCTACCCAGCGGCGGTGACGTTATTGACTCACCAGGCATCCGTGAATTTGGACTATGGCACCTTGAGCCAGAATCAATCGCCCAAGGGTTTATTGAATTCCGCTCCTTCCTTGGCCATTGTAAATTTCGTGATTGCAAGCACAGTCAGGAGCCTGAGTGTGCGCTCCGTGAGGCCGTCGAAGACGGGGCTATTGGAGAGGAACGATTTGATAGCTACTGGCATATTCTGCATAGCTTGGAGCAAGATCAATAAGCATTCCAAGCCAACCAAGGAATGATACAATCCCAAGTCAAATCGAGCCCTGTAAAACCGACTAAATACAGAAAAAGAGAACCACCATGTCAGAGATATCCCCATTATTGGAACCCGAAGCACTCATTAACCTCCTCAGCGAACCAAACATCCTAATTGTGGACCTGTGTAACGATTCGCTCTACCGCCGTATGCATATTCCTGGAGCAGTACACGTATCACCGCAGGAGTTAATGTGTGGCGCAGTCCCGTGGACAAACAAGCTTCCGACTCAGGAGCAATTAACCGCTCTGGTTAGTCGTATAGGGCTAACCGATGATAAACATGTGGTTGTTTATGATGATGAAGGTGGTGGCTGGGCTGGGCGCTTCATCTGGACATTAGATGTGATTGGACATACTAACTGGTCATATCTGAACGGGGGCCTTGTCGCCTGGCATAATGAAGGGCATCCAACCACTAGTGATGTTCCGGCCCCCTATGCAATTGAGCGGGATATCATAATCAACCGCTCCCCCATTATTGAGGCCGAAGAGATCATGGAACACCTCAACGCCCCATCTTTGGAAAAGGGTGAACTTCAAATCTGGGATGCCCGAAGCCTAGCAGAATACACCGGCGAAAAAGTACTAACAGAAAAAGGCGGCCATATCCCTGGCGCCATACACTGTGACTGGACCAGCATGATGGATATCCCAAATAACATGAGAATTCGTGAAGATGCCCTACCATTTTTGGAATCCTTGGGACTGACTCCCGGCAAACCAACAATCACCCACTGCCAATCCCATCACCGCTCCGGATTCACCTATTTATTGGGAAGACTTTTAGGCTTTAGCAGCATACGTGCATACGATGGCTCTTGGGCAGAATGGGGTAACCGGGAAGATACCCCTGTAGAGCAATAGCCAATGAATAAATTGCAGGCTGAATGGTTTATTGCCTTACAACGGCTGGTCCCCCAACACGGACTATCTCGTCTCGGATCACGATTAGCAGAAACAACGACGCCTTGGGTAAAAAATACGCTCATCAAGCAGTTTATCCGTACTTATAACGTTAACTTGGAAGAGGCTGCATCCAGCTATCTTGATGACTATAAGAATTTTAACGAGTTCTTTACACGGGCCATGATAGAGGGTTCGCGTCCTATTGATCAGGGTAAAAATAGCGTCGTATGCCCTGCCGATGGCACAGTCAGCCAACTTGGTCCTATCAGGGAAGGCAATATCTTTCAGGCCAAAGGGAAATCCTTCTCGGTAGTCAGCCTACTAGGAGCTGATGATTCAGATAGCCTGCGCTTTATCAATGGTAATTTCACGACGATCTACCTAGCACCCAAGGATTACCACCGCGTACATATGCCTGTGGCAGGGGAATTAGCCTACAGTCGCTATATTCCCGGGAAATTATTTTCAGTAAATGACACCACTACACAGCATATCAATGGACTATTCGCTCAAAACGAACGGTTGGTTTGTATGTTTGACACCACGGTAGGACGCTGTGCAGTTATTCTGGTAGGCGCAATGATGGTGGCAGGTATTGAATCTGTATGGCAAGGACACTATCAACCCGGCGTAGTAAAAACCGAACCGTTTAATCCCGGCCAAGTATCACTTGAGAAAGGCACAGAAATGGGGCGTTTTAAGTTTGGATCAACGGTGATTTTGATGTTCGAACCAGGAACGACCACTTGGGCTGAGCAATACCAATCTGGCTCTACGACCATGATGGGCGAAACGTTGGCCCAGATTGTTAATGGTGGAAAGTATTAGTGACGAAAATACTCTTTCAAACCAGCAAAGAAACGACTACCTTTTTCTTGATGACCCCGCTATTTCTCTCAATCATTAGACAACGTGGCTTCCAATATTTTTCTACTATTTTTCATAAAGACGCTGGCTAAAGATGGCAAGTCCAGATCATAACCAGACGGTTCCAGATCCCGAGAAATAGCCAATTTTGCAACGGACTTCGCTTTGGTTCGACCAGCACTTACCAATGTTTTTCGCGAAGCCTCCTCATTCTTAAGATCCAGAAGGGTGTATTCACCCGAGATTAATGCCTTCTCTTGATCTAACACTGCCGCTATGGGTGTCAGGCGTGAATCGTGGTGCTGTTCAACGACGATACCGACATCACCCGTTGTTAATTCCACAAGTGTCCTTATTGGATAAAGGCCCACCGACTGAATAAATTGTACGACAAGGTCTTCTTGGAATTGTTTATCCCGCATATTGTAGAGAAGACTGACAGCTTTGGATGAGGCCAAAGGATCAACAAATTCACGAGGATAGTAGATGCAATACCGGCTCGTAACGGGATTTTCCGCCGGACAGCCCCTCAGGGAACCCACTGCCGTCGTGACGCTCACAATGATAACGAACCATCGAAACTACTCGTGGCTTTACATTGTTTGATACACGTAACATCCCCACACCATTAGCGACAAATTGTTG
>JBLIJA010000091.1:0-6930 GCA_047635115.1 Porticoccus sp. | reverse complement strand
TTTTCGTTCGCACGTTGGAGTGCAATATCACCATTGGGCAATACGACGATTTCGAGAAGAGTAGCGGACATTCAGAATTCCAGTTGAAAATATAAAAGTAGATACCTTGCGATTGTAACAGGCCCGCACAACCTTATTAAACCGAAATGTTAAAAAAACAGTATCTAGCATTCAATCATCAATGATCGATGGCGATCGACCATCTCTTGAAAGTTTTTATACCAGATTATTAGCTGCTCATACCCAAGAGAAATACAATCCACCTGCTGATCAACTTGCATCACTGCAATGGGACTGGACTCTACTGTTTTCCCCTCCGGTCTAGGCAGGTCTAACGACTGCTTATACACATACATCAACTGATAAAGCCAGCTATCGGGATTGGCTTCCAAGTTAGCTATTTCCTGTGCTTCCCCTGGGTGTTTGTTGATACTCGCAAGACAAGAGGACAAGTGCTCTATAACAAAAATTGACTCCGGCGACTTGAACTGGTATGTAGTGGCAATTTCTCGTAAATAATGTCGGTAGGCACAGACCAGCTGATGAAGTACCGACTGGCACAGGGCCTCTTTCAACTGAGCGTTGCAGCTAAGTTCAGACTGAATCTGCCCTAACAGCAACTTGCTAAAATACAGCTTTTGATTAACTGCCGAGAGATACGCGTTCACAACTGACCCCTGTTATTTCTTTGCACTCTTGCGGCCATCTGATTCACGCCAATTACCATTGTTGTAAAATGCTTTCCAGCCAGAGGCCTTACCGTCTATTTCTGATTGAACATACTGTTCTTTCGTTTTTCGACTAAACCGCACCACTGTTTTTACACCATCGGGATCTTCAACGGGCGCCTCAAACAAAAAACTGTATTTAGGATCAATTTCATCTTTATGTGACAATAATTCACAAACCAACGGGGCTCGTATTTCACGGTTTTTAGGGAATTGACTCGCCGCCAGGAACAATCCAGACCCACCATCGCGCAAAATATAGTGATCTTCTACTTTCATACATGCCAGTTCGGGCATTGGTACCGGATCCATCTTGGGTGGTGCCGCTTCTCCACTCCGCAACAGTTTGCGTGTGTTCTTACATGTATCACTGGTGCAACCAAAATACTTACCAAATCGACCGGACTTCAGCTGCATATCGTTGCCGCACTTATCACACTCAATAAGTGGCCCTTCATATCCCTTGAGCTTAAAACTACCCTCTTCAACCTCAAATCCTTCACAGTCAGGGTTATTACCACAGATATGCAGTTTGCGAGTTTCATCAATCAGATAGCTATCCATCGCCGTAGTACAAATTATGCAACGATGCTTGTGCAACAACTGCTTGGATTCAGCCTCGTCATCTTCCTCAACATTCACCGCTTCGTCACCAGAGGTGAGATTCAGCGTGCCCTTACAACGCTCTTTCGGTGGAAGGCTATAACCAGAGCAACCCAGGAATACGCCTGTAGATCCACTGCGAATAGTCATTGGACGGCCGCACTGGGGACAGGAAATATCAGTTTGTGATGGCTCATTTGGACGCATCCCGCCCTCAGCGGCTTCAGCCTTAGCCAGTTTCGCTGAAAAATCGGCATAAAAGCGGTCTAGCACAATTTTCCAATCCAACTCTCCCTGAGCGATCTCATCCAAATATTCTTCCATGGTGGCGGTAAAACCGTAATCCATCAGATCAGAAAAATTCTCCGTCAAGCGGTTCGTCACGATATCGCCGATTTTTTCGGCGTAAAAACGTTTATTCTCAACCCGGACATAACCTCTATCCTGAATGGTCGAAATAATAGAGGCATAGGTTGATGGGCGACCTATACCACGTTTTTCCAGCTCTTTTACCAATGCCGCTTCCGAAAAACGAGCCTGTGGTTTAGTGAAATGCTGTAGCGGAATTAACAGGTTCATACTCATCCTGTCACCCACATTCATCTCGGGCAGCTCCACATCATCATTTTTCTTGGCCAGAGCAGGCAACACCTTCAAATAGCCATCAAATCGAGTCACTCGTCCCTTGGCGCGCAGCTCAAAGTCAGCCGCTGCAACCGTCACAGCAGTACTGG
Organism: Porticoccus sp.; assembly: GCA_047635115.1. Lineage (GTDB taxonomy): Bacteria > Pseudomonadota > Gammaproteobacteria > Pseudomonadales > Porticoccaceae > Porticoccus. The sequence goes on along the minus strand of JBLIJA010000091.1, from coordinate 4,865 downwards.
TAAATTGTGCAGGGGTCATCTGACAGGCTACAAATTGTTGCCAGATCAACCGATAGAGTTTTTTAGCATCTTCTTCCATGCCCACCAGATCACTGGGAACAATATCAATATTTGATGGACGAATAGCTTCGTGCGCTTCTTGAGCTCCAGATTTACTGCTGTAGATATTCGGCATTTCCGGCAAATAATCATTTCCGTAACGAGCCTGGATAAAGTTTCGGCAAACAGCCACCGCATCGGCGCTAAGGCTCGTAGAATCTGTTCGCATATAGGTTATATAACCCGCTTCATAGAGCCGCTGGGCTGATATCATGGTTTTCTTTACGCCATAACCCAGACGGGTACTTGCAGCCTGCTGCAAGGTGGAGGTGATAAACGGCGCTGATGGCTTGCTACCTGTCGGTTTATCCTCTCGGTTACTGACCTGATAGTCTACATTTCTCAGTGCATCAACAGCCGCATCAGTCTGTGCCTTGTTTTTGGGGAGAAAGTTTTCTCCAGCCAGTTTTTTGATCTCAAAACGGATTTTATCTTGAACATCTGTTTCTAAATCAGCGTGAAGCGTCCAGTATTCATCGGGGTCAAATGCCCTAATTTCCCGCTCCCGCTCAACAATCAACTTAACGGCTACAGACTGTACTCGCCCGGCTGACAAGCCACGTGCTACCTTACTCCAAAGTAACGGTGACACCATAAAACCCACCACCCGGTCGAGAAAACGCCGAGCTTGCTGTGCATTAACACGGTTATCATCTAGTTCAGTTGGCTGAGAAAATGCTTCATTTATGGCCTTTTTAGTAATCTCGTTAAACACAACCCGTTTGTAGCGACCGTGATCGCCACCAATCGTTTCTCTCAGATGCCAGGCAATGGCTTCTCCCTCGCGATCCAAATCCGTTGCTAGGTATATTTCATCGGCATCTTTAGCCAGTTTTTTTAGTTCGGTAACGACTTTTTCTTTACCGGGCAAAATTTCGTAGCGGGCTTTCCAACCATCTTCAGGATTCACGCCCATACGATTAACCAACTGCGTCTTGGCCTTTTTTGCTTTGTGTATAACCTTGTCTTCGGCAGACAGTTTTCGAGTAATCGCAGCTGCTTTTGCGCGCTCTTTAGTATCCACAGTTTTACCACCGCCACCGGTTGGTAAGTCGCGAATATGGCCGACACTGGACTTAACAATAAAGTCATCGCCCAAGTACTTGTTGATCGTTTTAGCCTTGGCTGGTGACTCTACAATAACGAGTGATTTACCCATGAAACTATCATTTACTCTGTGATTTTATCGGTTAAAGAAGGGTTAACCTGAGATGAAACCCTACCTGAGGAGGCGAATATACATGCGCCTCTGGTGGGTCGGTCAAGGAATTTCTTAATATTATTTGCAATTAAGCGCGCTACGTTTGTAATAGAGGCTAAAGGAATTGTAATAAAGAAGTCACTACAACTCAGCTCCGTATCACACCTTTCAATATCGACAACTGACGACTGACCAGTTCAATCTCCTCCAAATCACCCCGCTCTTGCCAATAGATTCGAACACCTTCAGAATAGGCTTCCAAAGCCGCCACAGTCTTCGGCAGCCCCTCCAATACAGCACCAATGGTACTGGTCAGCCTGTCGTTCGACTTCCTACCCCGCCACCGCCACTCCGGCCAAGGGGAAGGATCGCCACGGTCTGTTTCTTTAATAAGCAGCCACTTTTCCATACGAGCCTCACTCGACGGATCAGACCCTGGGCTCCAGGGTAACAAATACGTTACGTATTCCAGCCGGCCTTCTCCTTCCCTCGCATCGGCGGGCTTGCTCAATTTGACTCTCAATCCCTTTGCCGCAGCATGCTGGCGCATTGCCGTGATAAGCTTCTGGCGCGGTGATTGTCGGAACCACATGAGTGGTGACAAAATAACTGCCAACACAAAGGCTATTAACAAATAGGTCATTGTTTGCTACAACTTTGTCTGCTACAACTTCATAAGGAATAGTTAGACATCAACTCCGACACTGGAAGCAACGCTATGCCTACCTACAAACATATACTCGTTGGACTCGATCTATCGGAAGAATCACAGCAAGTGGTTGAACGAGTCAAGTCTCTCTTTACTGGCAGCAACCAGAAACTCAGCCTGGTTCATGTTCAGGAACCGCTCTCTTTCGCGTATGGCGGCGATATACCGATGGACCTCACCGACACCCAAAACCAACTCGAAGGTCGAGCTAAGGGCCATCTAGGGGTCATTGGCAAGGAATTAAACATCGCCACTGAGGACCAACATGTCATTATAGGCCAGCCCGCCCATGAAATGCATCGTTTTGCTACTGAAAATAATGTTGACCTAGTAGTTGTGGGCAGCCATGGTCGCCACGGCTTAAGTCTGATATTTGGCTCTACCGCCACGGGAGTGCTACATGGCTCCCACTGCGATGTGCTAGCGGTGCGGATTTAAAACTACGCTCACTCTCCACTGTTTTATCTATTACTATCTGGCTATCATAGGAAGGGCACATAACGCTCCGTTTTAACAGGCGCTATCTCTAAATAGGAACTCACTCATACCACCATGGATCGATGCACTGGGCTGAAAGCCCGCGACCTTAAATTACCAGCCCTATTGCTACTCCTTCTATTAGCACTGTTCCTATTGGCACTACCCAACCTGTCCTTTGCCAGCCCCACATTAGATGAACAGCGTGTGCTTTATAAAGAAGCTAAATTCGCACTAGAAAAAGGAGATAAAAGAAAACACAAGAGCGTAGTTTCTCGCATCGGCAGTTACCCTCTCCGGCCTTATCTGGAATACCTTGAGCTATCCAGCAGACTAAAACACACCCCCAAGAAGGACGTGAAGGAATTTTTGTCAAATTACGATAACACATCAATCGCGGGCAGATTACGTTACCGCTGGCTTGAGACACTTCGCGTCCAAGATTATTGGAACGACTTTAAAACTAACTATCGACTCAATACCGCTACGACAGCGCAGCAATGCTATTATCAGTTAGGTCGTATCCACAGTGGAAAGGTCAGTAAAGAGATAAACGCTGCCACTACGGAAGGGCTAAAGCTCTGGACGGTGGGAAAATCTCAGCCTAAAGGTTGTGACAAACTCTTTGACCTCCTGAACAAACAGGGGGAAATCACCGAACCTATTGCCTGGCAACGTTACACCAGTGCTGTGCTTAACCATAATTACCAGCTTGCTCGCTATCTAGAACCATTTTTCACCTCTACCCGGTATCAGTCACTGGCAAAAAAATTCTACGATGTTGACCGCAATCACCGGGTGGTGGGTGACTATCAGTTTTTCAGTCCAGACTCGTTGAAAAGTAATACCGAAGAAGTCTATGCCGTAATCACACATGGACTTAGCCACCTCGCAAGAGTGGATGCAACCGTGGCGCTAAAACATTGGAGTAGCTACCGGCAAATCCACTCATTTACGCCCACTCAAAAGAACCGAATTATCACGGAATTGGTTAAAGGCCTTTACGACCAAGACCATGTCACCTCTGCCGACAACTACTTGATAGACAACCAAGAGTACGTGGATGTAAGCCTGCTGGAATGGCGCACGCGAGAAGCATTACGCAAAGCAAATTGGCGGGATGCATTACTGTGGATTGACTACATGCCTGATGAATTACGACAGGATGGCCGCTGGCGCTACTGGAAAACACGAGCCACACAGTTAGCTATAGCCAATAAGCAACCACCAGAAAGCGACACCTACAAAGAACTATCGGTTACTCGTACCTTCTATGGCTTTCTTGCCAGCGAATGGCTGGGCAATGACTACAGCATGGGGAACAAAGAAACCACGGCCACAAAAGAGCAACTTACCAAACTGAAAGCACTGCCAGGTCTAGTTCGTACCCGCGAACTACTTCACCACGAAGACTATATCTCCGCTCGACGTGAATGGCGGCACTCCACACGCAACTTTAGTGAACAGCAGTGGATTACCGCAGCCCATTTAGCTAGGGACTGGCAATGGCACAATGGGGCCATCACTAGCATGATAGCAGCGGCTTATTGGGACGATGTTGATTTGCGGTTTCCTATGGCATTCAAAGAAAATTTCCAAAACCATGCTCAACAAACAGGCGTACCCATTCATCTACTGTATGCCGTGGCACGACAAGAAAGCGCCTTCGCCCACGATGCCAATTCACCCGCCGGGGCAAAAGGGATAATGCAACTGATGCCTGCCACAGCAAAACAAACGGCACATAAAAACGGTATTCGCTATCGGGAAAACCATGAACTCCACCGCCCAGAACTGAATATAGCCCTCGGCAGCCGCTACTACAGTGAAATGCTCAAGCGTTTTGGCAACAACCGCATCCTCGCTACCGCTGCCTACAATGCCGGGCCACACCGCGTTGACGGCTGGCTGGATGTATCAGAAAGCAAACTTCCTTTTGATGCTTGGATAGAAACCATTCCCTTCAAGGAAACGCGCAACTATGTACAAAACGTGCTCGCCTTCTCCGTAATCTATGCTCATCATCTGGACAACCATGAACGGATACTCAGCAAGCAAGAAAAAAATCGGTTGCTATGACAGGCCTGCACACCAGCCCGTCACCGCTCATCGATATTGGCGTTAATCTCAGCAACACTCGTTTTGAAAAAGACTTAGAAGTCATATTACGCCGAGCACAGCAAGCCAATGTCAGCCAACTCATTCTCACCGGCACCAGTGAACAAGAAAGTGAAACTGTTTTAGCGCTCACCCAAAAATGGGCTGAAGACTTTCCCAATATGCTGTTCAGCACCTGTGGTGTGCACCCTCACGATGCCAAACACTTTAACGGTGACACACTTAACCACCTGAAAGCATTGGCAAACAACTCATCAGTCG
>JBLIJA010000090.1:0-7053 GCA_047635115.1 Porticoccus sp. | reverse complement strand
TTTACCCTGTTGCAGGGTATCGACCTGCAAATTGGGGCGGGTAAAGTGACGGCTATACTTGGGCCCAACGGTGCGGGCAAAACCAGCCTCTTACGACTACTGACGGGTGAATTACTCCCCTCGAGTGGCGAGATTTTTTTCAATGGTGCCCAGCTCAGTCATTGGCAGCCGAAACAACTGGCTAAGATGCTGTCGGTATTGCCGCAGGGGTCGCAGTTGAATTTCCCATTCACTGCTAGGGAGGTGGTGATGATGGGCCGTATTCCTCATGTCACGGGTTTAGTTAAAGATACCGAAATTGTTGATGCTGCGCTTAGTGCGGTAGGGGCAAGTTATCTGGATAAACGCTTCTACCCCCAAATGTCCGGGGGTGAAAAACAGCGAGTACAGTTAGCCCGTGTGTTGGCTCAAATTTGGGAGCCAGATGCCAGTGGTGATCGTTTTCTTATTTTGGACGAGCCAACTTCTTCTTTTGATTTGGCGCATCAGCAACTCACTTTGGAGATTGTTAGAGGCTTTGCTCGACAAGGTGTTGGTGTACTGATGGTGATTCATGACCTCAATTTGGCAGCGGGGTGTGCCGATCAGCTGGTGATGCTCAGTTGTGGGAAAATTGCTGCTCAAGGTTCCCCCGAGACGGTACTAACAAACGCTATGATTAAAGATGTGTTTAATGTGGATGCCTCCATTGGCCTTCACCCCAAGACTGGCTCACCGTTGGTTATTGTCTAATATGAATGGCCGAGGTTACTTGCTAGCGTTGTTCGTACTGCTCTCAGCAAGCGTATCGGCAGAAATTGTAATTGAAGATGATATAGGGCGAGAGCTTGTATTGTCGAAACCAGCCCAACGAGTGATTAGCTTGGCCCCTCATCTCACTGAAGTGGTTTATGCGGTGGGTGGTGGCGATCAGATGGTGGCCACTGTTGCTTGGAGTGACTTTCCTGAAGAGGCCAAAGCGTTACCGATTATTGGTTCTAACAATAAAGTTAATTATGAAGCCCTCCTGTCCTATAACCCTGATCTGGTCTTGGTATGGCATAGTGGTAATGGTGACGGCATTGTTCGAAGATTGGTATCACTTGGTCTGAATGTCTACGTCAATGAACCGCGGAAGTTAAACAATATTCCGACTACGTTACATAAGATTGGGCAGCTTATTGGTCGAGAGGTCGAGGCGAAAACAGTCGCACAGCGATTCTTGGCTTCCCTCGAATCTCTTCAGCAGCAATACCGCAATCTTAGAACGGTCAATGTTTACTATCAGATTTGGCAATCACCTCTGATTACCTTTGGCGGTGGTCACCTGGTATCTGATGTGCTCACACTCTGTGGTGCAGAAAACGTCTTTGCTGATGCGGGGCCACTTGTTCCTAGAGTGGGGCTAGAGTCGGTGTTAGCGGTTGACCCGGAAGTTATTATTGTCGGTCAATACACCCAGGTTGAAGCTGCTTTTGACGGCTGGCGACAGTGGCCACAGCTTCGAGCTGTGGCGCAGGGCCATCTGTATAGCGTTGATCCCTATCTATTACATCGCCACACCCCAAGAATTATTCAAGGTGCCTTGCAATTATGTGAAGCCATTGATAAGGCACGTTAGAGCATATATTTCAGGCACATAAAAACCGCCTTTCGGCGGCTTTTTTAATGCTTAAATATGAAGGGTAATCGTTACTTAAATAACGTATCCACGTTCATCGTGCTGCGATAAATCCAAGCCATAAGTCTCTTGCTCAGCATCTACCCTGAGGCCGACCATCAGGTCTACCAGTTTTAAAACTATGTATGTAATCACTGCGGTATAGACCAGTACGCTGACCACGCCAACCGCCTGTACTTTCAGCTGGGAGAGCATTGCCATTCCTTCTGCGAAGCCCTGACCACTGAAGACACCGAGTTCCGACGAGGCAAAAACGCCGACAAGTAATGTGCCCAGAATACCGCCCACACCATGAACGGGAAACACATCCAGTGAATCATCAATTTTTAATTTCTGTTTGATAAACTGGGTGGCAAAGTAGCAAACAACACCGGCGGTAAAACCAATCACCAGTGCCCCACCTGGTCCGACGAAACCAGAGGCGGGGGTGATGGTGCCGAGTCCGGCAACCATGCCGGTAACGATACCGAGAACGGAAGGCTTCCCGTGTTTAACCCACTCCATCATCATCCAGGCTAGAGAGCCGGTGGCCGCGGAAATATGTGTTACGAGCATGGCCATGCCGGCATCCCCATTAGCCGCTAATGCGGAACCTGCGTTAAAGCCAAACCAGCCTACCCAGAGCATACCGGCACCGGTAACAGTCATGGTCATGTTGTGTGGCATCATGGCTTGTTGTTGGAAGCCTTTGCGATTGCCGATCATTACTGCTGCAACCAGTGCGGCGGTACCTGCTGTGATGTGTACTACAGTGCCTCCGGCAAAATCCAGCAGCCCCATCTCTTGTAACCAGCCGCCGCCCCAAACCCAGTGGGTGACCGGTACGTAAACGGCTAGCAGCCAGATACTGCTGAAAATCAGTACTGCAGAAAATTTAATGCGTTCAGCAAATGCACCAATAATGAGAGCGGGAGTAATAATGGCAAAGGTCATCTGAAACATACTAAAAACGGATTCGGGGATATCACCCGACAGCGTATCTTCCGTCATGTTGGCAAACATAAAGTTATCGAAGCCTCCGATCCAGCTATTAGCAATGCCGCCATCGGTAAATGCCAGACTGTAGCCACAGATAAACCAAATAAGTGATGCTATGCAGGTGATGGCGAAGCATTGCATCAAAATGGATAAAACATTTTTGGCCCGGACCAGGCCACCATAAAAAAGGGATAGACCGGGAATAGTCATAAATAGCACGAGGACTGTTGATGTGAGTATCCAGGCGGTGTTGGCACCATTAAGGCTATCAGCATGTCCCAGTGTGGGAAGCATTATTAATCCCAGTAGCGTGGCGCGGAAAGCTAACCCTCGTTTTAAGCATTTGAGCATGGTCATTGTCCTCTTATTATGCACTATAAGTGTGCAAAAAACATGCTCATGTTGGTTTTTTTGCACCAATATGAAGCAATTTATGTTGGTTTTTAGCCGCTATGGGGGATTTTTAAAGAATTCTTTAAATGAGAAGCAAATACTATACCAGAAGTGATAAAACATGAGTATTTTTGGTGCGAATTGTTATCTTAGGTATATTGGGTGTCAGTAGGCGTTGTTTTGTTGTTTGTTCGCGAGACGGTGTTATATGTCGTTGCTATCGTTGGTTTTATCACTATTGGTGGAGTAATACTGATACGGTTATGGTGGAAAGGATATGCGGTAGTGACCTTATGATGAGCATATACTAGTATTGATTTTTTTGCTGTCGATGAGGTGTTCCTATGGCCAATAAAGAGCTGCGAGCTCAACTTGATCAATTGCACAAAGAGCTTGAAAAAGCTAATGCCTTGGCCCCAGAAGACCGGGATTTGTTTGGTCATTTGTTGTCCGATATGGTTCGGATTGCTCAAGGTGAAGAGCCTGGGGTCAATCCTAAAGAAAGCCTACGAGATCAACTTGAACACAAAGCCAGTGATTTTGAGTCAGATCATCCGCGGTTGGCAGCTATTGTCCGCCAGGTATTGGACTCTTTAAATAAAATGGGGATATAGCGTATCTATTATCGAGCTGTAATCAGCAAGGGTCAGTTGTGATAAAGCTTTTGGGGTTCGCCCTTTGCTCTCCCGGCAAGACGGCGGAGAAACATTAGAGTCCTAGTAGGAAAATCATCTCAGTTAGCTATTGAATGAGGCTCATCGATCAGGATGAAAAAAGAAAATTTATTATCAAATATTCCAGCTCAGATTCCTGGTGAGGTTGTTGAGGAGATACTCTCTTCGGTGTATGTTCGTATTGAGCGAATTGTTTCAAAAGGGCATGATTCGCTCGTTAATAATTGGTATGACCAAGATGAGAGCGAGTGGGTTCTGGTTCTTCAGGGTGTGGGTGCACTAGAGTTTGAGAGCGGTGAGCAGTTGAAATTAGCTGCTGGAGACTATGTGAATATTCCCGCCCACAAAAAACACCGCGTGGCCTGGACTGACCCTGATGCAGAAACAATTTGGTTGGCAGTGTTTTACCAGTAGAGATATGTTCAGTTTCATGGTGCTCTACCTCTTTATTGTATTGTTCGTGGAGTATAAAGCGCAGAATTGAAGTAATGGTTGACGTCGCGGCCATAAACTCTATTTAAAATAAAAATGAACAACCGCTGAGTAGTATTACCCATTGGTGCCAGAAGTATTTTTGGTGTGTGGTTATACTTTGAATCTTTAATGTTGAAGCGGCAGAAAATCAAGACGGGGGGCTCTATGGGTAATCCAACACTTTTTTCGATTGATCAGGGCACAACAAGCTCGCGCGCTATTTTGTTCTAACAAGCTGGCGAGATTCTCGATATACAGCAAAAAGAATTACCATTATATTGCCCTCAGAAAGGCTGGGTAGAGCAGCGGTCAGATAATATGTGGAATGATGTTCGTTACGGCTGCACGAAAATGTTAAATCAGGCCGCACGAAGACCAGTTGCTATCGGCATTACCAATCAGCGTGAAACAATCATTGTCTGGGATTGAAAAACCGGAGATTCGGTTTATAACGGGATTGTCTGGCAAGACCGACGCACGGCAGAGTTATGTTCGATCATGAGAAATCATGGGCATGAGCCGGTATCTCCAGTAAAACAGAGCTGCTGCTCGATCCTTATTTTTCTGTTACTAAACTTGTATGGATACTCGATAATGTCCCCATTGTAAGGGCCCGTGCTAAGGCCGGAGAGCTGGCATTTGGCACCGTAGATTGCTACTTGCTCTGGAAGCTTACCGGGGGTGAAGTGCAACCACTGATGCTACCAATGCCTCGCGCACCATGCTCTATAACATCGTGGAGCAGCAGTGGGATACCGCGCTGCTAGCGCTGTTCAATATTCCAGTCAGCTTGTTACCAGAAGTTAAAGATAATATCTCAGCATTTGGCATAACATCTAAGCGTGTTTTGGGCGTAGCCATACCTATTGGTGGCATGGCGGGGGATCAGCAAGCTACGGTGATAGGTCAGGGTTGCTTGAAGCCCAGTATGGTTAAATCGACTTATGGCATAAGTTGTTTTGCGTTGATGGACATTGGGACGGGGTTCAAGAAATCGGCTGCTCATCATAGCGGCTTACCGTATTGATGGAAAGTTGACCTATGCCATCGAGGGCTCAATATTTGCTGTGAGTGCAGCAATTCAGTGGCTCCGTGATGGCTTGGGATTATTTTCTCATGCCAGTGAAAGTGTATCGCTCGCCATTTCCGTAAAAGACAGCAACGAAGTCTATTTTGTGCCGGTCTTTACGGGGCTAGGTGCCCCCCATGTCAAGGCCATGATTATGGACTTGTCGCGCGAAAGTACTCAGGCTCATATTGTTCGTGCTGAGGGGGGGGCGGTTGCCAATAAGTTTAGTTGTTAGTTTTTGGCCGACATGCTGGGCTGTTCAATTGAAATGCCTCAAGTGATTGAGGCAGTGGCTTGGGGCGCTGCAGTGCTGACGGAAGTTCAGGTCGGCGTTTTCAGCAGCGTAGAGGAGGTCGCCGAGAGTGGGAGGGCAGAAAAAATCTACAAGCCAAAGATAGGTGTATCGCAGAGCGAAAAACTTTATCCTGACTGAGGTGAGGCTGTGGCGATGTTAACTAAAGGTGGCGGTGACAAGTAAAATTGATGGTGGTTAACCTTAAATTTTTTTGTTCTAGCGTAATTTTACCTTATGTTTAGGCATAAAAAACCAACCAGCCTGAACCTTAAAGGTGGGCTGGTTGGAGCTTTATATGTTTCTAGTTGTTAGCGAGTTCTATGAAATCAAACAGGCACAACATTGTTGGCGCATGGGCCTTTTTGACCTTCGCCTACTTCAAACTCTACTGCTTGGCCGTCATTCAGTGTTGCATAACCGCCGCCATTCTTGATTTCTGAATGGTGTACAAATAGGTCTTTACCGCCGTCTTCTGGAGTAATGAAGCCGAAACCTTTGTCCGCATTGAACCACTTTACTGTACCTTTGCTCATAGTCTTCTCTTTAGTTTTATTGTGTTTGGCTGTCGTATTGTACTGCATTAAGATGATAACGGATAATTACTACTTAATGCCAAAATATACGCCTATTGATAGTTTTTATTCATTCTCATCCGAGGCGACCTTGTCACCGGGAAGAGGGTTCCACACGAAACCTGTTTTTGGTTGATCGGCATATGGCTTCGAGTCATCGCGATATTTTATCTGTAGACCGTTAAGAAAGTTACGTAAAACCTGATCTTTGCATTCGCGGTAGTGTTTATGGCCCGTCTTGCGGAAAAACGCGCTTAACTCGTGCTGGCTTAGGCGAAAATCAACTAACCCCATGATTTCTAGAATATCTTCGGCCTTAAGGTTTAATGCGATTTTTAACTTCATGAAAATGATATTGTTGGTTAATCGCGTCTCTGGTTCAGGTTGGGCACCTTCTTTTTTGCCCCGTTTCTCATCGATCAAGCCGTTAAGGAAAGTCGCTAGCAGGACATCGCTACAGCTCTGATAGTCAGGATCATCCTCTTTTTTTAAAAAATCACTGATCTGCTTCCGGGAAACTTTATGATCAGCCAAGCCAAATATGGTTCTCATCTTTGAGTCGCTAAAATTGAAGGTATAGCGAATACGGCGCAAGATATCGTTTTTAGTCATATATATATGTCCTGATTCATGCTGTGTTTGGGTTGCTACAGCATACTGCTTGGTCGGTTTGTAGGCGTTGGGTGCTATGTTAGCCTCTTTGCTTGCTTCACCCGGAAAATTATTTGAGTAATTTTTATATGATTTCAGAAATAATTTGATCAAAAAACCATCGTTAAGAGCATTATAATCTGTTAAATTGGGAGCCTATTGGGGACCTTTTAACTACCCTTCCAGAACTTGGTGCTATAGTTAAGTTAGCCTATACGCATGAGTTGAGAGAAAACTACAAAGATGCTTAATTATGTATAAAGATCTTAAGGCAAGACTACAAGAGA
>JBLIJA010000089.1:0-7171 GCA_047635115.1 Porticoccus sp. | reverse complement strand
TTCTCATTTTATGTCATAAAGATCCCTCAAAACTGCCTTTATTATTTCGGTCTCTCGAGTATTCGCATCAAAAGCATCTTGAATCCAGTGTGTTAGATTTCCAGCCATGCTGATTTTTTTCTGTTTACTCTTCCATTCAGGAAATGAACCGACCGCTTTTATAGCTTGTTTTTGGAGCGAACTCCAAGAACCACTTTGTGTGAGTAGTTGAGCAGCACCCTTTATACGTGTCTTTACTTTAATATCGTCAATGGAGAATAATTGTGAGAAATCAGGGAAGGTCTCGAAATGCTCTTTACCCCATACCCAAGCATCTATAGGTTGAAAGAATCGATGATGGTCATAAAACCTATCCTCTCTCTCCATATCAATAGGCTCTTTACATTCGAGATCACCCATTAAAACAGCTCGTCTTATCTCCTCGATCGCTTCATTCAAGTCTTTCTGGTTATCCCTAGCTCCACCAGGTTCAAGACCACAACAAATTTCTTGTAGCTCTCGCTGACTCCAAGCGCTTTTTGTAGCCCATTTTTTCAATGTTTTTTTATCCATAACTGATCCCAAAATGTCATGTTTTAAAATATCAAAGGCATGGTGCTTAGCTGGGAATAACATCCATTTTAAGTTCTGATTGAAGCCATACCATCCAAATAATCTGCCCACCATTGCATCATCTTTCTTCGTTCATCCTTATAACGTGCAAGGTGAGTGTAAGCAGCCCTCACACCATTCCTCTCCTGATGTGACAACTGACGCTCAATCGCATCGGGATTAAATCCTTCCTCATTGAGAATAGACGATGCCGTAGCCCTAAACCCATGGGGAACTGCTTTGCTTTTCCCAAGTGTTTTACCGTCATACCCCATATTAAAGACTGCTTTGCGCATGGTGTTGTCACTCATGGGATTGTGTCTATTGCGCTCAGAAGGAAACATCAGCTCGTATTGCCCGGTAATTGGTCTGATCTGGTTGATGACAGCAATCGACTGGGTTGACAGGGGCACTAGATGATCAGTCTTCATTTTCATGCGCTCAGCGGGAATCCGCCAAACTTTTTCTTCAAAATCAAACTCATCCCACTTGGCGCCCCTAAGTTCACCAGAACGAACAAATGTTAGTACCAATAATTTGATCGCTAGCTTGGTTAAGAGGCGCCCCCTTTCATGATAATTTTCTAGTGCTTTAAGAAATTGGGGCAACTCTTCACGGGGCAATGAATCATGATGTTTTAATTTTCGTCCCTTAAGCACTCCAGATAAATCTATTGCGGGGTTATTGGATAACCGGCCCGTTTGAACAGCATAGCGACAGATCCGACGAATATCTTGGAGTACACGCGATGCAACATCCAGTGCATCTCTTCTCTCGATTATACGAATTACAGCAATGATGTCCTGAGGCTGAATCTCGGCAATAGATCGGTTACCAAACGCTGGCAGGGCATCATCCCTAAGTCGCGCCCAAACTCTTCTCGCATGTTCTTCCTTCCATGTGCCTTTCTGGTGCTCCCACCATTCTTCTGCCAAGGCTGAAAAAAGACTGCCCTGCTCAATGACGGTATCACGCCGTTGTCGTTGCTTTTCTTGGGCGGGATCAATGTTACCAACCAACTGTGTTTTGGCTTCCGCCAGTTTTTGCCTTGAGGTTTTGAGAGTAATTATCGGATAGGTACCAATAGCCAAGGTCTTACGCTTTCCACCATATCGATAATCATAACGCCAGCACTTAGTGCCATTGGTCTTAACCAGTAGATAAAGCCCACCACCATCGGAGAGCTTGTAGTCCCTTTCTCTAGATTGAGCCTGTCGTACAGCCACATCGGTAAGTATTTGTGTCGTCATTTGACGGTATCGAACCAAAACGAATTAGGATACCGTCAACGATACCGTCAAATACGCAAGATGGCAATGGATTGAGTAGGACTGCAGCGGAATGAAATACTAAATAAACCCTTTATTTTCGGGTAGTTAATAGCTTCGGCGGACTTCGGAGGATTGTATAATGGTGCCCGGAGCCGGAATCGAACCGGCACGGCCGTTAAGCCGAGGGATTTTAAGTCCCTTGCGTCTACCAATTTCGCCATCCGGGCATGTAGAGGATGGACATTTTCGCGGATTGGATCCAAAGGATTGGCATAGAGTGCCTTCCCTTCCTGCCACTATGACAGTTTGACGATTAACGTTTTAAAATATGGAGGCGCGGGTCGGAATCGAACCGACGATCGAGGAGTTGCAGTCCACTGCATTACCACTTTGCTACCGCGCCTTTTGGGGCAGGATTGTACCCGACGAGAATTTCAAAGAACAGTATGAAGGTATGTATTTTGTCGCTTAAATGTTGAGAACATACCCATTGCACAACTGTTAAACCAGTATGTTAATCCTGTTCAGTGTCATTCCCTTGAGCACTTGCCTCAGGATCAGGCACTCTAGAGAATTCAGGCCATGCTGCTTTTAGGTAAATCACCATAGACCACAGAGTGAGCAAAGCGGCTATATAGAGTAATCCAATTCCAATCTGATCCCACATGGGGTGTGCCACGGGATCAACGGCAAGCAATACGCCAATGGCGATCATTTGTAGGGTGGTTTTTATTTTTCCCACGTAGGATACCGCTACGCTGGTACGGTTTCCGAGCTCGGCCATCCACTCTCGTAGTGCTGAAATGACAATTTCGCGGCTGATAATAACCAGTGCCGGGAGTGCAAATAATGGAGTTGGGTGAGATTCAAGTAACAGAATCAGAGCAGCTGCAACAATTAACTTGTCTGCCACCGGGTCCAGAAAGGCGCCGAAAGGGGTGAACTGGTTTAGCCTTCTTGCTAAATAGCCGTCAAGCCAGTCGGTACCCGCAGCAAGGGAAAAAATCGCGGCACTGGCGATGTGATGCCATTCCCAGGGAAGATAAAAAACACCGATGATGATAGGAATTAGGGCTATTCGGAAAAGCGTAAGAATATTGGGAAGTGTCCACATAGGAGGTATTACTGAACCTTAAAATTACAACAATGCCAACTTACTCATTGTGAAGGGCGCTGTAAATAGTCTCTGCTATTTTCTTATTGATACCGGGCACACGCATTAGTTCTGCGACGCTGGCCCGCTCCAGCTCTTTGACTCCGCCAAAGAAGCGCAATAAATCACGGCGCCGCTTGGGCCCCACACCTTCAATACCCTCTATGCAGGATGTTCGGCGTTTTTGATCACGCCGTTGTCGATGCCCGGTAATTGCGAATCGATGGGCTTCGTCTCTAATTTGCTGAATAAGCAGTAATTCCGTGGACTGAGCTTCCAATTCAATTTCGGTGTCACAACCATCCACATTCTGGGCTAGTAACAGGGTTTCAAAACCGGCCTTTCGGGTTTTACCTTTGGCGACACCGACTATCTGAACCCCCACTATCGCCAGCTCTTCAAGAACAGCGACGGCTCTTCTTAGTTGCCCTTTTCCGCCATCAACCAATAATACGTCTGGCAATATCGCCTCGCCCTTTTTCAACCGGGTATAACGCCGAGTCAGCGCTTGCTCCATTGCTGCATAATCGTCACCCGCAGTGACGCCATCTATGTTAAACCGACGGTAATCTGATTTAAGTGGCCCATTACTATCGAACACCACACAGGAGGCCACAGTGGCTTCTCCGCTGCTGTGACTAATATCGTAGCATTCCAGCCTTTCTGGTAGTGCCTCAAGACCCAGTAACTTCTGTAGGGCTTCTAACCGCTGAAGTACGTTCTGTCGAGACGCAATTCGGCCATTGAGATTTTGCCGGGCGGTTCGTTCTGCCAGATCAGACCATTTAGCGCGGGTACTGCGCCCACGATGTTTTAGTATGATCTTGCGTTCGGCCACTACCGAGATGGCTGAAGCCAGTAATTCGGCATCGCCTAACTTTTCGTTAACCACTATCTCTTTGGGGAAATCGCCCCTCGCGCCCTCTCGCAAATAATACTGAGGGACAAACTTTTCGAGTACATCTGCCGGCGAGGTCGCCAGGGGTACCTTTGGATAGAAGCTGCGACTACCCAACATACGCCCTTGTCGGATATACAGTACGTGGACACATCCTTGCTCACCTTCTTGAGCAGCAGCAAGCACATCGATATTCCCACTACCGGACTCGATGACCTGCTCAGCCTGAATGGTTCGTAGTGCTGTAATCTGGTCACGAATGGTAGCGGCTCGCTCAAACGCCAGCTGTTGTGATGCGGCATCCATATCTCGTTCAAGTTCACGGATAAGTCGATCACTTTTCCCCTCAAGAAACATAGCGGTATGGCGCACATCCCGCGCGTACTCTTCGGCACTAACCAGATCTACACAGGGAGCGGTACAGCGCTTAATTTGGTACTGCAAACAGGGCCTGGATCGATTTTTAAAAAAACTGTCGTCACACTGGCGAATCCGAAATGTTTTTTGCAAAAAATTCATGCCTTCACGCACAGAATGCACATTGGGAAACGGCCCAAAATAGCTGCCTTTTTTTCTTTTACTACCGCGGTGAAAGGAGAGCTGTGGAAAGACCTCACGATCTGAAAGAAAGATATAAGGATAGGATTTATCGTCTCTCAACAGAATATTAAACGGTGGACGGTTTTGCTTAATGAGATTTTGTTCCAGTAACAGTGCCTCGATTTCTGTCTGGGTGATGGTCACATCGACAGTGGCAATGCGCCTCACTAACGCCGCTGTCTTAGGCGAGAGACCTGTCTTACGAAAATAACTGGCTACGCGCTTGCGAAGATTTTTTGCCTTACCAACATAGAGCACAAAACCATCTTCACCAAACATCTGGTAAACACCCGGTCTCTGTGTCAGTTGTTTCAAGAAAGTTTGATGGTCAAAAGGCATGGTAGACATTTTACACTTAGTACCATAAATGGCTGGAATTAACGGGTAGACATATGAAATTAAATAAAGGGTTAAATCACTTCAAGGGGCAAACTAAACCATTTTCAACCGCAGCCAGTGTCAACTCCACATCATTGGTGACGCCAAGTTTTTCATATATCCGGATTTGTAGGTGTTAATGGTTTTTGGACTGATGACCAGAGCTTCGGACACATCATTAGCACGCTTACCGTTGGTAATTAACTCAGCGATTTGCAGCTCGCGAGGAGAGAGTTGAGATAAGGCCGATTCTGATCGGTTAGAAATCCCATTAACGACCAACATCTGCTTTAAGCGAGGGATCACTTACACTTTCCCGGGTAACACCGTCTCTATTGCTGTTTTTGTTTCATCCGTATCGGAATTTTTAGTGATGTAGCCCGAGCCGCGGGCTTTTAAAAGGGTCACCGGGTACACGCCACAATCAAGGGCACTGATAACGATCACTTTCGTGTTCGGTTGCTGAGACAGGGTCCGCTGAGTCGCTTCCAGCCCAGCACATCAGACGACAACCTACAGATATCAATCTGTACCAGGTGGTGGTCATCCACAACCAATACCGTTTTCAATGCTTCTCTGGAACTCATGCCCTAACAATACCTATTTCGATTCCCTAGCCTATCACTGACGCTTTTTATTGGCTATCACAGACAAACTTGAAAGAAGACATGATGAGAACAAACTTAGCGGTAAACGCGTGGTTCAATTTCCAGTGAGATACCAAATTTGGAAGCCACGGATGTCTGGATATCGGAAGCCAGTTCAAGTAATGCCGTAGCGGTACCGCCACAGTTAACTAAAACGATCGACTGGTCTTGATAGACACCAACACCCTGCCGCATCAAGCCCTTCCAACCCACCTGCTCAACTAACCACCCTGCAGCCAGTTTCTCGCGGCCATCGGCCTGATGATACGTCACCAGATCTGGGTGCTGTTGGTGTAAATATCCAGCTCTGTCAGCACTGATGACGGGGTTTTTGAAAAAACTACCAGCATTAGGCGTATCTTTAGGGTCTGGTAGTTTGCTTCGACGTACAGCACAGACCACATCTGATACCTGTTTTGGGGTCAACTCAGAGGCCCCTATTCTCTCAACGAATTTTTGTAGCGCCGGGTATTCAAGACAAAGTTCCATTTTTGAAGAGAGCGCAAGAGTAATAGCACTAATAGCGTATAGTTCGCGGCTAGCATGCTTAAAGATACTGTCTCGATAACCAAATTGGCAATCGGATGCATCCATCACGACTTGTTCTCCCGTCGCGAGGTGAATAGCTTCCAGAGAGAGAAAACGCTGGCTCAGTTCAATACCATAAGCGCCGATATTCTGAATAGGTGCAGCCCCCACAAGCCCTGGTATCAATGAGAGGTTTTCAAGGCCAAACCAACCCCGAGAAATGGTGTTCAGCACAAACTGATGCCAATTTTCACCTGCACCAACTCTGACCACACGCCGGTCTTGATCCTCGGACACCAGTTCGATGCCGGGAATCGCCATATGAACAACTAAGCCACTCAAATCTCGGGCCAACACCACGTTGCTGCCGCCTCCCAGTAAAGTGACAGGTAATCGATGCTGGTGTGCCCAAGCGAGCGCTTCACGCAATTCGTTTTCAGAGCTGACTCTACAGAAATTTTCGGCTAAGGATGACAATGCCAGTGTATTGAATGGCTGGAGAGAGACCTGTTGTTCGATCTTTAGCATTACCCTAGCCGACCCCGCAAGTGAGCGAGAAGACCTGAAGCAGCCTCTTCCACGAGGTTTAGAGCAAACTCAAAATCATCCTTCCCACCGGAATAAGGATCAGGTACTTCTTTCAGATCACTCTGACCAAAGTCGATAAACAAACCAAGGTGACCATTGAATTCCGGTAGAGCTAATGCCTGTAAATCCCACAGATTTTGATTATCCATTGCCAGAATGTAGTCAAACTCTAGGAAATCCTCAGGCCTGACCTGACGGGCACGAAGGTGACTAAGATCATAGTGACGAGAAAGCGCGGCGAGACTGGCTCTTGAATCTGGAGCCTTACCTATATGCCAGTCTCCTGTTCCCGCTGAATCCACAAAAATTTCCTCCTGTAAATCTGCTTCCGCCACCTTATTTTCAAATATTCCATGCGCTGTGGGTGATCTACAAATATTACCCAAGCATACAAATAATACCTTCACGGGCATCGCGATAACCCCTTGTCTAGATGGTTTGCCACCCGCTGTAGATCCTCTTCGGTGTCGACCCCGCCGGGGACAGGCGCCATCGCCTCGTCCACATGAATACGTAC
>JBLIJA010000088.1:0-7213 GCA_047635115.1 Porticoccus sp. | reverse complement strand
TCGGTGGTCGTGCTATTGAGGCTACCGACGAGGCAGTTTATCGCTTTGAGTTTCCTGAACGCCCCGGTGCGCTGATGGGCTTTCTGAAGAAGCTGGGCGGTCGCTGGAATATCTCCATGTTCCATTACCGTAACCATGGCGCAGCCTATGGCCGTGTGTTAGCCGGGCTACAAGTGCCTGATGGTGAGCGTAAGCAGGTGACTAAGTTCCTCAATGATCTTGGTTACACTTGGCAGGAAGAGACTGATAACCCTGCCTATCAGGTTTTTCTGAATTAAAGGCGCCCTTAACCTGAATGCTTTCTTGGAGATATGTTGAGATGAATCAATCCTTGACCATTAAGGATTTAATCGTCATTTCTAGAGGGGTGTTCGTCCTGAGCCGCATGGCTGAATACAGTGGGCAGGAACAGAAAGATAGCCGCTAAAATAGCGAACGCTTTCCTTCTAGCAAGGCTGGCAACACGTAAACAGTTGGTTGTCCCTACCATGCAGGAAAGCATCCTGGTTTTATTCTTTACTGATGCTAAGTAAGTCTCCAAGCTGGCGGATTTGAATAGCGTCAATACCAGAACCAGCCAGTGCATCAGAAATCACCACGAGCCTATCTTCCGGAGAAAACTCAGGTCGTTCGATCATAATTCTGGCTGCGGTGGCGAGTGTTTTTTCCGGATCTTCACTAAAGTTGATGCGGAAACTCAAGACGTTGCGGTTGAGAACCAGTTGGCGACGGGTTCGGCTGTCATTAGTGAAGGCGCAGATAATCGGTGCCTGGGGGTGACAATTGGTGACGTAGTTGGCCATTCGGCCGCGTCTAGTGGGTACGATAATGGCCTTGGCATTGATGGATTCGGCCAGTTTTACTGCGGCCGCTGCAATTTCTTCCTTGTCGTTTTTCAGCTCTAGATCCTTGGTAAATTGGAGGCCAGGGCTGTGCTCGATGGAGTTAGCTATTCGAGATAGTATCTCTACACATTTTACCGGGTGCTTCCCAATGGTGGTTTCACCAGACAACATAATGGCATCGGCTTCTTCGTAAACAGCATTGGCTACATCCGTTACTTCTGCTCGAGTAGGAATCGGGTTTTCAATCATGGATTCCAGCATGTGAGTGGCGACAATCACCCGTTTTCCTCGCTGGGCGCAAAGACGAATAATTCGACGCTGAACTCTGGGTAGTTTTTCAATAGCAATTTCTACACCGAGATCACCTCGTGCCACCATTACGCCATCGGAGGCATCAACAATCTCACTGAGATTTTTAACGCCTTCCTGGTCTTCAATTTTAGAAATAATTTTGATCTTGTCGACTTTATCGCCCAATAGCTCACGTAGCTGATGGACGTCTTCAACATCTCGTACAAAGGAGAGAGCGATAAAGTCCACCTCTTGCTCGATGGAGAACAGTATATCGCGACGGTCTTTTTCGGTGATGGCGGGCAGATTGACCCGAATCCCGGGCAAATTAACGTGGCGTTTACTTTTGAGCACGCCGCCATCAATCACCTTGCATTGCATGATGCGCTCTTCTTTGCTCAGAACCTCTAGGTTGATCAAGCCATTGTCCACGGTGATCATGTCACCTATTTCTACATCATTAATAAGGTCTTCGTAATTGATGCTAATGGAGCTGGCTTCCACATCGTCTTCACCGCGGGCAACTACCGAGATGATGTCGCCTTCTTTCAAGTTCAGGTCATGTTTAATGTCACCTGTGCGTATTTCTGGCCCCTGCGTATCCATCAGGATAGCGATAGGGTGTGACTGCTTTTTGTTAAGCGTACGCACGGCCTTGATGACCTTGGCATGGGACTCATGATCACCGTGAGACATATTCAGACGAACCACATTCATCCCTGCGATAGCCAATTTTTCTAGCATCTCGAATGATTCTGTAGCGGGGCCAATAGTGCATATAATTTTGGTTTTACGCATAAGTGGTGTTTCTTTCAGGGTTAGTGGGGCAATGAATAACATTGGACTCGGTGACAATAGTTCGTAGTCCGACGTCCCATGGTTGTGGTTGAATACTATCAGTTTCCTGCCAGCTGTGGGCCAACCCAATGAGCCGTGTGAGGTGTTGCTGTGTCGCCAAGGTGCGGTCATAAAAGCCACCACCCATACCAAGTCTATTGCCGTGACGGTCAAAAGCTACCAGTGGTAGTAAGATCAGATCGAGACCAAGGGGGGGCACAATACGACGGCTTTGTAGGTGAGGTTCTTCAATACCAAAGCGGTTAATCGACAGGGGGTCTCCCTGGCAATAACGGACAAAGTAGAGTCGGTTCAGTTTTAGCGGGTGTAGTACCGGTAGGTAGCACTCTTTACCGGCGGCCTCAGCAATACCCATGGCAAGTTGTGGGTCAATCTCACCATCGCTGGCGAGATAAAACGCAATACGATTACTGTTTCGAAAAGCGGAAATATTGGAGAACTGTTGAGCGAGACCTGCACTCGCAGCATCCTGCTGAAGGGGGGGCAGCGCTCGACGTCGCTCACGCATCAATTGACGAATGGCCTTGCTGTCCATGAATACCTAATATATCAACAGGTTTTTGAGTAAATCCCCGGAGGTGCCGCTGTCAACTCGGCCTTGAACCCAAGGTTCAAGGTGGGGGACTCAGCGATACATTAGGCTTTCCGTCGTGCGGACATGCACACCATATCGGCTTGAGTCCTCCTGGTTACAAATTATCGGCTCGAGGACTTGTCGACTGGCAAGCACCCCAGGGCGTAAGAGGGATTATACCTCAGTCTTGGTGCTAAAAAGCAGTAGATTTCTCGAAACTCTGTAGTGCGGCAGAAACTTTATTGTCCAACTGCTGAATAGCGTCTTGCGACAGATCCTGTGATTCAGTTTGGCCTTCGATCTTGGACAGTTCATAGGTGAGGTTTAGTGCGGCCATGATAGCAATACGCTCCAGGCCTATAACCCCGCCGCTATTGCGGATGGTGCGAACCCGGTCATCCAGCGATCGAGCAGCCTTAAGTAGGGCGCTACGCTCTTCTGGTGGGCAACTAACCTGATATTCCTTGTCGAGAATACGGATGTTGACCATTTCCTGACTCATCGATTCTAACCTTCGTTGTTGAGGCCTTTCAGCCCCACAATCATGTGTTCGACCCGGTTACGGGCCAATTCATTTTTTTCCAGCAGTTTGCTGCGTTCTTTGAGTAGGCTAGATTCACGTCCACGAAGAGACTCATTCTCTTTTTGAAGCCGAGCACAGAAGTTGATCAGGCGATCAATCTTGTGCTCGAGACTTTCCAGATCATCAGACATTGCGGCTGCCAACAGTAATCTTTGTGAATAACTTGTCAACTATATGGTGCGCTATCGTGCGGGTCAACAATCTTGAGGCTGTTTCGAGGAATAGAGGCTAGCTAATTGGCTGAAAGGGATTTTCTGTATGGGTAATGGATCTGGCGTGATTGGCATGATGAAGGGTGGTAGGATGTGTTTTCTATCAGATTTTATATGCAGTTATAACGATGAATTTTAATGATATTGCCAATGCATTTGTACTGGCCAATTTGATGGGCAGCCCAGCGGAGTTACACGGACTCCTTTGCGGCAGCGTCAGCGGTGGTCAAAAATTATCTAGTGAGGAGTTGGTGTCAGTTGTGGCTCAGTTACTCGAAGTGGAACTGGAACGGGTGGAAGATCTTGGGGACATGTTGCCCGAGTTATATCAGTTCACTCTGGGACAGATATGTAGCAGTGGTTTTGAATTTCAACCATTGCTTCCAGACGAAGAATATCCACTAGATCAACGTCTGACCTCATTGTGTGAGTGGTGTCAGGGATTTCTCTTTGGCTTGGGCAGCTCGGGTCTGTCGGAAAAAACTGAACTTACGGGAGATATTGCCGACGCCCTTAGTGACTTGGCATCCATTTCACAGGTCGCTAGCCTCGAAGATGAGGAAGGAGATGAGGAGGATGAGGTTAGCTATTCTGAATTGGTCGAATATGTCAGGGTCGCAGTATTGCTTGTCTATGCTGAACTTAATCCGGTTGACGATCATCGCTCCCCGACGATGCACTAGGCCGGCCAGTTGCCCCTCCCCCCCTTTTTTTTATATACGTTAACGTTGTTATC
Source organism: Porticoccus sp. (assembly GCA_047635115.1). Classification (GTDB taxonomy): domain Bacteria; phylum Pseudomonadota; class Gammaproteobacteria; order Pseudomonadales; family Porticoccaceae; genus Porticoccus. The sequence continues at coordinate 3,114 of JBLIJA010000088.1, read as the reverse complement.
AATATGCTATGTCTTAGTTAGCGTTCATGACGAATAATTCAGTCATCGAAGAACGCTGGAAAATGGAAGAACGTAAGAAAATAGAATGATTAATAAGCAAGAATTTGCCCGCCGCAGGCTCAAATTGATGGAGATGATGGATAGCAATAGTATTGCCATCCTCTCAACCTCCCCTGAGCAAACCCGAAACCGGGATATTAACTACCCCTATCGGCAGGATAGCGATTTTTACTACCTCAGTGGTTTTCCCGAACCAGAAGCCGTGTTGGTGCTAGCGCCGGGTCGTGAACACGGGGAATGCCTGATGTTTTGCCGGGATCGTAATCCTGCTCGGGAAATTTGGGATGGTTACCGTGCCGGTCCCGACGGAGCCTGCAACAATTATGGGGCTGATGACGCATTTCCTATTGATGATATTGACGATATTTTGCCGGGGCTGCTGGAAGGTCGGAGTAGGGTCTATTACGCCATGGGTAAGGACCTTGTTTTTGATCGACACCTGATGGAATGGGTGAAGACCATTCGCTCCCAGTCTCGTGCAGGGGCGATTCCTCCCGGTGAATTTATCGACCTAGACCACCTGTTGCATGAGTTGCGCCTGTTCAAAAGTGCGGCGGAACAAAAAATTATGCGTGCTGCGGGTGAGATATCGACCCGAGCTCACTGCCGTGCAATGCAGATCTGTCAGCCGGGGATGTACGAATACCAATTACAGGCAGAAATTGAGCACGAGTTTGCAATGGCGGGCGCGCGATTCCCAGCTTATGGCAGCATTGTTGGCGGTGGTGTCAATGGTTGCATTCTTCACTATGTGGAAAACAGCGCCAAGCTCAAGGACGGTGACCTGGTATTGATCGATGCCGGTTGCGAGCTTCAGCATTACGCAGCAGATATTACACGCACCTTTCCAGTTAATGGCAAATTCACCTCCGATCAAAAGGCCATTTACGATCTGGTTCTCAAGGCGCAATTGGCTGGTATTGATGCCTGCGTAGTAGGTGGTCACTGGGATGAGCCTCATCAGGTTACCGTGAATGTTATTACCCAGGGGCTGATAGATTTAGGGCTTCTTAAGGGCGAGTTTGACGACTTGATCGAAACCAAAGGCTACCGGGATTTTTACATGCACCGCGCTGGGCACTGGCTCGGCATGGACGTACACGATGTGGGCGACTACAAGGTCCATGATGAGTGGCGACTGCTTGAGAAAGGTATGGTGCTTACCATTGAACCCGGTATTTATATTTCTCCCGATAACACCGAGGTGGCCAAACGATGGAGGGGTATCGGCATTCGTATCGAAGATGATGTCCTGCTCACGACCAAGGGGCCCGATGTGCTGAGCAGTGGAGCACCGAAAACGACAGAAGAAATCGAAGCACTCATGGCCACGTAACAGGCTTGCTCAGTTGTTACGTAAGCCGGCAAACCGGTAGTTAAATATGTCACGCAACAAGTAGCGTAATAAATGTCAGACATTTCATCAGCAAAGCCAAGTTCATCAACAACATCAGAAGTGGATATCGCTATTGTTGGTGGCGGGATGGTGGGTGCCAGTCTCGCGTTATTGCTCTCCTCTTTGAATTTGGGCTGGGGTATTAAGGTTATTGAGGCATTTCCAATGACCTCAGCCACCGATCACCTGCAATCCAGTTTTGATGCTCGCTCCACAGCACTGTCTCACAGCAGTCGTGAAGTTTTTGAAATATTGGATCTTTGGCCAACGTTGAGCCCTCGATTGGCAGAGATCAAAGAAGTTCATGTGTCAGACCGGGGACACATTGGGAATACCCGTTTAAATGCCTCCGAGCAAAATTTCCCCGCACTGGGTTACGTTGTGGAAAACCAGTGGTTGCGTTCAGTACTGATGACTGCGTTGCAGCAGGCCCCCAATGTTGACATTTTAGCACCCGCGCAGGTGTCTAGTGTTAAGCCCGTCCGAGGCGGTATGCAATTGTCGATTTCCGGCTGCGAAGTGAACACTAGCTTACACGCTAAGCTTCTAGTTGTAGCGGATGGCGCTCAGTCTTGTACCCGGGAAATGCTGGGTATTGATACCACAACGCGTGATTATGGGCAGGTAGCTGTGATTGCCAACATCTCCTTGCAGCTGGATCACGGTGGAGTTGCTTACGAGCGTTTTACTGATTCAGGCCCGATGGCTATGCTGCCCCTTCAGTCAGTGGGTGAAGAGCATCGGTCGGCACTGGTGTGGACACTTCCGCCAGACCGGGCGGCAGCGATGATGGCCGCTCCGGATGAGGCCTTTTTATCAGAACTACAAGATCGCTTTGGCCATCGGCTGGGTCAATTCCAAAGAGTGGGTAGCCGCCATAGTTATCCTATTCGGTTGATTACCAGCAATGAGCAGGTTCGCAGTCATGTGGTGGTGATGGGCAATGCGGCCCACTCACTACACCCCGTGGCGGGACAAGGCTTTAATTTGGCCTTGCGGGATGTGGCCGTGTTGGTCAATGAGCTGGCAAAAAATGCTTCCCGTGGCTTGGCTTTGGGCGATTTGGCCGTGTTACAAGGTTATATCAATCAACAGCAGACCGATCAACAGCAAACTATTTTACTGAGTGACTTATTGCCCAAAGTCTTTGGCATTGATGCGTCTCCCGTGCCGCTGGCTCGCAACCTGGGCCTGTTAGCGTTGGACACAGTGCCGCTGTTACGTCACCAATTCGCAAGGCTGGGAATGGGGCTTGAGACCAGAGGAACCACATTGATAGAAAAAGGCGCACCCGCTAATGGCTAATCGTGAATACGACGTAGTGGTGGCCGGTGCAGGTATGGTGGGCGCAGCGTTTGCCGCACTATTGGCTACCAAACAATTAGCAAGCTCTGAGCAAGGAAAAAAGCTCAGGATAGCTGTGCTGGAAGCTCGGCCGTTCGTCATGCCGGATCTTTCAGAAAGTTTTGACCCGCGAGTGGTGGCATTGACCGCCCGCTCTCGGAAATTACTTGAGGATGTGGGTGTTTGGGAGCAGATTGCCGATCGGCGCGTTTGCCCCTATCAGCGTATGGAAGTGTGGGAAGCGGATGGCACCGGGCATATTGAGTTTGACTGTGCAGAAGTACGTCAGCCTAACCTTGGTCATATTGTCGAGA
>JBLIJA010000087.1:0-7259 GCA_047635115.1 Porticoccus sp. | reverse complement strand
ATTTACCCATTCCCTGTTGTTTATTCCATTCGGAGCACTGATATGTGCTCTTGTGTTCTATCCGTTGTTTGCAGGCCGCTGGCAGTTAAGTTTTAAGTCCATCTACCTTTGGAGTCTGCTAGGTTTTGCAACCCACGGAGTACTGGATGGATTTACTAGTTACGGCACCCAGCTACTCTGGCCTATCACTAACTATCGTTTTTCTTGGGATATCATCTCGGTGATCGATCCTCTATTTTCACTACCTTTACTGCTGTTAATACTGCTGTGTTCAACACTGAAATCCCGGCGCTATCTTTATGGCGCCTTGGTTTGGGGCACGCTTTACCTAAGTATCGGGGCGATTCAACATGAACGGACACTGGATATAGGCCGTCAGATTGCTGCAGAAAGGGGACACCAACCATTGCGCCTGGAAGCCAAACCCAGTTTTGCCAATATAGTGGTGTGGAAGCTGGTGTATGAAATTGATCAAAAATTTTATGTAGATGCAGTCAAACCAGGGCTCTTTAAATCGCGTACTTGGGTAGGCAGTGGTACTGACAAGATCAACGTGGATAAGGACTTTCCGTGGCTGGACGTGAACTCCCAGCAAGCTAAGGATATTGAACGCTTCAGTTGGTTCTCTGTTGATTACCTAGGAAAGGATCCTGAAGATAACATGGGAATAGTCGATATTCGCTATTCACTCCTGCCCCATCAAATTGCCCCCTTATGGGGCATTAAGCTCTCCAAGGCCAAAAATAGTGGGCAACATGTGGATTTTTTCACTCGCCGAGAAAACCGCATGGAACGTCTGGAGAAGCTAATAGCTATGTTTTTTGAGTAATCAAATTCACTATTACCACTTCTCTATTTTAGTGAAGACGTTATATAAAGACCTCTAGGCATGTCAGTGCTTCTTCTATTTTTGTAGGCTAATAACTACAAAGACCAAGAAAACAATTTCCTCATCATTGAGAATAAAATAGTGTGCAAAAGAGCCTCGAGTAACTTCGGAAATATTAGTCCGCATTTCTCTCGAGCCCTTTAAGCTTGACATACGGTTTCATCATGCCCTCACCCGTTAATGCTTGCCGCCAAAGGTCGGTGACTTGCTCACTACTACTAATACCCGTTTTACACCATGTAGCAAAATGTTCACAGTTATTGAAAACCAGATCAAAAGCAAATTCACCTAGGCGAATTTCTGCTCGCTCCATCACAGCCTCCAAAGAAAAATCCAGTGCATCAACATGTAAACCTCGGAGGCTATCCATTAATTTATTCAGTTCCTGACTGGTCCGATCAACTAGGTCTCCGTTCTCTAGGTTTTCAATAAACTTTGTGTAATCCCTGACGTAGATATCATCATTCTTAGCAAATGCCTCCAAACTCGTACGACCTACCAATCTGGGCGTCATCCAGTAACTGCTAGTGTAGTGAATAACGGTTCCATCGCCCGCATCAATTCCATGGTGGACATACATACCACCAAAACGACGCACGTAAATATGATCACCTCGAGACATAATTAAAAATCCAACTCCAAAAAATGCGGCTACTAATCATAGCACTCTGTTTAGACTGCTATGAAAGATAGATATGATCTAAAGCGATGATTATGCGTACTTGAGACTGAAAAAATGACTTATTACTAATAAAAATTACTGATCACAAAGCAACTGGGCTTCGACCACATCCAATGTTCCTTCATAGATAGCACGTCCAGTGATGGCACCGAGAATACCCTGATTAGCGACCCGATTGAGCGCCACAATGTCATCCATGTTAGTAATGCCCCCAGAAGCAATCACGGGAATAGAGGATGCCTTAGCCATTGCCAAAGTCGCCTCCACATTAACGCCCTGCATCATCCCATCACGATCAATATCCGTGTACACAATCGCACTAACGCCATCTGACTCAAATCGTTTCGCCAAATCTGCAGCTTTGACTCCCGTCACCTCAGCCCAGCCATCTGTAGCGACCAAACCTTTTTTAGCATCAATACCAACAATAATATGTCCTGGAAACTGCTGACACATCTCAGTAACAAATTCAGGTTCTTTAACAGCTTTGGTGCCAATAATTACGAACTCAACACCGGCTTTTAGATAAGCTTCTATCGTCTCACCATTCCGAATACCACCACCAATCTGAATGGATAAATCAGGGTATGCCCTGGCAATAGCGGCCACCACCTCGCCATTGACCGGCTCACCAGCAAACGCACCATTTAAATCAACCAGATGTAAACGCCGCGCTCCTGTTTCTACCCAACGAGCAGCCATATCAACAGGACTGCCTGAAAATACGGTAGAGTCTTCCATCCGGCCTTGGCGAAGACGTACGCATTCACCATCTTTAAGATCAATCGCGGGGATTATTAGCACGAATTAATTCCTGTCACATCTAACGTTAAAAGTTGATTGTTTCATGATTTATTGCGGTTGGATTTACCTCATCCCTATTTATTGCCGTATATCACTTCTACAGAACTGAATATCTGATCATTCCCCCTGCCAATTGACAAAGTTACTGAGTAATTGCAGCCCAGCTGTGTGACTTTTCTCCGGGTGAAATTGCACAGCAAACAGATTATCTCGAACCAATGCTGCCGCAAATTTTACAGAATAATCACAGGTACCAGCCACCAACTCTTGCTGGCTTTCATCCACAAAATAACTGTGTACAAAATAGAAGCGGCTATCCTGCTCTATACCCTGCCAAATGGGGTGGTCAATGGCTTGATGCACCCGATTCCAGCCCATGTGCGGGACTTTAATCTTGTCACCATTCACATCATGGAGATCACGACCAAAAAAGCGCACTTTTCCCGACAGCAGCCCCAAACAATCAACACCATTGTTTTCTTCACTGTGCTCAAGTAACGCCTGCATCCCGACGCAAATACCTAGAACCGGTTTTTCTTCGATGGCTTTAGCTACCAATTTGTCAAAACCGAGTCGGCGAATTTCCGCCATGCAATCTCGCATAGCACCCACACCGGGGAAGACCACTCGATCAGCGTCAGCCACTTCTGCGGCATCCGCCGTCACAATCACTTGAGCATGTGGCGCCACGTGCTCAAGTGCCTTTGACACAGAATGAAGATTGCCCATGCCATAATCGAGCACAGCAATACGAGTACGAATGTCTGTCATAAGAAGTTTATTATAGGGTTCCTTTGGTCGAAGGGGTAACTCCGGCCATTCTCGGATCTAACTCAATGGCCATACGCACCGCGCGGCCAAACGCCTTGAATATCGTCTCTATCTCGTGGTGAGCATTGCTGCCACGCAGGTTATCAATATGTAATGTTGTCCAGGCATGATTCACAAACCCCTGAAAAAACTCATAGGTCAGATCCACATCAAAATCCTTCACCTTCGGACGGGAGAATTCAACAAACATTTCCAAACCTGGTCGACCCGAAAAATCCACGACTACACGAGACAGAGCCTCATCTAAAGGGACATACGCATGTCCGTAACGACGAATACCCTTTTTATCACCTAATGCCTGATGAAATGCTTGGCCCAACGTGATACCAATATCCTCAACGGTGTGGTGGTCGTCAATGTGCGTATCCCCGTTAGCTTTTACACTGATATCAATCAGACCGTGGCGGGCTATCTGATCCAACATGTGTTCGAGAAAAGGTACACCCGTCTCAAAACTGGATTGACCAGTACCATCGAGATTAACCTCAACGGTAATTTGTGTCTCTAGGGTGTCGCGACTTACAACCGCTTTACGTTCCACCATGTCTGTCTCCAACAGTTCTTCACTCTAATAGTCGAGTGGGCGTATTATAGAGTGCCCACTCACGTCCTTCCATAAAAAAGCATGAAGTGTTTTAATGCTTGCTCGTTATTATTCATGTTTTCCGCAGAAAAAAATGTGCTTTAGAAACAGCCACATCATTCTCGCCTGCCTCCTAGCCCTCTCTACTCTATGGCTAGGACAGACGGCTGCCTCACATATTCACCTAGATAATGACCATATTAATTGTGAGCTGTGCCTTAGATCTAACACTGGTGAGACCAGCCTAGAATCCACACCCTCGACCTTTCTGGTTGAGTCGTCAGACAACGTTATTGCGGCCGCCAACTACTCCGCACCCATACTCACCCCGGTTGCACCGCGCAATAGCCGTGCGCCCCCTGCCCTATAGCCAACACAGAGCCAAACTTACTCACATTCTTGCTATAGGATTTATTAACCATGAAAAATGTTTTTATGGTAGCGCTGGTCTTGTCCAGCCTGCCCTGTGCCGTCGTCGCAAAAAATATCACACACAACGAAATTGAACTTAATGAAGTGGTGATTTCAGCCTCACCACTTGAAGAAAGTTCTGCAGGAATCAATCAATCTGCCAGCGTGCTAACTGGTGAAAACCTCTATAGAAAAGCGGCAGCTACTATAGGTGAAACGCTTCAAGATGAACCGGGTGTTACCAACTCAGGTTTTGGCCCGGGTGTTGGCAGACCAGTAATCCGGGGGCAAGCAGGCAATCGGGTCAAAGTCATGCAAGACAGCCTAGGTACGCTTGACGCTTCATCAGCGAGTGGTGACCACGTGATCACCACAGAAGCGCTGGTAGCAGAACGTATTGAAGTACTCCGTGGCCCAGCCACTCTCCGCTATGGCAACGGCGCCATAGGAGGGGTCGTCAATGTGATTGATAACCGTATACCGGACTCTTTACCCGATAAAACCACTGGCGCCGTTGAATATCGTCACAATTCAGCCAACGACCAAGACAGCACAGTAGTTATAGTAGAAGGCGCGCTGAATAATAATTGGGCCTGGCATCTGGACGGCCTATACCGTGACAGTAACAACACCAGAATAGATGGCTATGCTCAACCCCCCGAACCTGGGGAAGAACCAGCCGAGCACAACAGTACCCACGGTTACATTGATAACACCGACACCCGAGCCAAATCAGGAACTGCCGGTATTTCCTGGATCGGTGAAAAAGGGTTTGTTGGCGTCTCAATCGGTCAAATGCAAAACCTTTACGGCATTCCTCCTGAAGTTCATCACCATGACGATGACCCAGATGAAGAGGAAGAAGCGGAATTGATCCGTGTCGATATGGATCAAACCCGGTTTGACCTGAAATCCGAGTGGACAGACATACTCCCGGGATTTGAGTTAGGCCGGCTTCGTATCGGCTATAACGACTACGAGCATGTAGAGATTGAAAATGGCGCCAAAGGCACCCGGTTTACCAACGAAGCCATTGAAGCTCGTGTTGAGCTATTACACCAAGAGGTTGTGGGCTGGACAGGCGCGATTGGATTTCAAATTGAAGACCGCCAGTTTGCCGCCATTGGCGAAGAAGCTTTTATACCAAAGTCAGACATCAACAATGGGGGCATTTTCTGGGTAGGAGAAACGAGTCACGGTAATTGGAGCTACGAACTAGGATTAAGGGTAGACCACCAAAACATCGACCCAGAAGACGGTACAGAGATTAGCCACAACACCCAAAGCCTCTCTCTGGGTGGACTATGGCAGATGACAGACGATCAAAGCCTTAGCCTATCATTCTCCCGTGCCCAAAGAGCTCCGGCTATAGAGGAACTGCTTTCCTTTGGCCCACACCACGCCAGCGAAAGCTTTGATATTGGCGATGAGGGTCTTGATGAAGAAACCAGTCATAACGTGGAGTTCGGCTATCAGTACCACGGTCAAGGTTATGTAGACCTCCATATCAACCTCTTCTACAACGCCATTGAAGACTTTATCTTTAAAAGAAATACCGGTGTCATTGATCCAGAAGAAGAGCTAACCCGCTATCAATATCAACAGGAAGATGCCAATTTTAAAGGTATTGAAGCCAATATGAGCCTTCAGTTGAACGATAGATGGCGGGTAGAATTGTTTGGCGACCATGTTCGTGGGAAGCTGGAAGACAACGGAAATGTTCCACGTGTCCCGCCCCTCCGCTACGGAATAGCACTGGGCTACGAAGTTGCTCAATGGAGCAGTCGATTAAAACTAACGGAAGTTGAAGAGCAAAATAACCCCGGTGACTTTGAAGAGGAAACAGATAGATATTCCCGGCTAGATGGGCATGTCCATTACCACGTGGACGCTGCAAATGGCGCTTGGCTGATATCTCTCAAGGCCACCAACCTCCTCGATGAAGAAATCCGTAATGCCACATCTTTTTTACGGGAAATAGCACCTGAACCTGGTCGCAGCTTGGAACTAGGGTTACGTTATAGCTTCTAATCATTAAAGGACTGACAAGGTCGCTTTAGAGTAAACAAATCCGGCCATTGCGAGTAAGATTATTGCTCGCAATGGCTATTGTGTTTTTCAAGGGAGCGTCTGTGTTGAGGTTATTGAAACTATTTTTTACCCTGGCTTTTCTGTTGATCCTGGTAATAGTGGGAGGTACTGCTTACTTACTGCTGGGGACAGACCCTAATACCTACAAACCAGAACTGGAAAAGCTGGCCTTTCAAAACAATATCGAACTATCCATTCAGGGCGACCTTAGCTGGTCTTTCTACCCCAACCTGGCCGTTCATGCGGGTACAACGTCCCTATCGGGAAAAGAAGCGGGCATTCCCGATATACGTTTTGAACAAGCTGACTTTGTTCTCGACTGGAAGGCACTGCTATCACGCACCATTCGCCTTCGGGCTATTGCCATAGATGGCGCCAGTATCAGGGTAGAATCTACCGAAGAGGCTGCCCATATAGCCGCAATTCCCGGTGCAGCAGCATCCACTCATAAATCTCAGGCAACTGAATCACCCTTTGAAGTCGCCATTGATCAACTAGCCCTAACAAATAGTCGTATCCTGTTAGTCACGCCCGGTAGTCCCGATATCCTACTCGAACAGTTAAACTTCTCCAGCGCAGGCCTAAACCTTGACGGAAAACCATTCCCAGCAACCCTCACAGTTTCAACCACCCTGCCAGAGCAAGCAAACCCCACTAGTATTGCATTAGATACCCAGCTTACCTTTCAGAAAAAAGATCAACAGGTCTCACTATCCGACGCCAAGCTGACACTGAATGGTCCTGCCCCGTTACCACTGAGTCTCAATTTCGATGCCAATTACAATGGTAAAGAAGATATCCTCACCCTTAATAAAATTCAGGGAAAACTCAGTTCTGCCAACATAAAAGGCAACGTGATCGTCGACAAGCTGAAGTCCTCACCAGCAGTGGAGGGTGAACTTTCGCTTCAAAATCTGTTGTTAGCGGAGCTACCCATTGAGGCACTCGACGGTTTTAGGAAGATCAAC
>JBLIJA010000086.1:0-7333 GCA_047635115.1 Porticoccus sp. | reverse complement strand
AGTTTTATCGATACCGTCTTTGGCACGACCCTCCCGCTGCGCGATCCAAATTGATACATGCTCTTTGGTCAATGAGTGGCGAATATAACCAGACAACTGCAATAAAGAAGCCAATTTTTCTCGCCGACCAGAAGCAGATCGTTTAACAATAAAGCTTTTGTTTACCCGCATAAGGTCCGAGGTAAATTCCTTGGTTAACAGGTTGTCACCAATGGCAATACGCACTGTTTCCCTATCATCATCATAGAGTGACACATTGACAAAAGCAGGGTCCATGGCGATATCGCGGTGGTTACTGATAAATAGAAAAGTGGTGTTTTTATTCAGTTTATCGAGCCCTGAAACTGTCAGGGTACAACCAATTTTTTTCAATAGGCTGCCAAGACTTGCTCTCATTGCACCATGGAGGTCACGCACCGTATGAATCTTATTAAATGCACGCTTCAATGCCCTCCCTATAATTGGGCGAAGCAACCAGGGTGCCCATCGAGCTATTCTGGGGTATTTAATTGACAGCAGCGTGTCGATAAATTCACGGTTAGATGATAACCGCGAAAGTACTTGAGGCACCTCATCGTCACGATAAGGGCGAATGTCATCAAATGTATTCATATCAACTGGAATAATTATTCTTCTTGGTTCGGCTCGACGCCAATAAAAACAGTAGGTTTAACCAAACACTCTTCTGTCTGTTTAAGGGCAGAATAGAGTAACAGTTAACTACGTTGTGTTCCTGCAATGAAACATAAGTATCAAAGTATGTTTTTTACAAGCCGCTATCTGGGATTGTACCAACGCACTTCGGAAGCATATTTGTCGACCAAATACGTTACATCCAAAATGATGGAAAATAATGCCATCCGCACCAGCAAACCATTATCTGTTTGGCGAAAAATCGCTAGATTTGGATTGCCGTCCAGATCACTGTCTAGCTCATTAGCCTCTGCCCGTGAGTCCCTTGGCAAGGGGTGCATGATCACTGTATTGGGCTCACAGTGGGAGGTATAAATTGCCTGATTAAGGCGAAAACGACCGCGGTATAAATCAGCTTCATCTTTACTGGAAAATCGCTCCTCCTGAATTCGCGTGGAATAAACGATATCCACATGAGAGATACCAGACTCGATCTCGTCAAACTCTTCTACGGCAATACCTGCCGTACGCATATCATCCACAAGGTTGGAGGGCATCGCCAGCTCTCTCGGCGAAACAAGCTGCACAGACACGTTATTAAACAACATTAATAGTTTCGACAGCGAATGCACTGTTCGACCATGCTTCAGGTCACCGATCATAGCAATACGAAGTCCATCCAAATCACGACCCAACCCCTTCAGTTCCTTCTCTATGGTGTAAAGGTCAAGCAATGCCTGACTGGGATGTTCGTTAGTGCCATCTCCTCCATTAATAACGGGAACCCGGCTAGCACTGGCAAAATCTGCCACTGAGCCAGACTCGGGGTGGCGCATACAAATAATATCGCTGAATCCCGATAATACACGAGCGGTATCCTGTAACGACTCCCCTTTCGCCAATGCCGAGGATTCAAAACCAACCGTTTCACGTACCTCACCACCCAACAGGTTGAAGGCACTGCCAAAACTGATCCGAGTTCGGGTGCTCGCTTCAAAAAACATATTACCGAGAATAGCGCCATCCAAAACCCGCGTAATTTTCTGTCGCTGAGCATAGGGCTCCATGCGATCCGCCACACGGAAAATATGATCAATATCGACTCGCTCGAATTGACTGATGGAGAGAATACTTGCGCCCTTAAATTCCACACTGCCTCCGCATACAAATAATCACGCCGCCACATTTTAACGGCTTTGTGATGGCCGAACCAGTCACTTGCCTTTGCTATAAAATCTGACTACCCCAATCCTGTAGTGCCCGCAAAATATTGCGATCCCTTTCAGACATAGTCTCTTCCTCCAACATCTGCTCAATCTCTGAAAAATACTTCTCCAGAGTCAAATAGCCTTCCGCTGAATTAGTAAGCCTCTGAAAACGCAATTCTTCCCAAAGGTATTTCTCCTCATCACTCAAAATTTCCGAGAAATTCTTTACCCTATAGAGAAATAGAAGCTGCTGATAACGCTCATCGCGAAAGTGTATAGTGTCCGACGCCATTTCCACGCTAGAGGCTGTACGCACCTCTGACAATAACCCTTTGTCCATATCATCGAGAAAACCATCATACAAACGTCGTTCAACATTCTTTGTTTTTTCAACTAGTTGCTGAGCAAAAACCTCTTCTAGCTTGGTTGATAAATCATGTTGCCGTAATAACTGCCAGTTTTGCTCACAGGATTCCACATCAATGCCCAATCGTCTTGCAGCCTCTGCATCCAGCAGTTGTGGCGTAGCCACAACTGGGCATCGATTTAATTGAACCCCCTTTATTGGTAACCGATTCACTCCTTCAGGTAAATTTTCAGTCCGCGTAAATAACCGCTGCTGGATTTGCTCTGCAGACAGTTTTATCAATTCCTCGGCATCACCCATAAGGTTAAAACAGATTATCGAATTTTTATTTGTAGGGTGTCTGGTCAACGGCATCATCAATGCCGTGTATCCATTTTCTCTTGGCAAATTACCCGAGACATGCAGGAATGGTTTTTGATAGGTTAAGTCGATGAGCCCTGCCACTTTATGTTTTAACCGATGCTCGTATACATACCGGTACAACTTTGGTTGCGCTGTCATGACCAATTTGGCCATAGCAATGGTGGCAAACACATCAGACAATGCATCGTGTGCAGACTCGTGCGTTATTCCATTTGCCGCTGTCAAACGCTCCAGTTTGAAGCAAGGAGACCCATCTTCGTAGGAAGGCCATTCGATACCGTCAGGCCTCAAAGCTCGGGTCAGGCGAACCATGTCAATAATATCCCAGCGGGAATTCCCCTGTTTCCACTCACGCTCATAGGGATCATAGAAGTTACGATACAGGCAGTATCGAGTCACCTCATCATCAAAGCTAATACTGTTATATCCAACACCACAGGTGCCAGGTAACGATAACTCTCGGTGAATTTTTTCAATAAATTCGCGCTCAGGAACACCTTCTTCTAGAGCGTACTGAGGTGTTATTCCGGTGATGAGGCATGCTTGGGGAGAAGGGAGGCGGTCAATCGGCGGCTCACAACATAGGGAAAGCGGCTCACCAATAATATTTAGATTTTCATCAGTACGAACACCGGCGAACTGTGAAGGAGAGTCACGGGAAGGATCTATTCCAAATGTTTCGTAATCGTGCCAGTAGAGTGTATTTGCCATAGCTACCCTTATAACTGGCTTCTAGTTTAGTCGTCATCTAACAAACACCCACAAAAAACGGCGTCCGAACACGCCGTTTTTAAATAGTTCGTAATAAGTATCTATCTAGACCTTATTTAACTACCTCTGTGAAGGTCATCTCACCTACAACGCGACGGTTACGGGTGCGCCCATCATCAGTGTCATTATCAGCAATTGGACGACTTTCACCATAGCCAGTAGTAGTAATACGGCTTGCATCTATACCATATTCTTCTTGAATCTTGTATTTAACCGCTTCAACACGACGCAGAGACAGGTCTTGGTTATAGCCCTCTTTACCGCGAGAGTCAGTGTGACCTTCCAGCTCCAAAGTAATATCTTCGTGAACCTTCATGGCATTGGCTACAGCTTCCAGCTCGTCACCATAGATTGCACGAACATACGCTTTATCAAACTCAAACTCAACGTTAATTTTTACCGTCAGAGTCCGTTTTTCTGGCGCCATTTCTGGCTCACGAACTACAACTGGCTGCTCAACAATAGGCGCAGCAGGCTTATTGAAATAGTAGCGAAGTCCGAAGTTAACCGAACTATCCCACATACTACCTTTACCTTCGCCACGAACTTTATTCAACAACCGCAAATCACCACGGAACTCCAACTGAGGAGAAATCATGTTGGACATACCTAAACCTGCTTGAAGCTGATGAGTGTATTCCTCTTCTATCTGAAGGTTCTTTTCACCCTCACGATCATAATAGGCATAACCACCAACAGCATAAGTCCGCCAGCCGCCATCATCTTCACCGAACCAGTAGTAAGCACTTAATTGAGATACGTCTATATCTTCACCAGCTACATCGCTGCCATGAGACGCTTCAAGCGCCCAATCATTAGAAAACCGATAGCCTATATTGAAGTTCAAAACACCCGCCTCATCATGCCCACTAACAACCCGATCACTATCGAGATAGTAGTAGCTCAAAGATGGCCCGATATATAAGCCTTCTTGAGATTGTGCGGACATAGAAACAGCCAGTATCAATATACCCACTGCTATAAATAAATTCTTCATGATAATTCCCAATTTCTATTCAAAACTACAGGCATCCAAGCACAACTGGCATTTCGCGACATAATAATACATCTTACTCAGTTTTCCTTTTCTTTTATTATTTTCATGATAAAAATAGCATCCATGGAAGCAAGCTAGCTTTACCCCACACCGATTGCTCAAACATCGACCATTCACTCCCTTCAGTTCAAAGAAAAAAATGCCTGTTAAGAAGACAGTCGATACTAGAGGCCTTTGCAATTTATCAGAAAAAAGCCCCTAAAATGGAGCTTCCGAGGCTTTCAGCGGCAATCTATTCCTCAGCGATCAATTACTATCGCATGCTCTTCAATTTTAGCTTTCCAGATTTTCGGCCCTGTCTGATGAACCGATTCACCTCTAGAATCTACTGCTACCGTGACAGGCATATCCACTATCTCAAACTCATAAATCGCTTCCATACCAAGGTCTTCAAATGCCACCACCTCTGCATGCGTTATCGCTTTTGACACCAAATAGGCGGCGCCGCCTACGGCCATCAGATAAACCGCTTTATTATCCCTGATCGCTTCAATAGCCACAGGCCCTCGTTCAGCCTTGCCTATCATGCCAATTAAACCCGTCTGCTCTAACATGGTACGAGTAAATTTATCCATACGAGTAGCGGTGGTGGGCCCGGCGGGCCCAACAACCTCATCCCGTACTGGGTCAACTGGACCCACGTAGTAAATAAAACGTCCTGCCATATCTACCGGCAAGTCTTCGCCCTTCGCCAGCATATCTATCATTCGCTTATGCGCAGCATCTCGACCTGTTAGTATCTTTCCGGACAGCAGCACAGTTTCTCCTGGCTTCCAGTCTTTAATATCGTCACTGGTAACGGTATCAAGATTCACTCGTCGCACGCTGTCTCCCACTTCCCATGTAATCTCCGGCCAGTCGTCCATGCTTGGCGGCACTTGTTTAGCAGGACCGGAGCCATCAAGTATGAAATGCGTGTGGCGGGTCGCAGCACAATTAGGTATTAGGGCTACGGCCTTATTGGCGGCATGAGCGGGAAAATCCTTCACCTTTACATCAAGAACCGTAGTCAAACCACCCAGGCCTTGAGCACCAATGCCAAGATTGTTCACTTTTTCATACAGCTCGAGACGAAGCTCTTCCGCACGATTTGAGGATCCCCTTGCCTGCAGCTCCTGAATATCGATTGAATCCATCAACGATTCTTTGGCTGAGAGCATTGCTTTTTCAGCCGTACCGCCAATACCGATACCCAACATACCCGGAGGGCACCAACCCGCACCCATTTTAGGCAGCTGCTCGAGCACCCAGTCCACAACAGAATCAGAGGGGTTAAGCATGGCAAATTTAGACTTGGCCTCTGAACCACCACCTTTGGCGGCCACATCAACTTCCACCGTATCCCCAAGAACAATTTCATAATTGATGACAGCCGGTGTATTGTCTCCGGTATTCCTACGCGCTCCATCAGGATCAGCCAACACCGATGCACGAAGCACGTTGTCGGGATGCTTGTAGGCGCGGCGCACGCCTTCATTGATCATATCGGTGACACTCATATCACCCTGCCACTGTACATTCATGCCAACTTTGACAAACACATTAACAATCCCAGTATCCTGACACAAAGGTCGATGCCCCATGGCACACATCCGTGAATTAATCAGTATTTGTGCCATTGCATCTTTGGCGGCCTGAGACTCTTCTCGTTCATAGGCTTCGTGTACAGCCTTAATAAAATCCACAGGGTGGTAATAGGAGATAAATTGAAGCGCATCAGCAATACTATCAATTACATCTTGTTGTTGAATTACAGTCATTCATTTTCTCCGAAGTAAGCCACCAGGTAAGACTTAACTCATTACCGAGCAATTGGAGGAGCATCCAGCTGTTGTTTAATTTTCTGGATATCACCATTGATCTGGCGGCGGTAGGCATCAATCGCATTAATCGCATCTTCATTATTTGCGACCCGAGTGTTCAAATCCTGCTGTGACGTTTTTAAGCTTTTCTTAAGACTATTGAGTTGGTCAACCAATTCTTGAGACCTGTTCACCATATCGTTAACTTCAAGCTTTGAAGCCAATGAGGCGCCGACCATGGTGTCGACTGATTTACCCGTCTTGGTCAGCTTACCTGTCAGACTAGCCACTTCCTTCTTACGTACCGCCATGGAAGCCTGTAGACCCTTTATAGTTTTTTCGTGGCTTTCTATTTGCTTGCGATTTCGATCATTGGATACACCCCACAGCTTCTTAATTTCAGACCAGTGCTTACTCAAGGTCTCCTCCTGATCCTTCAACTTAACAGAAAGCACTGCCCCTGATTGATGGAGAGATGCGTCTGTGGAAACAATCTTGGCTTCCAATTCATTAAAGCGACTTTGCAACAGAGCACGGCGCTCGGTTTCCTGCACCAAAAGATAACCTAACCCACCAAAACCTAACAAGAGGACCAGCAGCAGTCCTTTCCAGAACCAACCAATCCCACCACCGGACCGTGATGGTCCACCTGTCGCAATTTTTTTGCGCTCTTTAGTTGGACGTCCAACTCGGCCCTCACCCCTACCAATACGCTCGTCACTTTCAGGTACTATCGGATCAAGCCTACTCAAATCCCTATCCGTCATGATGAGTTAAACCTTTAGTTACTAATAACCATTTTATTTTCGCTGAATGATAGCATTACGTGTTTTGTAACAGCGCAAATATTATACGCCATAGATGTAAAAAAACCGGCCCATAGGCCGGTTTTTTTACATTGCGATACTAACTACAAGAGACATAAAGCCCCAACCAATATGGCAGTCAATACTAAACTAGAGATAATCACACCTTTCACGGTTGTCATCGGCCCTTGCTTACCAAACAGAGCATTTACTTCCAATGCCAGAACAATAGCAGCGGCTGCATACAAAGCCATGCCACCCCCATTAGCTGAGAGCAAATGATCAGCACTGTAACCCAGGTGCGGAGAAGCCAACATGCAGTAAAC
>JBLIJA010000085.1:0-7405 GCA_047635115.1 Porticoccus sp. | reverse complement strand
CAAGAGGGTGAAAGCGTCAGCGATTTGGATGACTTACCTACATCCGTGGAATCACAGCCGCCGCCAACTGCCAGTGAATTATCGCGTGCTTTGGACGAATCGCAGTCAATAACATCACAAGTTCCAGTTAGCGCCGCGCTGCAGAGGGCTGATAGTGGGCGTATTTTTGCCAGTCCTCTGGCACGGCGAATAGCGGAAGATTTAGGTGTTGACTTAAATGGTCTTACCGGCCGTGGTCCCCGGGGTCGCATTCTAAAGGCTGATGTAGAACTAACGGGTTCTAGTGGTTTGGTTGCGGTGGGAGATAAATCAATCGTTGCGGCCGCGACCGTTGAGCCCAAATCTGGTCGAAATTATACAGCGATTCCTCACAGCAATATGCGAAAGACCATTGCCCGACGACTCACTGAGTCCAAACGTGATGTACCGCATTTTTATCTCAGCACCGACTGTCAATTGGATGCTTTGCTAACTGCACGTAAAGACTTTAATGTTCGATCTCCCGAGGGGGAGGGAGCATATAAGTTATCGGTAAATGACTTTATTGTTAAAGCCTGTGCATTGGCTTTGAGAGATGTACCGGAGGTGAACGCAAGTTGGACAGAGGAAGCTATCCATCAGCATCACAATGTAGATATTTCAGTTGCGGTGGCAACGGAGGGAGGCTTGATTACCCCCATAGTGCAGGATGCTGATAGTAAAGGGCTGGTTGCTATTTCAGGTCAAATTAAGGATCTAGCAGCTAGGGCTCGCGAAGGCAAGCTTAAACCGGCAGAATTTCAGGGCGGTGGTTTTACCATCTCCAATTTGGGCATGTATGGTACGTCCAACTTCAGTGCCATTATTAACCCGCCGCAGTCATGCATCCTCGCTGTGGGAGCTGGTGAACAGCGAGCGGTAGTTAAAGACGGTGAATTGATCATAGGTACCGTCATGAGCTGCACTCTGTCTGCAGATCATCGTTCTGTCAATGGCGATGTGGCTGCACGATTTATGCAAGCATTTAAGCGTTATATTGAAGATCCATTTTACATGTTGGCTAGACAGCTGTTGTGATTACTGAGTATTACCAATATTGGTTTTTTAAGGAGAAAGTTGAGTGCCTATTGAAATACAGTTACCAGCGTTATCGTCTGATATGGAATCTGCGAGTCTAACTGTCTGGCACAAGCAGGTCGGTGACCAGGTGGTGCAGGGTGATGTGATTGCCGAGATAGAAACGGACAAGGCAACACTAGAAATAGAGGCTGCGGATGCAGGCACGCTGGGCAGTATCTTAGTTGCGGCTGGTACGGATGAAGTCCCAGCAGGCACTTTATTGGCACTATTATTAGAGGCCGGTGAGGATGCGGAGAGTTTAGTTAAATATCAAGCGAAAGCTGAGCAGCCAAACGCCGCCTTGGAAATCGCTGATGCTCCTGAGTCTCCATTTTCTAAGTACGTCAAAGATTTTGATGTGATAGTAGTAGGTGGTGGCCCTGGGGGTTATGTAGCGGCAATTCGTGCAGCCCAATTAGGTATGAACACTGCGTTGGTTGAGCGAGAGCATCTCGGTGGCATCTGTTTAAATTGGGGGTGTATTCCAACTAAGGCCCTACTCCGATCTGCAGAGATCTTCGAACAGTTTAAACACGCTGAAAGCTATGGCTTATCGGCAACTGGCGTTAACTTTGATCTAGACAAAATTGTCGCCCGTTCGCGAGGTATTGCTAAGCAGTTAAACGGTGGTGTTGGGCATCTGCTAAAGAAGAACAAAGTGAAGGTTTATAGTGGCCAAGCAGAGCTGCTAGGCGGTCAACGCTTGAAGATAGATCAACAGGGTGAGGAAAGTGTTGAGCTCAGTGCCGATCATATTATTCTGGCTACGGGAGCTCGGCCGCGAAATTTGGCAGGCCTAGAGGCGGATGGACAGCTGATTTGGACTTCCAGAGAGGCGATGACGCCATCATCGTTGCCAAAATCCTTACTAGTGATGGGCGCTGGAGCTATCGGCATTGAATTTGCCAGTTTCTATAATTCAATGGGTGTGGATGTAACCGTCGTGGAAGTTCTGTCACAGATACTACCGGTTGAAGACGCAGAAATTGCAGAATTCGCCACCAAATCCTTTACCAAGCAAGGCATTAAGCTTATGACTCAAACAAGGGTCAAGGAATTGCGTAAAGGCTTGGATCAGGTTACCGCAGTCCTTGAACACGATGGACAGTTAACGGAGCTTACTGTTGACAGGGTCATATCCGCGGTTGGTGTGGTGGGTAACCATGAAAACTTGGGATTAGAAAACACGCAAGTCATTGTTGAGGGAAGTTATGTGTTGGTCGATGAGTGGAGCCAAACTGCGGAACCCGGTGTTTATGCCATTGGCGATTTGAGTGGTGCGCCTTGCTTGGCTCACAAAGCCAGCCATGAAGGTATTGTCTGTATAGAAAAGATTGCAGGCAAGGCAGATATACAGCCTTTGGATAAGGGAGTCATTCCTGGTTGCACCTATAGCCGACCTCAGGTTGCCAGTGTCGGGCTAACCGAGACGGCCGCTCAAGAACAGGGTTTGGCCGTGCGGGTTGGGCGTTTCCCCTTTCAGGGTAATGGCAAAGCCATAGCTATGGGTGAAACGGAGGGACTGGTAAAGGCCATATTCGATGCCAATACAGGTGAGTTACTAGGCGCTCATATGGTGGGCGCTGAAGTTACAGAGATGATACAAGGCTTTGTAATAGCTCAGACTTTAGAAACGACAGAGAAAGAATTAATGCACACCGTATTTCCACACCCTACTCTTTCGGAAATGATGCATGAATCCGTTTTAGATGCTTATGATAAGGCGGTTCATTTTTAACCACTGGCTAGTTTTAACATTGGAGATAAAATAATGAACAATAAACAACAATCAATTCCTGGTCGCAGTATCATGACTTTCGGAAAGTACCTTCTGGTAGTGCTGGCAATTAGCGGGCTAGTTTCTTGCGGAAGCAGTAATTCTGTTGACGAGCCAATTCTGATCAAATTTCCCCATGTAACATCACCAATTACTCCCAAGGGCCTTGCGGCTGATCGCTTTAAGACCCTTGTAGAAGAACGACTTGCGGGCCGAGTAGTCGTTGAAGTCTATCCCTCTGGTCAATTAATGAATGATGACGATTCCATTGAAGCATTGGCCTTTGGTGAGGTGCAGATGATTGCTACCTCTTTATCAAAGTTTGATCGTCTTACTAATAAGTTTCAGGTGTTTGATCTGCCATTTTTATTTCCCAATCTAGATGTTGTAGAAAAATTTCAAACAGGTACGTTGCGAGAAACGCTATTGGGAGCTATGTCCTCGCATGGGTTACAGGGATTGGGCTTTTGGCATAACGGTATGAAGCATTTTACTGGGCCAGTGCCAATGTCAGATCCAGACGCGGCTAAAGGTCTTAAATTTAGAATTATGGAATCTGATGTACTGCAAGCGCAAATTTTACAAATAGGTGGTAGCCCGCAAAAAATGTCCTTTGTGGAGGTCTATCAGGCTCTACAGACTGGCGCTGTGGATGCGCAGGAAAATACATGGTCCAATATCTACTCATCAAAATTTTATGAGGTGCAGAAGCATTTAACAGTAACCAATCATGGTTACGTTGGCTACCTGATTGCGGTCAATTCTTCCTTTTGGGATGGTCTTCCGGATGATATTCGCGCTGAACTTGAGGTCATAGTGGATGAGGTTAGTGCCTGGGCAAATCAACGTGCAAAATCTATCAATGAAGAAGCGCTTAACAAAATTATTGCCTCAGAAAATTCTGAAATAACCTATCTGACAGCGGAGCAGCTAAAGGTGTGGCAGGAAAAAATGAGGCCTGTATGGGATGAGTTTTCTGACAAAATAGGAGCTGACCTTATTTCCGCAGCTCAAAAAACGTCAAATTAAATTATAAAAAAGGAGTATTTACGATGAGGCTTGTGATTGAGCGTATTGAAGAGGGTGTATTAGCTTTTTTATTGGCCTTTATGACCCTACTAACTTTTATTCAGGTTGTACTGCGTTATGTGTTTAATACGGGATTGCTCTGGTCACTTGAAGCTACTACATACGCTTTTGCCGCTCTGGTACTTGTCGGTATGTCCTATGGTATTAGAACTAAATCCCATATTGCTGTTGATTTGTTAGTAAAAAACTTGCCATTACGACTGCGTAATACGGTTGCATTATGCGCGGTTGTAATCTGTCTTATCTATACTGGGCTTATGTTTTTTGGTGCCTACGATCTCGTCGACGGATTATTTGCTTTGGGTAATCGGGCGCGGGATGTCGCCGCACCTAAATGGTTATTAACAACTAGTTTGCCTCTGGGATTTCTTTTGCTGGCTTTCAGGTTTATTGAAGCAGGGCTAAAAGTTATGAAAGGTGATTCAGCGGTTTTAGTGACCGGCATTCATGACGATAACGAACAGCTTTTGGTTGCACACACTGGTGACCAGGAGAATAAATAATGACTGCTGCTTTCTTAATTTTAATATTAGTTGTACTTTTGTTGATTGGGGTTCCCGTGGCTATTTCCCTCGGGTTCGCGAGTATCACTACGATGCTATTATTCGGTAACCAGTCGCTACTGTCCTTAGCGCAAAAGTTCTTTCATACCATGCAGGTATATCCTCTGTTGGCGGTTCCCTTCTTTATTCTTGCGGGCGCCTTTATGACTACCGGTGGGGTAGCAAAGCGAATGATTGACTTTGCTAATGCCCTTGTGGGGCATTATCGCGGTGGGTTAGCGATGGCTGCCCTGTTAGCCAGTGCCTTTTTCGCCGCCGTTTCTGGATCTGCGCCGGCTACTGTGGTTGCAGTGGGAAGTGTAATGATTGTAGGTATGATCAACTCTGGCTATAGCAAAAGTTTCTCGGCTGGTGTGATCTGTAATGCGGGTACGTTGGGTATTCTTATTCCTCCATCATTGGTGATGGTGGTCTATGGTGCGATAACGGAATCTTCAATCGGTAAGCTTTTTATTGCCGGTATAGTCCCTGGTATTGTTATGACTGCTGCCATGATGGTTACCATTATGGTGATAGCCAAGCGGCAGGATCTACCGCAACAACCAAAGGCAGAGTTTAGTGAAGTATTAAAAAGCTTTAAAGAAGCCTCTTGGGGTTTAATGCTTATTGTTATTATTCTCGGTGGCATCTATGCTGGTCTGTTTACACCCACTGAGGCAGCGGCGGTTTCAGCGGTATATGCATTTTTTATAGCTGTTTTTGTGTATAAGGATATCGGCTTTAAGCAGGTGCCAACGATTTTGGTGGATGCGGCGAAAATTACCATTATGCTGATGTTTATTATCGCCAATGCCTTTATGTTTGCCTTTGTTCTGACTACGTTACAGATTCCTCAAATGGCATCAGAGTTTATAGTGGGCATGGGACTTCCTGTCTGGGGATTTCTACTAGTGCTGAATATACTCCTATTGGCTGCAGGCAATTTTATGGAGCCGACCTCTGTTGTGTTGATTCTTACACCAATTGTATTTCCGATTGCGATGGAAATGGGTATTGATCCAATTCATTTAGGTGTACTTATGGTGGTTAATATGCAAATTGGTTTAGTTACTCCACCGGTGGGGCTCAATCTTTTTGTGACAGCTGGCGTTGCTAAGATGAGCCTTGAAGACACAATAAGAGCGTCTCTGCCTTGGTTGGGAGTGCTGTTAATTGTACTGATGTTGATTACCTACATTCCTTGGTTCTCATTAGTTCTGCCGAATTCACTTGGGCTCTAGTAAAGAGGGAATGTTGATATGAAATTAGTGCTTTTATAATGCAGCTCAGTCTACCTGTAGCCAGAAGGTACGGCTAAGTCTTTGGGAAAAGGGAATTGCGTTTCAAGAGGTTAAATTAGATCTTTTTAAAAGGGAATGTTGATATGAAATTAGTGCTTTATAATGCAGCTCAGTCTACCTGTAGCCAGAAGGTACGGCTAAGTCTTTGGGAAAAGGGAATTGCGTTTCAAGAGGTTAAATTAGATCTTTTTAAAGGCGATCAGTTGACTCCGAAATATAAGCAGATAAACCCAAACGGCGTGGTACCTACACTTGTGCATAACCATCAGGTGATTACTGATTCATCGGTAATCTTAGAGTATTTGGACGATGTTTTTCCTGAGATTACATTGCGACCTGAGAGTGCGTTAGCCAGAGCTCAGATGCGCGTCTGGTTGCGCTTTTTTGAAGAGGTGCCTGTACCAGCTATTCGCATACCATCGTACAATCGAGTGTTCCTTCGCCATTATCAAAATATGACTGATGATGAATTCCTAGCTATAGCGGAGAAGAAAACTCTACGTAAAGATTTTTTCCTAAAAATGGGTCGCACGGGCTATTCGGAAGCAGAGATGACTCAATCTATGGACAAGCTGTCGAACACTATTCAGCGAATGGAACAGGCACTGACAGAGGGTGGTCCATGGTTGATGGGTGAGTATAGTCAAGCGGATATTTCCATTATGCCTGTGATGATGCGGCTGCATGATCTTGGTTTAGGTCACCTCTGGGATGCTTGTCCTTGCGTGGCAGATTGGTTTGACCTGTATCGTAAGAGGCCAGCATTAATTAATACGTTTTATCATACCTCTCTGCTTTCAGAGCAGTACGGTGATGTTATTATCAGGAGTTAAATTTTGGTCAATACTCTATCTTGTTGATTACTGATCCTTTTTTCTATCTACTCGCTATTCCCGCGGTGTTGATTTATGGCATGGGTAAAGGTGGGCTCGGTGGTGCCACTGGGGCCATCTCGGTACCTCTCATGGCTCTGGCTATAAATCCTTTGCAAGCTGCAGTTATTTTGCTGCCAGTTATTTGTGTAATGGACTTGCATACTCTCAAATTATTCCGTAACTCATTTGACCTGCCGGTACTTAGAATAATCTTACCGGCTGCCGTGGGTGGTATTTGCGTTGGTTCTTTATTGCTCGGTTCGTTAGATGCGGCTTACATCAAATTATTACTAGGAGTAATTGCGATCTCGTTTTGTCTTCATCACTGGTTGTCGTTAGAAGTGCAGCATTCCGCAGAAAAAGACCGTCGCTTCGGCTACTTTTGGGGGTTTGTAGCGGGATTTACCAGTACTCATATTCATGCTGGTGGCCCTCCAATCAGTATTTATTTATTACCCAAAAAGTTAGATAAGGTCATTTTGGTCGGCACCCTAGCGATATTTTTCGCGGTGATGAATTTTATAAAGCTAGTACCCTACACTCTACTGGGTGAGTTCAATGCTGTTAATCTATTGACATCTGTGGTGCTGATGCCATTAGCGCCGATAGGCGTCAGGATGGGTTATTGGTTGCTACATCATGCTGAGCAAGAAATTTTGTACCGAGTGATCTATGTGTTTTTGTTCGGCTCGGGAGTCAAGTTGGCCTATGATGGGGTGTTGA
>JBLIJA010000084.1:0-7456 GCA_047635115.1 Porticoccus sp. | reverse complement strand
CAAGTCACACAGCGCCCTAATTCTTTGCCTGCTAACTCTTGAGCTCTCCAATGCCTCTCTAGTGAGCTCACCATGCTTATAGTTAGGTGCATCGACGCCTATCCGTATCTTGTGGACTCCGTGAATGCGGCATACAGCGGTTTGGTGAGCCGTGGCTTCTGTACTCAAACGCCCCCCAATGCTCGATATAAATTGATAGTCCCTTGAGCAAAATCAATTCTAGATGCCGTTAATTCGCGTTCGGAGTCCAACAGGGTTCGTTCAGCCTCGAGCACATCCAAAAAGGATTCCACTCCCGCGTTGTAACGTAATTTAACCAGCCCTACCGCTTCAAAGCTGGCCGCAACAGACTCCTGCAACACAAGATTCCGATCGCGCTCTTGGGCATGGCGCATCAAGGCGCTATTCACTTCTTCAAGTGCCAGTAAAACTGTACCGTCAAAACGTGCCAGCTGCGCTTCGGTCTCAGCTTCAGTTTGGGCAATGAGGGCACGGATAGCCCCACGATTAAACAAATTCCAAACGATACCGGGGCCTACCGCATAATTCATGGAACTGTGGTCATTAAGCTTCGAGGTGTTATCGGCGGCCACACCAACACTGGCGATAAAGTTTACCGTTGGATAAAGATCTGCCGTCTCTACTCCGATTTGTGCCGTTAAACTGGCTAGAGCACGTTCTGCTTCACGAATGTCTGGACGTCGACGAATCAGCGAAAGAGCATCTCCCACAGCAATAAACTGGGGCATGACAGGCAATGAATCACCTTGCTGTAAAATACCACCCAAGGGACCGGGAACACGACCAGTTAATCGAGCCAACCGGTTCAATGCAGTATTCTGATCACTGACAATAACGGGCAACAGCGCCTGGGTGGCAGTCAATTGTGCACGAGCACGTGCCGAATCCAACTGTGATGCTATGCCCTCTCTGACAAGAGTGATCGTCAGATCCAGGGTTTCTCGCTGGTTACCGATATTACGCTCAACGACTCTGCGACGCTCTTGAGCACCCCGCAGGTCAAAGTAAGCTGAAGCCACATCGGCAATGACAATACGCTTCACATCGTCACTCAATGCCTGCCTGCGTTCTATATTAGTGCGAGCCGCTTCTACACTGCGCTGGACGCGACCAAAAACATCCAACTCCCAAGCTAAACCAAGCGAAGCAGAACTGATGGTTTCAGTCTCCGTTTGTTGGCCGGAGACTGCTGAGGATCGGGTACGCTCAGCTCCAGCACTAAGATCAACAGAGGGCTGAAATTGAATTTCCTGATGACGCAACAAAGCACGTGCGGCGGTCAGATTAGCCAGTGCAACACGAAGGTCCGTATTCGCCTGTAACGACTGTTCGATCAGTCCCGTCAGCACGGGATCCTTTAACTGTAGCCACCAGGCATCAACAGGCTGTTCACTAGGGTATAACAACTGAGCAGCTGGATTTTGCAAACGAGTTGAGGCAAAAGGCTGCTGAGATTCAAGATTATCAGGTTCAAGTGGGCGGTTATAATCTGGCCCCACGGCAGAGCACCCCGCCAACAATAGAATTGAACTCAGCGCGGCGCCTTTCATGCCAAACTTTCCGCTCACACCAAACTGTCCCTTCATATTGAATTTTCCTTTGGAGCATCTTGAGACGCTGATTTACGCAAGCCTGCAAGCCAACGACAGACCACATAAAAAACGGGTGTAAACAAAAGACTAAACAGGGTTACACCGACCATACCGGAAAAGACAGCAGTGCCTAATGCTTGACGCATCTCGGCACCTGCACCGGAAGCAAGAACCAATGGCAAAACACCGAGAATAAAAGCCAATGAAGTCATCAAAATTGGTCGTAATCTTTGACGCGCTGCCTGAACAACAGCATCAAACCGATCCAGTCCGCTTTTTTCCGCCTGCCGGGCAAATTCGACAATCAAAATGGCATTCTTCGAAGCCAACGCAATCAGAACAATAAACCCGACCTGAGCCAGAATATTATTATCCAGCCCTCTTAGGGCGATACCCGACACAGATGCCAGCAAACACATGGGTACAATCAGGATGACTGATAATGGCAATAACCAGCTTTCATAGAGTGCTGCCAGTAGTAGGAATACAAACAGTACGGCGAGACCGAAATTGATTAGAACTGAGCCACTCGCCAATTTTTCCTGCAGCGCCATTTCCGTCCACTCATAACCCACACCTTCGGGCAAGTTATTCTCGAGTAAGGTCTCCATACGCTGCATGGCATCGCCACTAGAGAACCCTGCCGCAGCACTTCCGGAAATATCCACTGCACTGTAGTTGTTGTAACGAGACAGTCGAACTGGGCCGGTGCGGTCCTCCAATGTCAACAACGACCCCAGCGGTACCATATCCCCATCGACAGAACGAACACGAAGATTATTAATATCAGCAGGTTCATCACGATAGACACCATCTGCCTGTGCGATCACCCGATAGGTACGACCAAGAAAATTGAAATCATTGACATAACGTGACCCAAGGTAAATCTCCAGAGTATCGACCACATTCTGCACTGGCACATTCAGCATTTCGGCCCGAGTTTCATCAATATTGGCGAAAATTCGCGGTGTGCTCGTATTAAAAAAGGTATAGACCCTTGTTAGTTCTTCCTGTTGATTCGCCAGACCAATAATGTTCTGCACCACCTTCTCCAATTTGATGATGCCCATCCCCGATCGATCTTCAAGGTAAAGTTTCCAACCGCCAGTATTACCCATTCCGCGAACTGCAGGTGGCATAATGACAATAGTCATCGCCTCTTGAATACTTCCCAATGCCTGTTGTGACTGATCACGAATTTTACTGGAGTGAAGCCCTTTCTTTGCTCGTTCATCAAAAGGGTCTAATGGCGTAAAAATAACTGCAGCATTGGATGCATTGGTAAAAGTTGCACCATCAAGCCCAACAAATTGAACCGTATGCGCAACACCCTCGATGCCACGCAGAATATCAGAAGCCTCGCGAACCACTGCATCGGTTCGTTCTAGGGATGCACCGGGTGGCAACTGAATGACATTAATCAAATAACCCTGATCCTGTTCGGGAATAAACCCGTTAGGTATCTGATTGAACTGCCAACCAGTAAAGATAATCAAGCCCAGGTAAACCAGTAACATCATCACCAACATACGCACAGCACGACGTGTCAAAGAACCATAAGCGTTAGACAGCTTGTCAAAACCGGCGTTGAAAACATGCCCAGGCCAAGCCAAAGTACGCTTCCAGCCGTGTAGCTGTTCATAAGGCACATGGGGTTTAAGCAATAAGGCACCTAAGGCCGGCGACAGGCTCAGAGACACCAGTAGCGAAATGATCGTTGCGGTAGCAATGATCAGAGCAAACTGACCAAAAAAGGCACCGGATACGCCACTGATAAACGCGGTCGGAATAAAAACTGCCACGAGCACCAGTGACATAGCCAACAATGCCCCACCCACTTCAGACATAGTTTTATGTGCGGCTTCGCGTGGAGCAATACCCTTGGAAATGTAGCGCTCAATATTCTCCACCACCACAATAGCGTCATCGACCACAATGCCAATGGACAACACCAAACCGAACAATGTCAGGTTATTCAGCGAAGCCCCAAAAGCAGACATCACCGCAAACGTGCCGATCAACGAAACAGGAATAGCAACCACAGGAATAATGGCGGCACGCCAGTTCTGCAGAAATATCATAATCACCAGCACGACTAGCAAGACGGCTTCAAAAATAGTTTTATAGATTTCCTCGATAGATTTTTTAATGAACTGAGTAGGATCGTAAATAATCCGGTATTCAATGCCCAGTGGCATCGTTTTGGCAATATCGTCCATCTCCGCCCGCAAAGCGGTTGCGGTATCAAGTGCATTACTACCGGGCCGCTGGAAGATAACAATGGGCAGAGCTTGAGAGTCATCCAGATAACCGATAGTACTGTAATCTCGTGCCGCCAGTTCAACCCGAGCGACTTGTTTAAGGCGAACAACTCGACCATCGTCACCCCGTTTGACAATTACTTGTTCAAATTCATCAGGATTGAGTAGGCGGCCTCGGGTTTGAACACTGTACTCAAAACCGCCCTTGCTTTTGATGGGCTGTTGGTTGATAACCCCGGCGGCAATCTGCACATTGTTCTGACGTAAAGCTTCGATAACATCATTGGCGGTCAGACCCAGAGTATAGGCTCGCTCCGTATCAATCCAGACTCGCATGGCGTAAGCACGCTCAGCAATCAGACGCGCCTCACCAACACCAGGAATACGTGCCAACCGGTCAATCACCTGAGTTCTGGTATAGTTAGACACATAGAGACCGTCACGACTGTCATCAGGTGACAGTATATGAATCACCATCATCAGATCCGGCGAATTCTTGCGGACATTAACCCCCTGGCGCTGCACTTCTTCCGGCAAAAATGGCTCAGCAAGTGCCACCCGGTTCTGCACCAAAACCTGGGCGATATCAATATCAGTTCCCTGCTTGAATGTTACTGTCAGTCTGGTGCTTCCGTCAGCCGTATTTTCTGACTTCATGTACAGCATGTTTTCCACGCCGTTGATTTGCTCCTCAAGGGGCGTGGCGACAGTTTCCGCAGCAATTTCGGCCGTTGCCCCCGGGTAATTTGCGCTCACACCGATGCTCGGCGGAGAAATTTCTGGGTACTGGGAAACCGGTAAATTTAGGTAGGCAATAGCACCAAGCATGACAATCAGAATTGACACAACACCTGAGAAAATTGGCCTTTCAATAAAAAAGTGGGACAACCTCATAACCGACCCTCAGCGGCACCACTTACCTCCGGCGCCACTTCGACACCGGGACGAACCCTCAAAAGACCCTCGGTAATGATGCGATCCTCAATTTCTATCCCGCTACGAATTATCCGTAAGCCTTGATACAACGCACCTAGTTCAACTTTTCTCGGCTGCACCAAGTTTTCCTTGTCAACCACCATCACAATCTTCTCAGCCATGTCGCTCATCACAGCAGCATCTGGAACCAACAACACCGGCCCGGGAGCTCTCGCTGGTAATCTCACTCGGCCAAAGCTGCCTGGAAGTAATAGGCCGTCGGCATTGCTGTCAAATAACGCACGCAAGCGAATAGTGCCGGTGAGTTCATCAAAGTGTGTGTCGACAAAATCAACCCGTCCCTCATGCTGATACTCCTGCTCATCAAGCAGTCGCACCTGAACAGTCGAGGCCTGATCAACCAACCTGTCATCACCAAGAGAATTTCGCTGACGCTTGTACTTCAAGTAGTTACTTTCAGACAGGTCAAAAACGAAGTAAACTGGCTGCTCTGCCACGATACTGGTTAACACCTGTTCGCCCCCAGCATCAATCAGGTTGCCGATATCAACTTTTTTGTTGGAAATTTTACCGCTTATCGGTGCGCTAATACGCGAATATTCAAGATCCAGCTCCGCTATCACCAATGCTGATCGAGCAGCTTCCACATCCGCCTTTCGGGCCTCCATGGTTGCGCTACGCACGTCCAGTTCCTCTTGAGACATCGCTTTCTGCGCGACCAAACGTTTAGCTCTACGAAATTCCTGCTCGGCCAGGATCAGGTTAGTGGCAGCACGGGCCAGTTCAGCCTTCGCTGCAGAAATGGCCGCGACAAATGGTCGAGGGTCCAGGCTAAACAGCAGCGTCCCTTTGTCAACCCATTTACCATCGGTAAAGTGTATATCCTGTAGATAGCCCGCAACCCTTGCGCGGATATCTACTCGCTTAAAGGCTACAAATCGTCCGGTATATTCATCCCACTCAGTAACCTCTTTCTGTTCGGGATAGACTATCGTTACCGGCACCCCAGACGGAGCTTCCGCTGCCAATATCATCGGGGGTAGGAGTAGACCCAGAACCATTAACACTGAGACGTTAATTAACTGCCTATGACCCATGGGTAATATCTTAAGGATTCTATTTTGCATAGCCTGGTTTCTCTGATCGATATATTTTCCGGCTCCCGATGTACAAACATTGGGAGAGTACTGTGGACAACAAACAAATATTTAATGAGGTAAATTGCTATTACTAGTGCAGCTAGACCTACGGCAACTAATATTAAATTTTCCATGTGTGATTCACGAACGGAGAATGCCGTTTTAAGTGGCGAAAAACTGTTGACTTAATAGTGCCAGAAATTATTCAAAGGGTCTATTTAGGATGAGGTTAAAATTTCTGAAAAGAGGTGTGACTAATGATCCAAAAGTCGACCACCAACCTTATAGACTCAGCGTCCGCATGATTAGACTGTTATCAATACTAGTAATGACGGCCATCCCCTGGGCTGCATGCATATCCGACGAGGTTGTTAAGAAAAGCAACAGCGAGATTTGTCATGATCAGAACAGCCCATATTACTCCAGAACCAAGCACCTCCAGCCCTACAACGAACTACAGAGACCGGAGGACTACCAGCAAGGGAGCGTAAGTAGTTTTGCCAGTCGAGAGCGACAGCAATCTACCAGATATGATCGCTCACAGTTCGGAGGCTGGAGCGATGAAGATCACGACTGTCTGAATACTCGCCATGAGCTGCTGATCAAGTTATCTACCGGCACAATTCAGACTGGAAGTAATGCCTGTACTGTCAGCCGTGGGCGCTGGAATGACCCCCTACACTGGCAAGATATTCTATGAAGCACAGAAAATGGATATTGATCACTTGGTTCCTTTGAAGTGGGCGTGGGTTCACTGTGCTTATAACTGGTCATATGACAAGCGAACAGCCTTTGCGAAGGTTATGAGCCACCTGATGCTTGGTGTCATTGCGCTCACGGTTGAACAGCTTATAAGATTTCTGGAATAAAACAGCTAGAAGACTCAGCATTGATACCCAGGAACAGGCACTTGACGAGTAGGTTTGTCTGCATTTCAGTCAATTTGACAAAATGCTGATAATTTAAATAGAGTCATAACCATACCATGGCTAGTTGAGAGCGATTCGCATTAGAAGCAATGTGATCTACCGGTATAGCCTCTTTTGGTGAACAGTTCTTCAATTAGCTCCTTAGATAGGCTTATTTTGTACCAGAACAGCTTGCTCCACCAAGAACACAAAACTCAGCGCAAAAACGGTGGTTAAGAAAAACCTCTTTTTTTGCGGTTTTTAGAGTGTTTCCAAGAATTAATTTTTCATCGTATGCCAAAAGAGTACAAGGCATCACAATAGCGTGTTCATCTTCTTTTCTTTTAACGATCATTCTCTCTTTTGAACACATCTGATCATCTGGAGCAACGCCTAATATATTCCAACAATTTACACTTATCTCTGGCACATCTTTATCACTTTTCATCTCAGGAAAGATGACCAATTTATTCTCTAGATCAATATTAATTCCATGAGCTTTTAAAATACTTTGATGTCCTTCGACAGATTGTTGTTCGCTTTCGTTTAAAAGTGAGCGACTTGCAATCGATATATTAAAGCCATTTTCTGACAACCAC
>JBLIJA010000083.1:0-7558 GCA_047635115.1 Porticoccus sp. | reverse complement strand
GGGCTGCACAGTGTTGTAGGCGCGGGCTAGACGGGTAATGGAATCCAGCAGGATGACCACATCTTTTTTATGTTCTACGAGACGCTTTGCTTTTTCGATAACCATTTCAGCTACCTGAACGTGGCGGGAGGGCGGCTCATCAAAAGTAGAGGCAATAACTTCACCGCGCACCGAGCGCTGCATTTCCGTCACTTCCTCCGGACGCTCATCAATCAATAGAACGATAATGATACATTCAGGATTGTTGCGAATGATGGCCTGGGCCATGTGCTGCATCATAATGGTTTTACCGGCCTTGGGAGGTGCCACAATGAGGCCGCGCTGGCCTTTGCCAATAGGCGATATTAGGTCAATGATCCTGCCGGTCAGGTCCTCTGTGGAGCCGCTGCCAGCTTCCAGCGTCAGCCGTTCATCCGGGAACAGAGGGGTTAGATTTTCAAATAGAATCTTGTTGCGGGCATTTTCCGGTTTATCGAAATTAATTTCATCCAGCTTCAACATGGCGAAATAGCGCTCACCCTCCTTGGGCGGGCGAATTTTTCCGGAAATACCATCACCAGTCCGCAGATTAAAGCGTCGAATTTGGCTAGGAGACACATAGATGTCATCCGGTCCTGCTAGATAGGAGCCCTCTGCAGACCTTAGAAAACCAAAACCATCGGGAAGGATTTCGAGTACGCCGTCTCCGTATATATCCTCACCACTTTTAGCGTGGCGTTTAAGTATACTGAAGATGACGTCTTGTTTTCGTGAACGAGCTAAATTATCAAGTCCGATTTCTTCTGCGATTTTCAGAAGCTCGTCAATGGGTTTGGTTTTGAGTTCAGTTAGATTCATAAATACAGACATAGCAAGGTTATTGTTTTGAATTGAGCGGATCGCCGGTCAGAGTTCAGTATTGATACCCCGGAATGGCTTATTGGAATTGTGTGTTTTTCTCGAGGCGTTGAGGGACGTCGGTAAGATTGGGCCAAGTATAGGCGGGCCGTGTTGAAAGCGCAACAATTAGCGCGATGGCAGATGCAACGCCACCGCGGTTACTGTCAAAGGCTGGCGTCGATAAATTCAATCAGTTGGGTCTTAGAGAGCGCACCCACTTTGGTGGCTTCGATATTACCGTCCTTAAAAAGAAGTAGTGTCGGAATACCACGTACATTGAACTTGGCTGGCGTTTTCTGATTGGCATCCACATCCATTTTACAAATTTTGATTCTGTTGGCGTACTCATTAGCCAGCTCGTCCAGAATAGGTGCAATCATTTTACAAGGGCCACACCAAGCAGCCCAGAAGTCAATCAAAACGGGTAGATCGGCACCGAGTACATCAGTTGCGAAGCTGGCATCGGTTACGTGAACGATATCGTCGCTCATAGGGGATAGTCTCCATATTAATGTGATTTCAAAGATACAGCCGTAGAATAACGTCAGATGATAGCATTCGTGTTGGGTGGGTAACAAATGCTATGGGCAGTTTACTTGTCGGCTAGAGTCAATCTCTTCTTTGGTCGTAATCGTTTTTTAGATTACCGTGTTGGCTGATGGGTAATTTTTCTAATTCATACTTAAAATTATAAAATATAGAGGAAAAACTCAATTTTAACATTACTAGACGACAGCTTTCGATAATTTTTATGACGATTCTTATTGAGTACTTAAAATATTGAACCGATGGGACAAAAATAGCTCTAACCCGGTGATAATAACAAGACAAATGGAGTGCTGATGTCGGTCAAAAATGGCGTCCTAATTTTAGTCATTGCCTTGCTTGTAGGAGCCTACCTTGTTTTTGATGGCGATCAATATCTCAGTCTAGGATTTTTTCAGGATATTTATCGACAGCAACCTCAAGCAACGGCCGCGGTTTACTTTATTATTTATGTCGTAGCTGCGGGCTTATCCTTACCCGGTGCAGCACTGCTCACTATTATTTGTGGGATGATTTTTGGTCTTTGGGCCGGGCTATTGTTGGTGTCTTTTGCCAGCTCCTTGGGAGCGACCCTGGCATTTCTCGTGTCTCGCGTACTACTGCGCGATTGGGTGCAAAATAAATTTTCCAGCTATCTCGTGTCGGTGAATCACGGTATTGAGAAAGACGGGTCATTCTATCTATTTACTCTACGGTTGATCCCGATCATCCCCTTTTGGGCGATCAACCTGGTGATGGGGCTTACCCCCATGAAGGCAGTAACATTCTATTGGGTGAGCCAGCTAGGAATGTTGGCAGGTACGGCGGTCTATGTGAATGCAGGCGCCGAGCTTGGTGCTGTAGAAGAGTTTTCTGCCTCGGGAATTCTCACCCCAGCTTTACTGACGTCTTTCTTGCTGTTGGCCATCTTTCCCTTTATTGTCCGCTCGGCGATGGGATTTATTCAGCGTCGAAAAGTGTACAAACCCTATGCCAAGCCTAAAGCATTTGATACCAATATGGTGGTGATTGGGGCGGGCAGCGCTGGTTTGGTTAGTGCGTACATAGCAGCAACAGTTAAAGCCAAGGTGACACTGGTAGAAAAACATAAAATGGGCGGCGATTGCCTAAACACAGGTTGTGTCCCTAGCAAGGCGTTGATTCGTGCAGCTAAAGCGGTAAAGGAAATTTCTCATGCCGACGTGCTGGGAATCATGGTAGCGGAGCCAACAGTAGATTTTGCCAAGGTTATGGCTAGAGTGCATAAGGTGGTGAGTGATATTGAACCCCATGATTCCGTAGAACGCTATACCGCTATGGGGGTGGACTGCCTGCAAGGTGAAGCTGTTATCCAGTCTCCCTGGGAAGTTGTGGTGAATGGTAAAACTATCAGTACACGTAACATTGTTATTGCTTCAGGTGCCCGACCTTTTGTCCCGCCAATACCGGGACTTAGCGACATAGATTACCTGACATCTGATAATTTATGGGAGCTAGAAGCTTTGCCTCGTCGACTACTGGTGATGGGCAGCGGTCCTATCGGTTGTGAACTGGCACAGGCATTTAACCGATTAGGTGCCCAGGTTATCCTCGTTGATATGATGCCTCGAATACTGCCACGCGAAGATGAAGATGTTTCAGTATTTATCAGACAGCGTTTTGTCACAGAAGGTATTGAGGTGCTCACAGAGCACCAATTCGTCGGCTTTGAGCCGCGAGGGAATGAAACGGTTGCCTTGCTGGAGACCAACGGGGAAAAGAAAGTTGTCGCGTTTGATAAAGTCCTGGTGGCCGTTGGGCGTAAAGCCAATACCGCTGGTATGGGTTTGGAGGGCATCGGCATTGAACTGAACCCCAACGGTACCGTCACAGTGGATGACTATTTACGTACCCGTTACCCTAATATTTATGCCTGTGGTGATGTGGCTGGCCCCTACCAGTTCACCCATACAGCGGCTCATCAAGCCTGGTATGCCGTGGTTAATGCCTTATTTGGTGGGTTAAAAAAATTCAAAGTGGATTACTCGGTGGTACCCTGGGTAACATTTACCGATCCTGAAGTGGCTCATGTGGGGCTAAGCGAGGCTGATGCCGTGGCACAAGGTGTTCCCTTTGAGGTGACCAAATATGATTTGGAAGACTTGGATCGAGCCATCGCCGATGATGTGGCTGCGGGTTTTGTGAAAGTATTGACCCAGCCCGGTAAGGACCACATTCTTGGTGCAACCATTGTGGGATACCATGCGGGCGATTTACTGACCGAATTTGTGACAGCCATGAAGCAAGGGTTAGGATTAAAGAAGATCATGGGTACTATCCACAGTTATCCCACCATCAGTGAAGCGAATAAATTTGTTGCGGGTGAATGGAGCCGAGACCATACACCTATAAATCTGCTGGCCTGGGTTGAAAAATATCATTCTTGGAAACGACATTAACTGTACGAAACACAGAAAAGGCTATTAAATAGATGCACGAAAAAGTAAAAGATTACTACGGTAAAGAGTTACAGGGTTCCGCCGATTTAAAAACAGATGCCTGCTGTACTCTCGACAATATTCCGGGTCATATCAAACCAATCATGGCAAAAATTCATCCCGAAGTGAGCAGTAAATATTACGGGTGTGGACTGGTGGCGCCCGAATTACTGGAAGGCATGCGCATACTCGATCTAGGCAGCGGCTCCGGGCAGGATTGCTACGTTCTTTCAGCGCTCGTTGGTGAGCAGGGTGAAGTGGTCGGTGTGGATATGACCGATGAACAACTGGCCGTCGCCAATCGTCATATTGAATATCATCGGGAAGCCTTTGGTTTCAGCAAGCCCAACGTACGATTTATAAAAGGCTATATCGAAAAGTTGGATGAGCTTACTTTAGACGATGAAAGCTTCGACATTATTGTATCAAACTGTGTAATTAATTTATCCCCAGATAAACAGGCCGTATTGGCCGAGGCCTATCGACTATTAAAACCCGGTGGCGAACTTTATTTTTCCGATGTCTACGCCGACCGACGCGTTTCCACTGCACTAATGGCGGATCCCGTGCTCTACGGTGAATGCCTCAGCGGTGCACTCTATTTGAATGATTTTATTCAACTGGCCAAACAGTCGGGTTTTGCAGATTCACGGTTGGTGGAAGACCGCCCACTGGGTATCGATAACGCCGAAGTGCAACAGAAAATAGGCCATATTAATTTTTATTCGGTGACGTATCGATTATTTAAGTTGCCGGAACTGGAAACCAGTCGTGAAGACTATGGCCAGTCAGTGGTCTATCAAGGCACGGTACCCAACAATGGCTGTGTATTTGAATTGGATAAAAACAACCGTATGCCCAAAGGAAAATCGGTTCCGGTATGCGGTAATACTTATAGCATATTAAAAGGTTCTCGGTTTTCAAACCATTTTGAATTTTCGGGTGACTTTAAACAGCATAAGGGTGTTTTTAATCAGGGCGATAATTCGCTGCCATTTACAGAAATAGAAGAGAAAAGTGGTGGGTGTTGCTAAAGTGGCTGAACACTTGTTAATTGATTTAAAATAGACAGAACAGACGATTGTTAACAAGTTGATGCACTAGGATAAATTTTTAGCTACGTTTCAGATTTACCGGTGAACGAAGCGTTATATCTCACAGGGATACTTTCTATGAGAGGAATAAATGAAGATCGAGTCTCGCGATACCGATATAGAGAATCTGCTCGACACTGGAGACTGCTTCATACCAAAGTGCCAACGGCCATATTCGTGGGAAGATGAAAATTTCACAACTCTTGGCAAGACGTCGTAACCACGACGTTCTCTAGTTACTTCATTGGTTACATTGTCGTATTCAAATGCGATAAACAAAAGTTCGGGGTCGTTTATGGCCAGCAGCGCTTAACCACAATTACCATTTTTCTATCGGTTCTAAGAGACAAGTTTCAAGAGCTTGGTAATGGCGATCTTGCGAAAGGCATACACCAATTAGTAGCGCGTAAAAACTGGAAAAACAAGCTGGAGTATGTTCTGCAGACGGAGACCTTCTTTCCATACTTCCAAGAGCATATTCAAAAGTTCGAAGATGAGCCAGATGCGGATGGCAGCTTGGCCCCGGAAGAAAGGTCCTTGCGCAATACCCACATAAAGTTTAAGTCTCTAGTAGATGGAGCCATATCAGCGGTCGAGACAGATACGTCGATTTCAGCCAAGGTGAAAAAGACCGGAAAACGCAATAAGCTGATCCAGATAAGAGACGCCGTTTTCAATCTTAAAGTGATTCTTGTGTCTTTAGACAATGAAGATGATGCGTATATCATCTTTGAAACGCTGAACACTAGGGGAAAAGACCTCGCTCTAACAGACTTGGTGAAAAATCATTTTGCTAAACACCTCAAGGCTAAGGTATCAGTAGACACAACGAATATTAAATGGACAAAAATTCTCGAAGCTATACACAACTCTTCGGAGGATATATCGACTGATAACTACATCTATCACTTTGGCGCATCGAGATATGAGTCAATAACAAAGGGTAAGCTGTTCAGGAAAGTCAAAAAGACAGTAACCAAGAAGTACGCAAAGCAGTATTTGGATGAGCTTGTATTTGACGCCGGAATATATCGATCTTTGTACGAGTCATCCTATGGCGGAGATAAAAATGAGATTGATGCAGCTCGCTCGCTACGTGCGATGCAAATGTTCAAGCTTTCTCAGCCTGTGCCTGCAACTCTCGCATTAGCCCGTCCTTATAAGGATAAGAAAATCAGGTATGCAAAATTTCGAGATGCGCTAAAGGCAATTGAGAACTTCCATTTTCAGTTTACGGCAGTGACTTGGTCTCGATCATCAGATGGAATTTCGGCAATGTATTCGTCGTTCGGGCAGCGTCTTTTTGCAAGCATTAACTCGCAGCAAGCAGCGAATTAAATTGATGCGCTTAGGAAAAAATTACGAGAGTGAGTGCCATCGTTAGAAGAGTTTTCCGTTGCATTCGGGGAGATTTTTTCACAAATGACAATTCTAAGCAGAAGAACCTTGTCAGATATATCCTTAGAAAGTTCACAGAGCACAATGGCTACAAATATTCCTTTTATTTCGATCAACCTACGATTGAACATTTCTATCCCCAGTCAAAAATTAGTGACGAATGGCCGGATGAGATAGTAGGAAGTTTAGGCAACCTATTCTATTTAGAAGAAAAGCATAACGGAAAGTTTTCTGTAAAAATACCATCAGATAAAAGGAAGTACATAAAGGATAACCGTTTGTCGGCCCCTAAAGTTATAAAGACTTCTAAAACCTGGACGCCAGAGCAGGTTCAAAAGCACACCAGGCAGATGGCCGAAGAGGCCTGGCAGACTATATGGAAGATATAACCAGTTGGGTCAGTATGCAGCTTCGCTGCGGAACGTGGCTTACGCCGCTACCCAAGGCGTTAATATAAAATATGAAGCCGTGATCTATATCTGTTTGTCCCCTGAGTTCTGCTCATCAAATATTTCCAACAAATTATTTAAAAACTGGTGACCTTTTTGTGTGGGGATCAGGTTATTGTCCGAATTTTCTATTAATTGTAGTGTTGCCAGTTTATCTAATGCAGGCTGAATAGTTTCCAGCGGAACGCTCGTTCTTTTTGAAAATAATTCAGCGGGAACGCCAGCATTTAATCTCATGGCGTTCATCATAAATTCCAGCGGTAATTCGTCCTCGGGAATATTTTTACAACTGGAGGTATACGAATGCTCTCTTGCCAAGTAATCGGCGGGGCTTCGGGTTTTAGTTGTGCGGATAATACGTTGTTCGGATGGGAGAGTGATTTTTCCGTGGGCGCCGGCACCGATGCCGAGGTAGTCGCCAAATTTCCAGTAATTGAGGTTGTGGGCAGATTTGTTGTTGTCTCTGCAAAAGGCGGAGACTTCGTATTGTTGGTACCCGTTCTCTAGCAATAATTGATATCCCTGCTCCTGAATCGCTTCCAGAATAATGTCCTTCGGGAGTGTTGGTGGTTTGCTATAGAACGCTGTGTTGGGTTCGATGGTCAGCTGGTACCAGGAAATGTGTGTGGGCGCCAAATCAATGGCCTGCTGTAAATCTGCTAAGGCCTGTTTTGTTGTTTGGCCGGGTAGTCCGTGCATTAAATCGATATTGAAGTTTTCAAAGCCGGCAATTCTG
>JBLIJA010000082.1:0-7597 GCA_047635115.1 Porticoccus sp. | reverse complement strand
AAGGGGGATGGCGGAGAAAAGGGACGGATGCCCCAATGTTACGGCAAACTATTCTAAGAAAAACGACTGTTCAGAGAAAGGTAGATATTCAAGGTATACAGAGCCCGACTGAAATGCTCAATACACCCCTAGAACCAAATCACTCTCTCAACAAAGAGTCCAGTTGATCGACAACTTCCGTCCAATCTGAATCTTCCGCAAGGGACTCTTGCAGAAAGGCCCGCTGCCTCTCAGTCCAAAAATCAGCTTGGGTGAGCCGCACTACCCAGCAGCTTGTGCTGAAGAAGAAAGCGTTCAATAGCACACTCATCTAAGGGCAAACCCAGCTGACCAAATAACAACGGAAGTGTGTGCACATTCGTATCCATATCTTATTTTATACGGATAGCTTGATGAAAATTCAATGCTTAATCGCAGTAGCCCAGTGTCACTCTTGTTTCCCGAGCAAAGGTCTCAGTAATCGATCCACATAAAAAAGGTATCACACATCGCGTGTAATGCCTTCTATTAGCACACGTTGCTTAAACTAAATTTTTTATTTCCACTACTGTATCTACTTCCGCATCGTAGTTCACGCCATCAATATCAAACCCAAACAGATTTAGAAATTCATGTTTGTATTCTTGAAAGTCAGTAAGCTCAGCAAGGTTTTCCGTCGTGATCTGAGCCCAGGCTGACGCTACTTTATCTTGAATTTCCGGACGAAGCTCCAGCTCATCCACTCTCAACCGACCCTCCTCATCCAACCTTGGTGTATCGCTGTATAGACATTCGGTATAGAGGCGATAAAGCTGCTCGATACAACCCTCATGACTACCATCTGCTTTCATGGCCTTGAACAACAGCGACAGGTATAAAGGCATAATTGGAATAGCAGAACTAGCCTGAGTGACCACCGCTTTTAATACTGATACCCGGGCATCACCACCCGTAGCAGCCAGCTTTTCACGAATACCGATTACCTTCTTGTCTAAATCTTTCTTGGCTTGGCCGATCGTGCCATGCCAATACAAATCCCACGTGACCTTTTCACCCACATAGGTAAAGGCCGTGGCTTTAGCGCCTTCAGCAAGCACATCAGCTTCACTCAGTGCATCCATCCACATCTGCCAATCTTCACCACCCATCACAGCAATGGTATTGGAGACATCGTCGTCACTGGCAGCTTCAAGACTAAATTCCTGAATCTCTTCCTTGTCAGTGTTAATACCGCGCAACGTCACATCTTTACCAATAGGTTTCAGGGTTGAATTAAACACCTCGCCTGTTTTGGGATGCTGGCGGCGTGGCGAGGCCAAACTATAGATAACCAGATCAACCTGTCCCATATCGGCTCTAATGGTGTCAATGGTCTGCTGCTTAACCTCATCGGAAAAGGCATCCCCATTAATACTCTTGGCATATAAACCCTCTGCTTCAGAAAACTTATGGAATGCTGCAGAGTTATACCAACCCGCGGTGGCCGGCTTCTTCTCAGTACCTTCTTTTTCAAAAAAGAGACCTAGGGTAGACGCACCTGAGCCA
Source organism: Porticoccus sp. (assembly GCA_047635115.1). Classification (GTDB taxonomy): domain Bacteria; phylum Pseudomonadota; class Gammaproteobacteria; order Pseudomonadales; family Porticoccaceae; genus Porticoccus. The sequence continues at coordinate 6,073 of JBLIJA010000082.1, read as the reverse complement.
AACGCAGCACCAATTCGCGCCGCCAGACCGTAACCTGTGGAAGAACCGATCACCAAAACGCGTTTGGGCCCATCAATCGGGGATTGGCTTTTAATGTAGTCGATCTGGCTTTTAACGTTCGCCTCACAGCCCACCGGATGCGAAGTAATACACATAAAGCCACGAACTCTTGGTTTGATAATCATTCCCAATCTCCACAGGGCGCCCTGTCGGGCTACTTGTCAGTTAAATTCTATCAGTTTAAACCAGGTCGCAATGATACATTGAAGGTTCTGCCTGACCAAGAAATGTCCTTGTATTAAACGCCATAACAACTTGAAACCCCTCGTTAGGCCAAATTTGGCCTAACGTACTATCCCAGAAAAAAATACGCTAACATGATTAAAAAATTGCCCACGAGAGAGCTGAGTTAAACCATGTGCCACCAAGAATCTATAGCCAAATTGTTACTACGCCTCACTATTGGTATTCTGATCCTGCTACACGGCGCTGCCAAAATCATCCACCCTGAGACACTTGAGTTTATCAGCCAAAATCTGTCTGGTATCGGTCTTCCTTCATTCTTGGCCTATGCGGTTTATCTGGGCGAAATAGTTGCCCCACTAATGATTATTTTTGGTTACTACGCCCGTATTGGCGGACTGCTAGTGGTATTAAATATGGTGTTCGCCATACTATTAGTCCACAACGGCCAACTCTTTCAACTCACCTCACATGGAGGTTGGGCACTAGAACTTCAGGGGCTTTATCTGATCGGTGGGCTCGCCATCATGCTCTTGGGTAGCGGCAGGTATGCCATCAGAAAGGAATCATAGCTAACACGCACACAAACTATTCTCTAAAGGGTCTAATGCAAAAATGTGGCAACCCACCGTCTATCTGGTAGAATTATTCGCCTTAAATTATTCAAGCCCTGCCGAACAGATGCCAGGCGCTGATCACTCCAAATAGGTGGTTTGACATGAATCTTGCAGACAAAGTATTGGCCGTCAACAACGATCTGCCCATTCGTACTGACGGCCCCGTTCACAGTGGCAAAGTACGTTCCGTCTACTGGCTCACCGCAGATGATAGCCGCCGCCTGATTACAGAGCGTGGCTACGACGTGGCTATCGATTCACCACTGGCCATTATGGTCATCAGCGATCGTATTTCTGCGTTCGACTGCATCTGGCACGGCGAAGGCGGCATGAACGGCGTACCGGGTAAAGGCGCGGCGCTTAATGCCATTTCCAACCATTGGTTTAAGCTGTTCCGCGAACAAGGGCTGGCCGATAGCCATATTCTGGACATCCCTCACCCCTTTGTCTGGATTGTTCAGAAAGCCAAGCCAGTGATGGTCGAAGCCATTTGCCGACAGTACATCACCGGCTCCATGTGGCGCGCTTATGGCAAAGGCGAGCGGGAATTTTGTGGCATCCAACTCCCCAATGATTTAAAAAAGGATCAGAAACTCCCAGAACTACTCATAACCCCCTCCACCAAAGGCATTCTCCAAGGGCTCACCGGTGTACCCCAAGCCGATGACGTCAATATTACCCGTGCCGATATCGAAAATAACCACCAAGCCTTAAATTTCAACGGCATTGAAGACATCGACCGGTACGAAACACTGTTGAAAGAAGGCTTTGATGTGATCAGCGAAGAACTGGCCAAATTAGACCAGATCTTTGTGGACACCAAATTTGAATTTGGCTACATTACCGACAAAGCCGGCAACCAAAAATTGATCTATATGGACGAGGTCGGCACTCCCGACTCCTCACGTATTTGGGATGGCCCCAGCTTCCGCGATGGCCAAGTAGTCGAAAACTCTAAAGAGAGCTTCCGTCAGTTATTACTGAACCACTTCCCCGACCCCGATATCCTGCTCGACAAAGACCGTATGGACGAGCGCCAAGCACTGGCCAGGGATAACGCTCTGCCGGAATCGGTACTCATGGACGTGTCGGGAACCTATGTATCCATCGCGGAGAAAATTACCGGCGAAAAACTTTATCTATCGGAAAACCCCAAATCAGAGATTATTGACATACTCGATAAGCAATACGGACTGATTGAATAACTATAGGGAATCAGGGTCTGATTCTATTTGACTCTACTTTACTTTTTCTAATCAATTTATTGCGTTAATCCCTGCTGGCAGGCCTTGTTATACGTGAATATTATTTAACTGGTTCCTTCAGCATATAACTGTCTCTAAAAATCAAGGGGTTGCATTGCCCGAAAATGTGATAGGAGGACTCAGTCCGCTGTTCCCGGAAGAATTAGGGGTGAAAAGCCGGCACAATCAGCCCAAAAAATAGAACGGACCTAAGGTCTCAGGAGTCGATATAAATACGCGGTGTACGACGAGGCATGCGGGTCAACAGTTCATAGCTGATGGTACCCGAACAGGCAGCGATTTCATTGACGGATAAACCTTTACCCCAAAGAATAACCTCATCCCCAATGGCAACATCCGGAAGACCTGTTACATCAACAGTGATCATATCCATAGAAACCCGCCCCACTATTGGATAGCGCTGGCCTTTAATTAACACGGGTGTGCCATTTGGCGCATGCACCGGGTAACCATCGCCATACCCAATGGCCACGGTAGCAATACGAGATGAACGTTCCGCCTTCCATGTGGCGGCATAGCCCACTGTCTCTCCTGGCAAGATGTCACGAAGGGCAATGACCGCAGACTTGAAGGTCATCACGGGTAGTAGGCGGTCGGCATCCTGATGTGGCACTGAAAAAGGTGAGCTGCCATAGAGTATAATACCGGGGCGATTCCAATCGGCTCTGGTCTCTGGCCAGCCTAATAAACCCGCAGAATTAGCTAGGCTCTTTGGTGCGTTCAACAGCGCACTCAAGTCACCGACGCCCTGCTTTAGGCGAGACATCTGTATTGAGGTGAAGTCACTATTCAGATCATCAGAACAGGCAAAATGAGTAGCTATAATAATATCGCCAGCCACATTGGCACTGGCCGCTATTTCTCTGTAGGTTGAGGTCAGCTCATCCGGTGATAGTCCAAGACGATGCATGCCCGTATCAACACAAATCCACACACCCAGAGGCGTACTCGGTTGGGCATTAAGGATTACCTTTTTCTGCTCTTGATTGACCACGGCCAAAGAAAAATTTTGCTCTGCCGCTATGTCAATTTCATCTGGCGTAAACGCGCCTTCAAGAAGGTGTATAGGGGTTTCAATACCCGCTTCTCGTAGCTCAATGGCTTCTTCAATACAGGCAACCCCAAAAGCTGGAACTAGGTCGGTCAATGCACGGGCAACGGCGACCGCACCATGACCATAGGCATTGGCCTTAATAACGGCCATATTCTTGGAATAGGGAGCTAGACCATCTGCTAACTGATAGTTGTGGCGAAGCGCCTTAAGGTCTACCAATGCTTTAGCTGGTCTGGACATAATGTTTTATCTGTATTGCTCTCAAGCAGCTAATAATTTAATTTACTGGCGGTGTAAACGGTCTGCGCGGCCAACCACACATTGCCTATCTCGCCATGGTTGATTGATTTACCATCGACTTCGATCACCGGAACCACTTCCTTGGATGAACTGGTTACCCAAACTTCATCGGCATCGAATACTTCATCCATGGTGACCACTCTTTCCTCCACAGGGATGGAGCCCTCTTTACGAAGTGAATCCAACAGAATATGTCGGGTGATGCCCGCCAAAATCTGATTATCCAGTGGTGGTGTAATCACTACGCCATCTTTGACGATGTAAGCGTTACAGGCACTGGCTTCGGTCAATTCATTTTTGTCATTGTATAGCAGGGTCTCATTTGTACCCTGTTCATAACCGTGCTGAAAATGTAAGACATTACCGAGTAGTGAAGTGGACTTGATATGGCAACGCTTCCAACGAAGATCATGATCGATGGCAACCTTATAGCCCATCACTTTCGACTTGTCCGCTACGGGTGCTGGATGGATGTCATAAGCAAAAGCAAACACGGTTGGCTCAATCTCTTCCGGGAAAGCATGGACACGCTTGGTATCTGCCCCGCGACTGACATGTAGATAGAGGCCTAAATTACCTGTGCCATTTTTCTCGATAAGCGTATCGCAAACCAACTTCCACTGATCGTGTGACCAGCCTAGCTTAATGCCAATATCCGCCATCCCATTATTCATTCGGTCAATGTGAGGTAAAAAACCGACCATCTCACCACCGTAGGATGGCACCACTTCATAGATTCCATCACCAAATAGAAAACCACGATCCATTGGCGAGATTTTTGCCTCGGCCATCGGCAGATAAGAACCATTCAGATAAACAATACTCATCGAATCACCTTATTGCCTGCTCCCTTTACGCTCATCACCCTGCCCTAAGTTCTGGATATTAGATACTAAACTAACAGTAAAAAAAGCTAGAAATACTATCAGTGAGACCATCATCAGGCAAAGTAAATTCCTTATTGGTGCCCAGGGCTCTCAGCCTCATGTTTAAGAACGCCGACAAAATCCCGTTAAATCTCGTAATTCCTGTATCAGGGCCTCACTCTGCTCACAGGGCAGACCGTCTTCCGTCAGTGTGTTCTTGTCCGTCAAGCCGTCGACACTGTCATGCTGTGATAGGTATTCCAATACGGCTCGGTTATCCCGATTCTCCAGAAAATCCACACCCGTCCAATATGAAATCATGGCGATTAACCCGTGTGCCTCCCAGTTGGATACATCCGCAACGATGAGCTCTTCACAGGTAGTGGCCGACGGAATAATATCCAGAGAAAACAACGCATCAGAAATATTACCCATACCGACTTCATTTCCACCGTCGCCAATAGACACTGTAGAACAGTTAGCGGTTCTTAAGAACGCATCAAAACTAATATTCACACCACGCATATTGTAGTAATAGCCGTCTGCTGACTGCCCCGGTAATTCAATGATTATCATCAGTTCCGGCTGTAAAATTCTCATAGTCTTGCTTGCTTGGCTATGCCATGCCTTTGGCCAACAACCAAACGGTGTATTCGATAATCATCGCAAATAGCATTGGCCAGTGGCCCACCGCAAACAAATACGGTCGTTGCACTCAATGCTTCCATTACACGACATAGCGCAATGGCGCCCAAGGGACCATCGGTTTCAAACGTGTCTTTTACCGGAAATCCGGTACTGATCAACAAGGTGCCTTTGCAGGCCAGTATCAATCTGGCAGATCGCATACAATAACCCGGCTCAAAAGCGGGCTGTACTGTCTTCATTCCTCGGAGGTTACGAGGGTTAATTGAGTATGAGTTTTAGTGTTGGGGCATCAGTCTATTATCCATCAGAGAGCAACTCAATTTTATAGCCATCGGGATCTTCCACGAAGGCTAATACGGTTGTTCCATGCTTCATCGGACCAGGTTCTCTTACCACCACGCCTCCAGCTTCACGAATCCGATCACAGGCCAGATAGACATCATCGACACCAATCGCGATATGACCGTAGCCATCACCCAGCTCATAACTGCTCGTATTCCAGTTATGCGTCAACTCCAACACAGTATTTTCTGATATCGCTCCATAACCAAGAAATACCAACGTGAAACAGCCATCGGGGTAGTCCTTGCGAGACAAAACCTGCATACCCAAAACGTCGGCATAAAAGGCAATAGATTTATCCAAGTCAGTCACTCGTAACATGGTATGAAGTAGCCGCATGTTTATATTCCTTAAAATTTCATTAAATCATAATGGGTATGCTAACTGGTTTAGCATAAAGGTCCGACAAAAAAACCGGGTATTAATACCCGGTTTTTTATGATTACTCCGCTTTATTTGGTAAATACTGGCGCAGTCACATACTCCCAAATCAATACAATAGTAATTAGCATACCCACAAGCCCAAAACCACAATCATGAGAGAAAATTGTTTTACCACTCGAGTGTTATAAACCGGTTTATTCCGGGTTGTCATAACATTGCTACTCATTTTTTTCTCGTAGTTAGTCCGGTAGTTATAAAATCTTTAAGCGGTAGAAGCAAGCTCCCCCGCACTTCTACCCCGCCGGTATTATTCATTAACTGCTAAATACAGATATTAATTTGCGTCAAATTAGG
>JBLIJA010000081.1:0-8160 GCA_047635115.1 Porticoccus sp. | reverse complement strand
AGATAGACTATTTGGTGATGAGCTTCGTTGAGCTTGACAGAAATCCTACCGATGTGGAGTTGATGATGTTTGCTCAGGCAAATTCTGAGCATTGCCGCCATAAAATATTTAACGCCTCTTGGACGATTAATGGTGAAGATCAGGATATCTCTCTGTTTGGGATGATTAAAAATACCTATGAGGAGGGAGGCGAGAATGTACTTTCTGCTTATGATGATAATGCGTCAGTCATTGTGGGAAGTGAGGCCGGTCGTTTCTTTCCCGATCCTGAAAACAAAATCTACGGTTATACTCAGGAGCTAATACACATACTAATGAAGGTGGAAACTCATAACCACCCTACAGCCATTGCTCCATTTTCTGGTGCGGGAACAGGTTCCGGTGGTGAGATTCGCGATGAAGGTGCGGTAGGTCGAGGTTCTAAGCCAAAGGTGGGTCTCACTGGTTTTTCTGTTTCAAATTTGAATCTTCCTCAACTTCCTCAGCCTTGGGAGCAGGATTATGACAAGCCAGACCGTATTGTGACGGCATTAGATATTATGGTCGAAGCGCCCATCGGTGGTGCTGCATTTAATAATGAGTTTGGCCGTCCCAACCTTTGTGGTTACTTCAGAACTTTCGAGCAAGATTTTGATGGAGAACGACGTGGTTACCATAAGCCAATCATGATTGCCGGCGGTTACGGCAATATTCGCGAAGAACATATTGAACAGTATGAATTTGACCCGGGTTGCAAGTTGATTGTGCTGGGTGGCCCCGCGATGTTGATTGGCGTTGGAGGTGGTGCTGCATCTTCAATGACCTCTGGCTCCAGTGCTGAAGATCTGGATTTTGCTTCAGTACAGCGGCAGAACCCGGAAATGGAGCGTCGCGCTCAGGAAGTGATTGATCAATGTTGGCAACTAGGAGACAAGAACCCGCTTGCCTTCATACATGATGTGGGCGCGGGTGGGTTGTCTAATGCTTTTCCTGAGCTCGCAAAGGATGGGGGCTGTGGCGCACACTTTGAATTACGGCAAGTGCCCAACGATGAACCCGGAATGTCTCCTCTGGCTATTTGGTGTAACGAAGCGCAAGAGCGTTACGTGATGGCAGTGAAGCCTGAAGACTTGGCTAGATTTGAAGCTATTTGCGAACGTGAACGCTGCCCATATGCTCTGGTAGGCGAATCTATTGGAGAGAAACACTTACATATCAACGATATGCACTTTGATACTAAGCCGGTCGATTTGCCGATGTCGATACTGTTTGGCAAGCCACCTAAAATGCACCGCAATGCTGACGTTTATCTTCCTCAGACACAGGTCTTTGATTGGTCCAGTATTGTCTTAGATGAAGCCATTAAGCGGGTTATTCAGCATCCGTCAGTGGGCAGTAAAAGTTTTCTTATCACCATTGGCGATCGTAGCATTACAGGCACGGTAGCTCGTGATCAGATGGTGGGCCCTTGGCAAGTTCCCGTGGCGGATTGTGCCGTTACTACGGTGAGTTTTGACAGTTATTCTGGTGAAGCTATGGCGATGGGCGAGCGTACACCTTTGGCTCTTCTGAATGCTCCTGCCTCGGGAAGAATGGCTGTTGGTGAGGCGATAACCAATATTGCTGCAACCAGTATCCGTCAACTTTCAGATATTAAACTCTCGGCAAACTGGATGTGTGCAGCGGGTCACCCCGGCGAGGATGAGAAGCTGTTCCGAACGGTGGAAGCAGTGGGTATGGAGCTGTGTCCTCAGCTTGGAATTACTATTCCCGTGGGTAAGGATTCGATGTCTATGCGCACAGCATGGGAGCGGGATGGAGAGGATAAAGCAGTCACCTCGCCGTTATCTCTGATTATTACTGCTTTTTCCCCCGTGCAAGATGTGCGAAAAACACTGACGCCTCAATTACGTACTGACAAGGGTGATACGGTACTTCTCTATATAGACCTTGGAGAGAACTACAATCGCCTCGGCGGTTCTATTCTGGCTCAGGTTTATAACCAGATGGGTGATGTTACTCCGGATGTGGTTAGTGCAGAAAAGCTTAAGGGTTTCTTTAATGCCATTCAGGCCGCTAATTTGGCGGGTGAAATTATTGCTTACCATGATTGTGCAGATGGCGGCCTATTTATTACATTGGTAGAAATGGCGTTTGCGGGAAGAACGGGGCTTGATATCTATCTCGATGAGCAGCCCGGCCATGCCTTATCACTCCTCTTTAACGAAGAGTTGGGTGCCGTGATCCAGGTGACTGAGAGTGATGAAACGGCCATCAGGGCGCGTTTTGAAGCGGTAGGCATTCCGATTAGTGCCGTGGCTAAGCTCAACAATTATGAGAGCATAGAAATTCATCAGGATGGCGCGCGGCTTTATAGCCATAGTTGTGTTGAGTTATTACGACGCTGGAGTGAAACCAGTTATCAAATTCAAGCTCAACGCGACAATGCCCAGTGTGCCCGACAAGAATTTGATGGGCTTTTCCTCGAAGATCCTGGCCTTAGCGTTGTCCTGACTTTTGATATCAATGACAATATTTCAGCACCTTACATTGACCGAGGTGTTCGTCCACGCGTTGCCATCCTCCGTGAGCAAGGAGTAAATGGTCAAGTCGAGATGGCTGCAGCATTTGACCGAGCAGGTTTTGACTCAGTTGATGTCCATATGAGTGATCTCCTAAGTGGCCGTATAGGTCTGGATGACTTTAAAGGGATTGTGGCTTGTGGCGGTTTTTCCTATGGCGATGTACTGGGCGCCGGAGAAGGTTGGGCTAAGACAATTTTATTTAATGCTCAGATTCGAGAACAATTTCAGCAGTTTTTTCACCGCAATGATTCTTTTACTTTTGGGGTTTGTAACGGTTGCCAAATGCTATCTAACCTTAAACCTCTGATACCAGGAGCCGAGCACTGGCCACGTTTTGTTAGAAACTTGTCTGAACAGTTTGAGGCACGTTATTCTCTTGTTCGTGTTGAACCGACACCTTCAGTACTGTTGAGAGGAATGGTAGGTTCACATATTCCGATTGCAGTAGCACATGGTGAGGGCAGGGCTGAGTTTGCAAGCGATACTGATGCTCAGGCCTTCAGTGCGTCCAGAAGCGTGGCCCTGCGTTATCTGGATAATTACCATGATGCGACCGAGGTTTATCCTGCTAACCCCAACGGTTCACCGCTGGGTATCACGGGTGTGACCAGTGTTGATGGGAGGGCAACGATTATGATGCCTCACCCTGAACGGGTATTTCGCACAGTAACCAACTCCTGGCACCCTGACGATTGGCAGGAAGATGGCGCCTGGATGCGATTGTTTAGAAATGCCAGATTATTTGTTGATTGATCAGTCTTGGAGCGAGAGAATGTTTTTTCCAGATAAATGAAGAAAGCCATGCCATAAAAAACCCGTTATTCATTTTCCTTCTTGGAAAATGAATAACGGGTTTTTTATGGCATGTAGGCTAAATTTTATTATAGTCCAGAGAAGTAGGCCGCTAAGTTCTCGGCATCCTGGTCGGATAATGACTGTACCATTGAAGACATCATTGAATCACTGCGTTGGCCATCACGGAATGCCTTTATTTGCTTCGTCAAATAACCGGCTTTCTGGCCCGCCAAGTTTGGCCATAAATCATTACTACTGACACCATTGGCTCCGTGACATCCTGAGCAGGTAGCCGCTTTATCCTTGCCAGCAGCTGCATCACCGGCTGCAATCACTTGGCTACCTGCAGCGCTAATCGCTACTACCACCATTGCTCCGATCAGTTTGTTCATATCAATACTCCAGTCATAGGGGGAATTCTGAAATTATACCTAGTTAAATCGGTTAATCAGACGACTACTTTAACAGAAGGATGCTGGATAGGATGAAAAAATGCTTGATTGGGGTCAAATAGACGTAGTTTCAACACGGCAGATGACGGTGTGTTAGGAGTTTTGTCTAATGCACTGATGATGACAAAAAAGTAACAGCGTTCGATCATAAAACTATGATTATCTCCCCAAGCCCCTAAATATCAGATCAGCTATCTCTTGAAGTCCTGCTAGTTCTAGGGCTTGGCCTATAGTCTTGTTGTCGAGTTATGGCTAAAGCCACGGCTAACAAGCAGTGATGCGGTAAACAGAGCGATCGCGCCACCTTGGTGAGCTGCGGCTAAGGCAACAGGTACATGTAATAGCAATGTTGAAATGCCCAGTGTCACCTGAATCAGTAACAGAACTACCAAACAGTGAGTCCCTGTACGGAGTTTTCCAGAGACACCACTCCTCAGTACTTTAAAAGAAAAGCTCAGGATTAATACAAACAGAAGATAGGCAAAGATGCGATGGTTAAATTGAATTGTCGTGATATCTTCAAAAATAGCCAGCCACGTAGGGTCTGTATTAAATAGCCCTGCGGGTATAAAAGAATCTCCCATTAGTGGGAATGTTGGATAGGCAAACCCTGCACGAGAACCCGCGACCAGACCACCAGAGAGTATCATTAAAAAAATCAACCCAGTGAGTGTGAAGGAGAAGCGTTTAAGTCCCTTAGTCACAGAGTTTCGAGTTGAGTTGAAAGCTGAGCGGACCGATAGCAAACCAAAGGCAACCCAAAGGATATAGCCGTAAATTATGACGGCGGCGCCAAGGTGTGCTGTAAGCCGATATGGGCTTACTCGAGGATTGTCTACAAGGCCACTTTTTACCATATACCAACCCAGCAATCCCTGTAGGCCCCCAAGTACAAACATAACCATTAACTTGGCCGTCAGCCCAGGTGGGATGCGTTTGGTAAAGTAGAAAAACAAGAATGGCAGCAGGAATATAATTCCTATAAGTCGCCCGAGAACCCGGTGTAGGTATTCGAACATAAAAATCGATTTAAATTCACCGACAGTCATGCCGTGGTTGACCTTTTGGTACTCTGGGAATTGTTGGTATTTAGCAAAGGTTTCCTGCCATTCCGTATCAGTGATTGGCGGGATAATACCCATCAATGGTTTCCACTCGACCATGGATAGTCCTGAGTTAGTCAGACGAGTAACACCACCTAGTAGAATCATCGAGAAAATGACGCCAGCGCAGAATAATAACCAAAGAGAAATTTGTCGGTTATAAGAGTGTCTGCCGTATTGAGGAGAAGTATTGTGCATGTGTATTTAGCCTGAACGAGTCGATAGTTATGAGCCATGACAGCCATCAAGAGCAGTCTAGCTATAAGTTTTTGCTTGGATAGCATTTTTTGCAGTGATAACAGGATAACACTTGATTAAGTAAGCACCGTTACAGGGTTGGTGCAACGAAACAGATAACCATTAATTTTTTAGGTATTGTAGAGAAGTCAAGGCTCCAATCAACAAAAAACGACTATTACTACATAGTGGTCTCTAATCTGAGCTGTCGAGAATACCAGAAGATACCACATCTTTCTGGTGTGTATTCTACCTGTAAATGACAGATAAGCCGCTCATTTTAGGTTAACTCTCATCATTGACGTTTATAGAGCTGAAGCATAAGTAGTAGCTGTCCTCCCGTAGATAATTCGTTTAAGCCAGATTGGGGCGATGGATTAACTCCCATGACTAATCGGGCTTTCCATCCCTCCGGGGTTTGATTAACACCGGCCAGTAAATAACCAGAGAAGCGAGATAGCCAAAAATCCAACAGGCGATACTAACCAAATACAGTGAGAAAGGATGGCTTGATTAGTGGTGCAATAACGCTGACGATAGCGGATAGGACAAGAACAGCATAGCCAAGAGTTATTCAATACCTACCTGTAATACTCGTCTTGCGTGACCAAGTGAGACGCGGCTGATCATGGTCAGTGCCATCAGTCAAATACCACCGATAGTTAGCCCGTGGAGTACGGTGCTCAGTGGTATTTCAAGGCCAAAGTAGAAGGCTTCCAGCAATCCCAAGCTGATGATGCTCAGTAAATAAGCTAGGTGCAGTGACCAAAGTAGTGGATTGCCAAATGTGAGCATTCCATTCCATCGCCCCATTCTAATGACATTCGTAAATGCGGATACCACAAAGAGAATACCCAGAATGGGTTAAGCACTAAAACTGCCGGTGATCAACGTATATGCTGTGGCCAACCCAAGGGAGACGATGATAGAAAATACACTGCCAAACAGAAATAACTGGCGGAAAGCCAACCTGAAAATGAGAGGTTTTTTTGTTTCTTTTTCAGGGCAGTGATATTTAACACGGGTGGATTCCTGTTGGATCATCGATGAACCCTAATGTACCAACCTTGATGTATCACCATATCTATCAAATAAGGGGTCAAAACTACTATTCTGTGCTCAGATGTTGTTCAAGGTAGTCAATATCATGGTCAGACAAGGGATTATTTTATGGTGGTAACGCCGATCTGGAGCGTCCCATTGCTAATGATTTGTTTTATATATGTGTCAGATAATTTGAAGGTAATGATCCCAGTGCTGGAGATGGTTTTCTTTAGTTGAGTATATTGAATTTGATGCTATAGAACGTATAAATCAACTATTTGACGCCACTAAAAGTTATAATTTAACAAAATTATATTTGAGACAGCCTTCGATGGACTACTTTCCTATATTCACAAATCTCTCTGAGAAGCATTGCCTGGTAGTCGGAGGAGGGGATGTCGCAGAACGAAAGCTGTCATTGTTGCTTGATGCCGGTGCTAGAGTAACACTTGTAGCACCATCGATTAATGAATCCATTAAAAGCATGAATGTGGCATCGCTTAACCTGATAGAAACCAATTACAACAGTCGTTTGATGAATGCTATTGATCTGGTTGTTGCGGCAACTGACGACCAAGTGCTCAACGAAACCATTTCTCTTGATGCTGCTGAGCGACATATTTTTGTGAACGTGGTCGATAACCCTAACCTTTGCACTTTTATCGTGCCGGCCATTATTGATCGCTCGCCAGTGACTATTGCTGTTGGTACGGGTGGTACGGCACCGGTATTGGCTAGACTATTGAGGGGAAAGATCGAAGCACTTATTCCCCACCGTTATGGTGCGCTTGCTGGATTAGCAGCCAAGTACAGAGATCGAGTAAAGGCAACAGTACCCCAGGGACCAAGTAGGAAGGCATTTTGGGAAGAGGTGTTCGAGGGTGATGTTGCTGAGCAAGTTTTGTGTGGAAACCAAGAGGCCGCAGAAAAACAGCTCAAGAAGCTGATAGAGGAAGGTCAGGCTCCACAGAAGGGTGAAGTCTATTTAGTTGGTGCAGGCCCAGGAGATCCGGATCTACTCACATTTCGTGCCCTGCGGTTAATGCAGAAAGCCGATATTGTGATTTATGACCGTCTTGTTTCAAAGGGTATTCTCAACTTGGTTCGCCGGGACGCTGACAGAATGTATGTGGGAAAAGAAGCAAGCAACCACTGTGTTCCTCAGGATCAAATTAATGAGCTTTTATACAAATTAGCAAAAGAAGGTAAACGGGTATTGCGACTCAAGGGCGGCGACCCCTTTATTTTTGGTCGAGGTGGAGAAGAGGCAGAAAAACTATTTACCGAAGGTATTTCATTTCAAGTGGTTCCTGGAATTACTGCAGCCTCAGGCGCTTCCACCTATTGTGGTATCCCCTTAACACATCGTGATTATGCTCAGTCTGTGACCTTTGTTACTGGTCACCTTAAGAATGATGCTGTAGGCCTGGACTGGCCATCACTGGCCCGTGAAAACCAGACCCTGGTTATCTATATGGGCTTAGGTGGTTTGAAAATTATCTCAAATCAACTGATAACGCATGGCTTGCCTGCAGATACTCCTGTTGCCGTTATTTATAAAGCTACACAGTATGACCAGCGAGTACTGGTGAGTGATTTGACGCAGGTGGTGCAAAAGGTGGAAGACGAAAAAATGCGTCCGCCCAGTATTCTTATTATAGGTCAGGTCGTCAAACTTCATGATAAGTTGAAAGCCTAGGTTGTCAAAAGAACGTAGTGTCCTAAAGTCCTCTTATCCCATCGTCAATACTTTTTCAGATCGAGTAGCATTTCGCCTAGGTGAGGTAAGCTATGCCAACAGCAATCGTTTACGGTGTAACAATTTCTTATGACGATGAGGGGCAGGGTGAACCCATACTCTTTCTTCATGGTCTGGGGCTAAGTCGGCGGAATTGGTCTCACCAGACGGCATATTTTCGACAGCATTTTCGAGTGATTTCTCCAGACTTTCGTGGTCATGGCGAA
>JBLIJA010000080.1:0-8165 GCA_047635115.1 Porticoccus sp. | reverse complement strand
CCGCAAAAGGCTATTCGCCAATTTGACCCTACCAATATCTTTCAACAATGCACCCAAACACAGAATGAACATTTCATTCTTGGGCATCCCTATATACCGAGCAAACTGGACTGTTCAGGGGGCAGATCTCATACTATGATCGTGCATTTATTGGTCTTTCAGCCGCAACCGCAATAACCAAGTGAAGGCATCTGAACACCTGACGACGCTATTTACCATATCTGCGATTGAGCCTTTCAACCCTATATAATCAAAATCTTTACCTTTGGCAAGTTGCTTGACGGCTAGAGTGAATTTTCCTCGCAGGTGCAAGAGTGCTTTTTCTGCATGCTCCACCTCTTTAGCGAGAGGGACTACTTGTTGATAGACTTACCGCCGCACAACGATAGACGTCACTTCATGATACTCAGAAAGGCCTTTTTTATGGCTTGAGAATATTGAAGGATTTAACTCCTAGTACCCGAATCGTAGGTAGGAGATATCGCTCCAGTTACCGGGCTACGGCCTTTAGTAATATCAATATAGACGTAATCACAATAGGACCTCAGAGCACTGATTTCTTCTGGACCCTATACAAGTAATCCTTGTATAGGAAATGGCGTTTGACTCCAAGGGCGATCAAGGCATGACACAAACATTCCTAATGTTATGTCATCGGCATTGATCTTGACCTGCTTGATGCTCATTACCGTTTGCCACCCATATTTAGACCATTTATCTCAACTTTGTACCTTTACCGGAGTCACTACCAGATAATGATAAGAATAAGCCGATTACCCTCTATAGCAACCGCTGCAGCATTATTGGTCAGATAAGACGATAGCTGGTTAGATTAATTGTATTTTTGGTGGTATTTCACTGACAGTTCGTGAACTGCATCAATAAATGCGCCTGCGTGATCCGGGCTGATATCAGGGGTTATTCCGTGCCCCAAATTAAAAACATGCCCTACACCAGAGCCAAATTGCTCCAAAATAGTGGACACTTCCTGGCGAATTCGCTGAGGGGATGCACGAAGAATAGCCGGATCCATATTTCCCTGTAGCGCTACACGGTCACCCACCTGTTGGCGAGCATTACCAATATGGGTAGTCCAATCAACACCAAGTGCCTGACAACCAGAATTGGCAAGATCATCCAACCACTGACCGCCACCCTTGGTAAACAGAATCACAGGGACCTGACGACCTTCTCGTTCCCGAATCAATCCATCAACGATTTTATTCAGATACTGCAGTGAAAACTCGCGATAGGCTGAATGGGAAAGCGCCCCGCCCCAAGTATCAAAAATCTGTACTGCCTGAGCCCCAGCTTCGATTTGAGCATTGAGGTAGACAATCACCGATTTGGCGAGAGTATCCAACAGTCGATGCATCAGTTCAGGCTGATTGTAGGCCATGGTTTTGCAACGGGCAAAATCTCGACTAGAACCCCCTTCCACCATGTAGGTAGCCAGTGTCCATGGACTACCGGAAAAACCGATAAGAGGTACACGACCATTGAGTTCACGGCGAATAGTGCTCACGGCATTAATCACATAGGGGAGATCCTGCTCGGGATTAATGACGGATAAGCTATCAATATCTGCCTCTGTGCGAACAGGCTTACGAAATCGTGGTCCCTCACCGGCTTCGAAATAAAGCCCTAAACCCATTGCATCTGGAATTGTCAAAATATCGGAAAACAAGATCGCTGCGTCTAAAGGATAACGTTCTAGGGGTTGCAGTGTTACCTCACAAGCCAACTCAGGGTTGGTGCAAAGTGCCATAAAGTCCCCGGCCTTACCTCTGGCCTGGCGGTACTCTGGCAAATAGCGACCCGCTTGGCGCATCATCCACACTGGCGTCATATCCACTGGCTGACGCATCAGTGCACGCAGAAAACGGTCATTTTTTAGCTGAGTCATTGAGGGGGAACCTTATATTTCAAGGTAATCTAAAATACCTTCACCGGCCTGGCGTCCTTCCCAGATAGCAGTCACCACCAAATCAGAGCCACGCACCATATCTCCACCAGCAAACACTTTAGGGTTGCTGGTTTGAAACTTAAATTCTTGCTCTTCAGGTGCCACAACGCCCTTCCAGTCATTCAACTCAACACCCATACCGGCCAACCAAGGTGCCGGGCTTGGCTGGAAGCCAAAGGCTATTAATACTATATCAGCGGCTAATACTTCTTCGCTGCCAACAATCGGTGTGGGGCGGCGGCGGCCATTCTTATCAGGATCACCCAGTTTAGTCTTAACGACTTTAACCCCTTCCACTACCCCATTGCCAACAATTTCAACCGGTTGACGATTAAAGAGGAATTTAACACCTTCTTCCTTGGTATTTTCTACCTCACGGCGTGAACCAGGCATATTTTCTTCATCGCGGCGGTAAGCGCAAGTCACACTCTTAGCACGCTGCCTAATGGATGTCCGGTTACAGTCCATAGCAGTATCGCCACCGCCTAAAACAACAACTCGCTTACCGGCAACACTAATGTATTCACTGCAATTTTTTTCCCAACCCATGTTGCGATTGACACTGGCGATAAGGAACGGAAGCGCATCGTGCACTCCTGGCAAATCTTCACCTGGAAATCCACCTTTCATGTATTTATAGGCGCCCATACCAAGGAACACTGAGTCAAACTCCTCAGTAAGCTGCTCAATACCCACATCAACACCCACTTCAGTATTGAGCCTAAACTCAATGCCCATGTCTTCAAATACCGTCCGGCGATGCTGCATGATTGATTTTTCTAGCTTAAACTCCGGAATACCAAAGGTCATTAACCCGCCAATTTCTGGATACCGATCAAACACTACCGGTTTAACCCCGGCGCGGATTAGCACATCAGCACAACCAAGGCCTGCTGGGCCTGCACCAATGATAGCCACACGCTTATCCGTCAACGTCACCTTAGACATGTCTGGGCGCCAACCCATAGCAAATGCAGTGTCGGTAATATATTTTTCCGCATTGCCAATCGTCACGGCACCAAAACCGTCATTAAGGGTACAAGCCCCTTCGCAAAGACGATCTTGAGGACAAACACGCCCACATACTTCAGGTAACGTATTGGTCTGGTGGCTCAATTCAGCCGCCTCCAATATATTTCCTTCAGACAGTAATTTTAGCCAATTTGGTATGTAATTATGAACCGGACATTTCCACTCACAATAGGGATTACCGCAATCTATGCAGCGGTGTGCTTGCTCACCCTCCTGCTGTTTGTTGGAGGGCTCATAAATTTCAACAAAATTATGAGTACGGCTGTACATACCAGTTTTCTTAGGTTCCTGGCGACCTACCTCTACAAACTGGAAATCGTTGCTCAACCTTTGCGTCATAAGCTTTAACTCTTTAGTAACGGAATCTGCCAGTTATTGTGGGGCAGCCCGGGTATGCTCCAACAAACTTTGTAAATTAGCGGCTTTAGGTTTCACCAACCAAAATTTACTGACAAAATATTCGAAATTGTCCAAAATCTCCTGGCCCCAGTCACTCCCGGTTTCTGCCACAAAATCAATAATCATACTCTCTAGATTATGACGATAGGCTTCTGTGGCTTCACTGGTGATTCGTTGAATTTCCACGAGCTCCATGTTGTAACTATCAACAAAACTGCGCTCTTCATCCAAAACATAGGCAAAACCGCCCGTCATACCAGCGCCGAAGTTAGAACCCGTAGAGCCAAGCACCACAACCACACCACCTGTCATATATTCACAACAGTGATGACCAGCACCTTCAACCACCGCATGAGCACCTGAATTTCGTACTGCAAAGCGTTCGCCAGCTCGGCCTGAGGCAAACAATTTGCCACCTGTCGCGCCATACAGGCAGGTGTTACCGACTATAGGTGCATCATTAGAAGAAAATTGGCTACCTTCAGCAGGAGAGATCACTATCTTCCCTCCGGCCATGCCTTTACCAACGTAGTCATTAGCATCACCTCGAAGGTAAATCTCCAAGCCACCTGCATTCCAAACGCCTAGAGACTGACCCGCTACCCCACTTAAATTCAGCTTGATGGGTGCCTCTGACATTCCCTGATTTCCATGCCGCTTGGCAATTTCACCCGACAAGCGAGCACCAATGGAGCGATCACAGTTGCTCACGTTATAGCTATATTCACCGCCCAGCTTCGATTCAATTGTCGGCAGCATATCCGCCACCATTTGCTCGGCAAGTTGGGCTTTGTCAAAAGGATTATTTTTCTCTACCTGACAAGTTTGCGGTTTACTCTGCAATAGTTCATCGGTATAGATAATGGGAGAGAGGTCCAGCTTTCTCTGCTGTTCAGTCTTGCCAGGCAAGCCTTCCAAAAGATCGACTCGACCTACCAATTCTCCTAGACTGCGAACACCCAAAAGAGCCATCCACTCCCGTGTTTCTTTCGCCATAAAGCGGAAAAAATTCTTGGCTGTTTCCACGGTACCTATGTAATGCTCATCACGTAGGTGTTTATCCTGAGTAGCTACGCCCGTTGCACAATTATTGAGGTGACAGACACGCAGGTACTTACACCCAAGAGCCACCATCGGCCCTGTACCAAAACCAAAGCTTTCGGCACCGAGAATAGCGGCTTTTACTACATCAAGTCCCGTTTTTAGTCCGCCGTCAGTTTGGACTCTCACTTTGCCACGCAAATCGTTGGCACAGAGCATTTGATGGGTTTCGGACAAGCCAAGCTCCCAAGGTGAGCCCGCATGGTGAATTGAAGAAAGCGGACTGGCCGCTGTACCACCATCGTAACCAGAAATAGTAATCAAATCCGCATAAGCCTTCGCCACACCTGCAGCAATGGTACCCACACCCGGTCGTGAAACCAGCTTCACAGAAACCAACGCATCAGGGTTTACCTGCTTCAAATCGAAAATTAGCTGAGCCAAATCTTCAATAGAATAAATATCATGGTGAGGTGGTGGAGAAATCAGAGTAACGCCAGGTACGGAATATCGAAGCCGGGCAATCAAATCGTTAACTTTACCGCCAGGCAGCTGGCCACCCTCACCGGGTTTTGCACCCTGTGCTATCTTGATTTGAATAACCTCGGCACTGGACAGATAGTGAGGTGTTACACCAAAACGGCCAGAGGCTACTTGTTTTATCTTTGATCCTTTAACAGTACCGTAGCGAATGGGGTCTTCGCCCCCCTCACCAGAATTGGATCGCCCGCCCAGACTATTCATTGCCTCGGCTAAAGCCTCATGAGCCTCAGGAGACAGCGCACCAAGAGACATTCCGGCAGAATCAAAGCGCTGTATGATTTGCGAAATAGGCTCGACCTCTGCCAAAGGAATCGGCTCGATATCCTCACGGATTTTGAGTAAATCTCTAAGCGTGGCCACCGGCCGTTCATTTACCAGTTTAGCGTAATCATGCCACGCCTCGTAATCCCCATTCTGAACAGAGTGGTGAAGTGCCTGAATAACATCTGGGTTGAATGCGTGATATTCCTGACCATGAACATATTTCAATAGCCCACCCGGGCTCACCGGCTTACGCTCACTCCAGGTTTCCTTGGCAAGCAACTGCTGGCTCTTTTGCAGGTCATCAAACCCCGCGCCCTGAATACGGCTAGGTGTATCGGCAAAACAAATATCAACAACATCCGAGGCTAAACCCACAATTTCATAGAGTTGAGCGCCGCGATAAGATGCGATGGTAGAAATACCCATTTTAGAGAGAATTTTCAGCAGTCCCTTATTGATACCTTTGCGATAGTTTTTAAACGCCGTATCTAAGTCGCACAGTAACTCACCAGATCGAATCAAATCAGTAAGGATGTGGTAGCTAAGATAGGGATAAACTGCTGAGGCACCACAACCAATCAACGTGGCAATCTGGTGTGAATCTCGTGCAGATGCAGTGCTGGCAATGATATTAGCATCACATCGTAGTCCCGCAGCAATCAGGTGGTGATGGACAGCACCTACGGCCATCAGCATCTGTATCGGCAGCCTATTCGGCTGAATATCCGAGTCAGACAGAATACAACAGACTACCCCCTCTCTGACGAATGCCTCCACTTCCCGACAAAGCGCCTTAACAGCCTCTTCGAGACTCGTTTCCGTAGGGTCATAATTAATACTTATTTTCTGTACCTGATAATCTGACAATCCACTATTTTTCAGTGCGTAGTACTTACGTGGCGATAACACCGGACTAGAAAGATTGACACGTGTGCCATGCTCTACCGTCTCACTAAAAAGGTTATATTCCCGTCCCAGCTGCGCCTGTAGAGACATAACTAATGTTTCACGCAACGGGTCTATCGGTGGATTCGTTACCTGCGCAAACTGTTGCCTGAAATAGTCATACAGGGATCGATGCTTACTAGAAAGTACTGCCATTGGTGTGTCGTCACCCATGGAGCCAGTAGCTTCCTGACCACCTTCAGCTAGAGGGCGCAGAACTTGGTCTCTTTCCTCTTGAGAAGCCAAAAACATTTTCATATATTTACGGATTTGATCACGTGTTAAGGCACCCTCTACCTCAATACTGTCGTCATCCATTGTCGACATGATTTTTACGGTGCCTTCACGTAACCATTTTCGATATGGATTACTAGAGGCCAGCTGTCTATCCACATCCTCAGCATTGAGAATGTCCCCTGTCTGGGTGTCTATCGACAGAATATCACCAGGCCCTAGACGGCCCTTAGCCACCACGTTCTCGGGTTGGTAGTTATATACACCGATCTCTGACGCTACGGTGATCACATCGTCATTTGTCAACACCCAGCGAGAAGGCCTCAAGCCATTCCGGTCCAATGTACAGACAGCATATCGACCATCTGTGATAACCAAACCGGCAGGGCCATCCCAAGGCTCCATATGCATGGAAGCATACTCAAAATAAGCCCTTTCATTGGGACCAAAATTTTGTGTATTGTTCCATGCAGGCGGCACCAAAAGGCGCACGGCTTTATGCAAGTCCATGCCACCAGCTACCAGAACCTCTAGCATATTATCGAGACTTGAGGAGTCAGATCCTGTGCGATTAACGAGAGGTGTGACCTCTTGTAAATCGGGCAACAGCGGTGTTTTAAGCTTAGGCGTACGTGCCACAGACCAGTTTCGGTTACCTGTTATAGTATTGATTTCACCATTGTGTGCCAGCATCCTAAATGGCTGCGCCAGCGGCCACTGGGGCATAGTATTAGTAGAAAATCGCTGATGAAACACACAAATCGCTGTTTCCAATGCAGGATTCGCTAAATCTAAATAAAACTTTGGCAAATCCACTGGCATCATCAGCCCTTTATAGCTGATGACGTTTGTCGCTAAACTGGCAATATAGAAGGCAGAATCATCTACTAATGCCTTTTCAGCCTTGCGCCTAGCAATAAATAGACGTGCATTGAAATGTTGTTCGCCAAGATCATCCGATGTCACAAACACCTGCTCAATAAACGGGAGCGTTTTGAGTGCAATCTCTCCAAGACAGGCATCATCGGTAGGGACTTCACGCCAACCCACAACGGTCAAGCCTTCGGAAGACAATGTCGCAGCCATGGTCACTTTTGAATGTTCACGCTGGACAGTATCCTGACTCAGCATGACAGAACCCATCGCGTACAGCTCCGGCAGCTCAACAGCAAACTGTTCGCGCGCGACCTCACGCATGAAGCTATCTGGCTTTTGTAGCAACAAGCCACAACCATCGCCTGTCTTGCCATCAGCGGCTATTCCGCCGCGGTGGGTCATGCAGGTCAATGCTTCAATTGCGGTTTCTAAAAGACGATGGCTAGCCTGCCCCCTAACGTGGGCAATTAGGCCAAAGCCACAGTTATCTTTGTATTCATCTAACCGATAGAGGCCAGTCGCCATAATAAGACTCTAGGTAAAATTAAGTAAAAATAAATAGTTACAGCGACAAAATCACCAAAAAGGCGACCCGTAGGCGCAAAAGGAGATGCATTTTACACATCCGCTGCCAGTGCCACAAATATCTGAAGGTGAAAAGGCATATTTACAGGATTAATGATCTCCGTCGAAAGATGACTTACTCTAAGTCACTAGCTCCGCTGGAGTACTTCAGCTAGGAGCCTGTGATCAAAATCGGAGGTGACCACTGCCTGACCAATGGCTTTAAGGAGTACTAGGCGAAGGGAGCCGTCGACAACCTTCTTATCGACGGCCATCAGCATCAAGTATTGTTCATATGAAA
>JBLIJA010000079.1:0-8182 GCA_047635115.1 Porticoccus sp. | reverse complement strand
ATGTATTCGGTCTTTAATTCTTGAGGCTAGCAACCCCACCACGCCTTGGTGCCAATCGGCATTAAACAGACATAAACCCCAAGGCAATTCTTCTTCATCCAGACTTAATTGATCAAGAATGGCCAGTCCTTCTCGCTGCATGTCGGCTTCGATTACTCGACGATCACGATTCAACTCATCCAGTTGCACCGCATATTCGCGGGCCAGATAAGGATCTGTTTCTAACAGGCATTCAATGCCGATGCTCATATCATCAAGACGACCGGCGGCATTCAGTCTCGGTCCCACGGTAAAGCCTAAATCTGTAGCTACTAAACGCCGACGGTCTTTTCCGGCCAAATCCAGCAATGCCTGAATACCGATCCGAGTTTTACCTGCACGAATACGCTGTAAGCCCTGATGCACTAGTACTCGATTGGTTTGATCCAACGGGACTACGTCCGCCACGGTACCCAGCGCTACCAAGTCGAGCCACTCTGCCATGTTGGGCATGACAATATTTTGATCTTCAAACCAACCTGTCTCACGTAAGTGGCTTCGCAGTGCGCTCAACAGATAGAACACCACCCCCACACCTGCGAGATTTTTACTGGGAAAGTCACAGCCATGCTGATTGGGATTAAGAATGGCATCGGCCTCTGGCAAGACGGCACCGGGGAGATGGTGATCGGTAATCAGTACTTTGATGCCCGCCTCTTTGGCCGCTTTCACACCACTGACACTGGAGATACCGTTATCCACGGTAATAATTAGATCGGGGTTGCGCTGTTGGGCCAGTTCGACGATTTCTGGCGTTAGCCCGTAACCAAATTCAAAGCGGTTGGGCACAATAAAATCGATATGCTGCATACCCATCGCACGCATGGCTAACATGGTCAGTGCGGTGCTAGTGGCCCCATCGGCATCGAAGTCACCGACAATCAATACGGACTGTTGTTGTTTTAACGCTTCCTCTAAAAGAGCGACACCGTCAGACAACCCTTTAAGGGCATCCGGACGTGGCAGCTTCGCCAGGGTTCGCTGTAGCTGTTCATCAGAGGTGATACCACGCCCAAGGTAAATACGTTGCAACAAAGGGGAAATACTGCCGCTAAATTGGCCAATTTTTGGATCTATTTGACGTTGAGTAATGCTAGGCAACATGAATGGCACTTAGGCTAACACTCGACATTGCCAACCTAACATCAAACGATATAGGTAAATTTTTGATAGGTTTCATTTCATTCCCCATGCGATGCGCTATGATTGATCACAAATGATACTACTATCTGCATTGTATCGTAGGCATTTATGCCCGACCATTTATGAGTAATGGTAATTGAAGAGGCGTGCTCATGGCTAACTACAAAGCTCCTTTGCGCGATATTCAGTTCGTTTTAAAAGACTTACCTCAATGTCTATCCCCACTATCGGAACTTGCCTGGGTACGAAGAGGCTGCCACGATTAATGCGGGCTCCAAATCGTTGATGGCGATGCCTGAGGATAACTTTTAGTGCCAGCTTCTAAGTGCCACTAGATAGTGCTAGCAACTGACACCTGCAAAAAAAGTACCTGCATTGATGCCCACAATCACTTAAGCGTTCGAGACCGTTAGAACCTGAGAAACTATATGATCGATAATCAAAAAAACACACACTGGAATTTAGAGCGAGATGCCGAAAATATTGTCTGGTTGGGTCTCGATCGTCAGGGTGAAAAGCTAAATTCACTGAGCACTGATGTCATGCTCGAACTGGATGCGATACTGAATGACCTGGAGAATGACCTTCCACTGGGATTGGTAATTTACTCCAAAAAGCCCACCGGCTTTATCGCTGGTGCCGATATCCGTGAGTTTGAGCAACAAACAGATCAACAGGCAGCGAAAGACGGCATCCTGCAAGCCCAAAATCTATTTTCACGTCTGGAAGATATACGATGCCCAACCGTTGCCTCGATTCACGGATTCTGCCTGGGTGGTGGGCTGGAACTAGCGCTGGCCTGTGACTATCGCGTGGCACTTGATAGAGATAACATCCGTATTGGCTTCCCCGAGATTCAACTAGGCATTTTTCCCGGCTTTGGCGGTACCGCTCGAAGCATACGACTGCTGGGTGGGCGCAAAGCTCTTGAATTTATTTTGGGCGCCAGAATGCTGAGCGCGCGAGCCGCCAGAACTTTGGGGCTGATTGATCAAGTGGTATCAGAGCACCGCAGCCTTCGTTGGGCAGCTCGCAAAGCGGTGGTCAAACGCAAGGGGAGTCATCGTGCCGGGGCATTATCAAAACTTAGCAGCAGCACCGGCATGCGTCATGGCCTAGCAAAGATCATGGAGCGTGAAGTGGCCAAAAAAGCGCGCCGAGAGCATTATCCTGCGCCCTATGCGCTGATCGACCTCTGGCGCGAAGTGGGTGATAACTTTAATGAACTTCTGGACGGAGAAGCCGATCTGGTAAGTAAATTGCTTATGGGTGACACCTCCCGCAACCTGCGTCGTGTTTTTCGTCTGCAAGAGCAATTAAAAGAACTAGGTAAAGTAGACGAGGCAACCTCCGACTGGAAACCACGTCGAGTCCATGTGATCGGCGCTGGTGTTATGGGTGGAGATATCGCTGCCTGGTGTGCTCTGCGTGGGTTTGAAGTGACCCTTCAGGATCGAGAGCCTGAGTATCTTGAACCAGCACTAAAACGTGCGGAATTACTGTTTAAACGAAAGCTCAAAACCAAAGCTCGCATCATCGCCGCCAAAAGTCGACTGATCGCCGATGTTGCAGGAGAGGGCATTGCGCGGGCCGATGTCATTATCGAGGCTATCTATGAAAACATGGAAGCCAAACAACAACTATTTGTCGAGATCGAACAGAAAGCACTGCCAACCGCTCTGTTGGCCACTAACACCTCTGCCATTCCGTTGGCAGACATTGCCGAAGGCTTGGAACAGCCTAGTCGATTAGTTGGTCTGCACTTTTTTAACCCTGTGGAAAAGATGCCTCTGGTTGAAGTAGTGCGAAATGATGTTTCTGACGATTCAGAGAAAACCGACAAAGCAGTCAAAAAAGGCTGCATTTTTGCCAACCTCATTGGTAAATACCCCCTGCCGGTAAAGAGTGTACCGGGCTTTCTGGTCAATCGCGTACTGGCACCCTTTATGCTGGAGGCTCTTAATCTGGTGAAAGAAGGCCACAGCATTGCTACCATTGATGCAGCTGCTGAGCTTTTTGGTCTGCCTATGGGGCCGATTGAAATAGCCGACACAGTGGGACTGGATGTGGCGATTAGTGTTGCCACCAAACTGGCACCAGAGAACACCAACGCGATACAGCTGCTTCAGGATCTTCTCAAAGAAGGAAAACTGGGCAAGAAAAATGACGAAGGCTTTTATCGTTGGAAAAAAGGCAAACCCGTTAAAGAAAAGCCCAGTGATACGGTGGCACTAGATATTTTGGGCGAACGACTGATCAACCCACTAATAGACGAATGCTCTCGCTGCCTTGAAGACGGTATTGTCGACAATGCTGAACTACTTGATGCAGGAGTGATATTTGGTATCGGCTTTCCGCCATTTAGGGGTGGGCCGCTTCGCTATCTTGAACAATCGCTCAGCCAATATTCCGATCTCAGTACCAACCTTTTGACTAACGAGGTAACCGACAATGAATAATTATCAAGCGCTTCGTCCCGTTGCTATTGTTGGATCAAACCGCACACCTTTCTGCCGGGCTGGCACTGCTTACGCTGATATTACCAATCTCGACATGCTCTCCAACGCGATACAGGGGCTCGTTGACCGATACCAACTGCAAAACAAATTGATTGATGAAGTGGTGGCCGGTGCCGTCACCACACACACCAAGGACTTTAATCTGGCGAGGGAGGCCGTGCTAAGCACTACCCTCTCACCGCTTACCTCAGGGATCACCTTGCAACAAGCCTGCGGCACTAGCCTGCAAGCCGCTTTTGGTATTGCCGCAAAAATTGCCTGCGGACAAATTGAATGTGGTATTGCTGCGGGTAGTGATAGTGCCAGTGATGTACCGATCGTGTTTTCCCGTCGGTTTTCACAACGATTACTTCAGCTTTCCAGAGCAAAGACCCTACAACAAAAACTCGCCGCGTTTAAACAATTTCGTTTTGGTGAATTGTCCCCTGTGCTCCCCTCCATTGCCGAACCCCGCACGGGACTGAGTATGGGTGAACACTGTGAGCTGATGGTAAAAAAGTGGAACATCAGCCGGGAAGAACAGGACATCTTGGCTCAAGCAAGCCACAATCGAGCCGAGGCTGCCTACAACAACCGTTTTTACGATGAGCTATTAAGCCCCTGCACCGGTGTACTGCGAGATAACAATCTTCGCTACGATCTCACCGCCGAACGATTAGAACGGCTTAAGCCCGCCTTTGATCGATCAGAAGCAGGCACGCTGACCGCAGGCAACAGCACACCGCTCACCGATGGCGCAGCAGCTATTATGTTAGCTAGTGAAGAATGGGCCGAGGCCAACAACCTCCCTGTACTAGCTAGACTGACCCATATGGAAACAGCATCGGTGGACTTTGTGGCGGGAGAAGGATTGCTGATGGCACCGACTGTGGCCGTCGCCAATATGCTGTGCAAAGCAGAATTAACACTTCAGAGCTTCTCTCACTACGAAATCCATGAAGCCTTTGCCGCGCAAGTACTTTGCACTCTCAAAGCCTGGGAATCCGAAGAGTACTGCCAAAATAAATTGGGCATGCAAAGCGCACTTGGCAGTATCGATCGCAACAAAATGAATCAGGTGGGCAGCAGCTTGGCTGTGGGGCATCCATTTGCCGCCACCGGCGCGCGAATAGCGGGCACACTGGCTAAACAGTTGAATGATGCGGGTGGTGGCCGAGGACTGATCTCAATCTGTACTGCTGGGGGTATGGGTGTGGCGGCGATATTGGAAAAATAACCACTCTCTAAACTCCCTTTCAAACAAACCATCCTCATCGGGAAACAGCAGGAATAAATCAATGGTATGGGTTAGCTTAGCCATCGTATTAGTAGGACTAGTTATATCTACGCGTAGTCTTTTTAAGTTTCGCAGTAATAGCCATGAACAAGCTGTAAAAAATTAAAAGAGGCACCCATAATCTACCAAATTTACGTCTAACCACTACGAGCCTAGGACAACTCAACATTGTGGTAAACCTGTTGAACATCATCCAGCTCATTCAGCATGGCTAAAAATTTCTCGAATAAAGCGACATCGTCACCACTGATCGACAGGTAGTTATGGGCAATAAACTGTATCTCATCAACCTCGAAATCGAGGTCGCCAAAGGCCTCGAGTAGTGCCTGCTTTGCCTTAAAGTAATCGATGTTCGGCGCAAATACAGAAATCTTACCATCTTCATTTTCGATATCAGTCACATCGACGTTCGCATCCATCAAGGCTTCCAGCACCTTATCTTCATCGTCATAGTTAAAAACGAAAATGGATAAGTGATCGAACATGTGACTAACACTACCCTGACTACCAATTTTACATTTGGTTTTGGTGAAAGCCAGACGAACGTCACCGAAGGTGCGGTTGGGGTTGTCAGTTAAGCACTCAATGATGGCCATGCTTACACCCGGCCCATAGCCCTCATAACGTGCGGGGGAGTAGTCCTCACCCCCGCCGCCTTTCGCTTTATCAATAGCCTTATCAATAACATGAGCAGGCACTTGATCCTTTTTAGCGCGATCGATCAAGTTCCGTAATGCTAAATTTCCTGTGGGGTCGACACCTCCTGATTTGGCACTTACATAAATTTCACGGCCATAGCGGCTATAAACCTTAGCCTTCATGTCAGAGGTTTTTGCCATCGATTCTTTGCGGTTTTGATAGGCTCTGCCCATGCGGCTAATACTCCGTAATGGTGATAAAAATGTCGAGACTGCTTTAAATCTATTTGGGCGCTATTTTAAAATCAAGGCACTGCCATCAAAGCTGATGCTCTGCCATCCCTGTTTAATAAATTGTCTTATATTTTGGTGATCGTCACTGTCTGGATTTTTCAGCACATCGGTTCGGTAGTAATCACCAAAACACAGCAAAGTCTGACTTTCAGTCAGAGCATTAATATGACCAAATGCAAAAATTTTGCAAGAGCCATTATTCTGCCCCACTGCATTCTTGGTTTCACCATTAGTGAATGCTGTCTCGCTGAAGATGTAGTTTTCTTCAATAACAGCAATGGTATTGTCAAAGGTAACGGTTTCAGGGGTCGTCTTTAGTTTTTCCAAAAAGCCCGCAAGAGACATACGGCGATCCTTAATCATCTGCTCATCATTTACTAGCGTGCTGAGATATTTACAGGTGTGCTGAAATGATCAACGCATATTGTCAGCGATAAATTGATGCACGTCGCTCAGGTCATTGGGCTGCACTGAATAACGCTCTTCTCGCTCAAACAAGTCTGCCATATGGCGGGGCAGCGCCATATCTTGGTAGCAACCGGCTTTACGGACGGCTTCCGGGAATTTGGCTGGATGAGCTGTCGCCATGCAGACCATCGGAATATCCCGACGGCGACGGGTTTTACGTGCCGCCTCCACGCCAATAGCCGCGTGTGGGTCTAGCAAGTATTCGGTATTTTCCCACATGTCGACGATCACTTGGATCATCGCATCATCATCTATCCGACAGCTGGTAAATAACTCTCTTGCTTTAGCCAATGCAGCATCGCTCAAGGCTAATTTTCCAGTTTGTTTGAAATTAGCCATCAATTCGTTAATGGCTTGGCCATCACGGTCATACAGGTCAAACAGCATCCGCTCAAAGTTACTGGATACCATAATGTCCATCGACGGCGATAGGCTATGAACTAGGTCATGAAGGCTGTGATCATTGTTGCTGAGACAACGGTGTAGAATATCGTTGGCATTGGTGGCTACGACCAGCTGATCGATAGGTAGGCCCATACTTTTTGCCAGATAGCCCGCAAAGATATCGCCAAAGTTACCGGTGGGTACGGAGAACGCAACGGGACGATGAGGAGCACCCAACGCCAGACCAGCATAAAAATAGTAGACGATCTGGGCCATAATCCTGGCCCAGTTAATGGAGTTCACCGCGACTAACTGCCGATCTTCTGGCAGAAAAGATTGATCACCGAAGCTGTTCTTCACCATGTTCTGACAATCGTCGAAGTTACCGTCTATGGCAATATTAAAGACATTCTTTTCCAACACGGTGGTCATCTGCCGACGCTGTACTTCGGACACCCGGTTATGCGGATGCAGAATAAAGATATCTACGTTATCGCTGTGACGACAGCCTTCAATGGCGGCTGAACCGGTATCTCCGGAGGTCGCCCCCATGATCACTACCCGCTGGTTGCGTTTCTTCAACAAGTAGTCCAGCAAATTGCCGAGAAATTGTAGAGCGAAGTCTTTGAAGGCGAGGGTTGGCCCCTGAAACAACTCAAGAATAAATTCGTTGTGCGCGGTTTGCACCAGCGGTGCAATAGCGTCATGACGGAACGTGCTATAGGTCTTATCAATCAATCCGCGCAGGTCGTCATCTGGCACTTCACCGGCCACAAAGGGCGACATAATCTTAAAAGCTAGCTCTTGGTAGGATAACCCAGCCCAAGAAGCAATTTCTTCCGCAGAAAACTGTGGCAGGGTTTCCGGCACATAGAGCCCGCCATCACTGGCTAGACCGGCCAGAATGGCTTCTTCAAATGTCAGTGTAGGCGCCTGACCACGGGTACTGATGTATTTCACAATAAAGGCCTATTTACTCTGTAATTTATTACGCTATTACTTTTTATACTGAGATCTGCCAACACTTGCTTCAATTAAAAAATTAGCATAGTGCATGACATAAAATTTAGCTTAAGGATTCCACTCGAATTCGGACAACGTCGCCTGCTATAGCATCCAGTGCCTGAATTTTTTCAACCGCTTCATCAAGATGTTTCTCTATCGCTCGGTCGGTGATAAGAACCAACGGAACGTGGTCACTGTCCGCTTCCGGTTCTTTCTGGATAACGGCTTCAACACTAATGTCTGCATCACTCAGAACATGAGTGATTTTGGCCAACACACCGGGAACATCCAGTGCGGTAATCCGCAAATAATAAGCAGTTTCTACCTCATTGACCGGTAGTATCTCAATATGGTTCAACTGGCCCGGCTGGAAACCCAAGTGAGGCACACGATGTTCTGGGTTTGCTGTCAGAGTA
>JBLIJA010000078.1:0-8430 GCA_047635115.1 Porticoccus sp. | reverse complement strand
TTAATATAACTCTGATAGAGAGGGTAATGCTCTGCCTCATCAATATCCCGTCTGACCCAAACGCTTAAATCCGAATTCCGGGTGTTGCAACGACGCTGTTGTCGGTTAGCTTTGAAATCACTCACAAGTAACCTGGTGGAAATACAGGCGTTACAGTTCTCACAACGAGGAGAATAGATGTAACGACCACTACGGCGAAACCCCAGCCCAGAGAGCTGTGTGTATAAATGAGGATCCATATCAATCGCCGGATCAACATACGCTGTCGTCGCTTTTTGGCCTTTTAAGTAGCTACAGGAGTGAGTCTCTGTTAGAAACAGCCTGACGACTTGAACATCTGGTGTTATATCACGGGACATATCGGCACATTTACCACGTCTGCTTCATTGTAGATTAGACCCTGTTTTATGTAATTTTACACTGCCATTGATCTGGCCATCGACAAGGCTCATCACTCAAACTCATCAATTTTTCCAGAAATTCCTGTCGAGACATCGTAACTGCACCCATTGAGTGCAAGTGGTCATTACTGAGCTGGCAATCAATAAATCCTTCTTTCGTGTTCTGTCTCATCAGCATTGCGAGCTGAACAAGTGCAACTTTTGAGGCATCTCGCTCTAGACTAAACATGGATTCTCCACAAAAAACTGAACCAACCAGAACACCATATAAGCCACCGATCAATTGCTCGTCCCGCCACACTTCAAGAGAGTGGGCATAACCCTTTGCATGTAAAGCAATATATCCGGCCTTCATCTCATCAGTAATCCAAGTGTCTCCATGAGACTTTTTACGTGGAGCCGCACAATTTTCGATCACAGACAAAAATGCTGTATCTAACCGAATCTCCCATTTTTTCTGGTTAAAAGCTTTTCTCAGAGAACGGGAAATTTTTATGTCATTAGGGAAAATGACCGTCCTTGGGTCAGGAGACCACCACAGTAATGACTGGCCATCTTCATACCAGGGGAAAACACCCTGACGATACGCTGCTAATAACGTACTTGGCTGTAGATTACCCCCAACAGCTAACAGACCATCAGGGTCGACATGCGCTTTGCTAGGGCAAGGAAACACAGGATGATCTGAATCGAGTATGGCTATATCCATCACAAAAAATTAACTCAGTTCGTCAAGATATTTTTCGGCGTCAAGGGCCGCCATACAGCCTGATCCAGCTGAAGTTACAGCCTGTCGATACACATGGTCTGCCACATCACCAGCGGCGAAAACGCCAGGTATGCTAACAGCCGTGGCATTCCCCTCATTACCACCCTGAATAATAATATAACCATTCTTCATTTCAAGCTGGTCGACAAAAATATCTGTGTTCGGCTTGTGGCCAATGGCAATAAAAACACCGCTAACATCAATTTCTTTGCCTGGTTCAGACTGAGTGCTCTTTAACGCCAGCCCGTTCACACCAGTATCATCACCCAGCACTTCATCAAGAGTGTAGTTCCACAGTATGTTAATATTCCCATTTTCAGCACGCTCCATGATTTTGTCCTGCAGGATTTTTTCTGAACGTAGTGAATCACGGCGATGAACCAACGTTACTTCACTGCATATATTGGATAAATATAGCGCCTCTTCAACAGCAGTATTACCACCACCAATAACGGCTACTTTTTTGCCCCGATAGAAAAAACCATCACAGGTGGCACAGGCACTGACGCCTTTCCCCATATAGGCTTCCTCTGAAGGCAGTCCTAGATACTGGGCAGAAGCGCCCGTACAAATAATCAATGCATCGCAGCTATAATTATTACTCCCCTTTAACTGAAATGGGCGCTGGTTGAGATCAACGCTATCAATATGGTCAAAGATAATTTCAGTATCAAAACGCTCAGCATGAGCCTGCATTCGCATCATTAGATCTGGACCCTGAACACCCTCTGCATCACCAGGCCAGTTATCAACATCCGTGGTCGTAGTAAGCTGCCCACCTTGCTGAATTCCCGTAATAATCACGGGGTTAAGATTAGCGCGTGCGGCATAGACAGCAGCAGTATAGCCAGCAGGCCCAGACCCAAGAATGATCAATTTGTGGTGTTGTACGTCTGACATAAATACAGGTTCCAAAGCTAGATAGTTTTCTTTCGAGGTTCATCCGTTAGCAACCATCATAAAGAATGCCAGCCATGAGACAAAGTAGGAATTGCCTATCAAGTAAATTTAATAAACTTATGATGAGTAAGGTTTACACAAGCAAACCATTGGTTATGTGCTGAGTTATACGCTAGACGTAATATGAGAAGGACATTACGCCGCTGGTATTTCAACCTACGGCCATTACAATAGCGGTCAGCAGTGACGAACCTGGATGACGTCTTGAGCAGAACTAAACAGCCCAAAAAAATCGCTACCGAGAAACCTGAACCGCAAAAACCTTCGCGCGGCAAACTGATTCTGAGGGAAGGGGCCCTGATCGGTTGGTTGGCAATCTGTGTCTATCTTCTTGTCGCTTTTATTACACACTCGCCAGAAGATCCGGGGTGGTCACACACTGGCAATATCGACCATATGAACAATTCCGCAGGGCCATTGGGTGCATGGCTGTCCGATGTATTCTTCTCCCTGCTTGGATACATGTCCTACTTATTCCCGATTTTACTGGCACTGCGTGCATGGAATATATTCCGCATTCATAGAGAAGAAGGCAGCGGTTTCGATGGCGTTGTATTTTCTCTTCGTGTTCTAGGGTTAGTGCTCGTAATGGTCTGCGCAACATCACTGTCATCGCTTCACTATGGTGACCTACAGACTCAACTGCCCTTTGGGGTGGGTGGTATTCTAGGCACGGCTGTTTCAGCAGCTGCAGCATCTGCCTTTAGTCATGTTGGCAGCACACTCATCTTGCTGGCTATTTTCTTATTTGGCTTAACGGTATTTACCGACCTATCCTGGTTGTCGCTAATTGATGGATCTGGTCGAGCCACACTGCGATTTTTCGAATTTATCCAACATAGCATGGCAGCTCGCAAGATACGTCGGCAGGAAGCACATCAAACAGAGCTTGCCCAGCAGCACCGTATGGACATTAAAGCTAAGCAAGCGAAAAGGGAGGCGTTTCGAATTCCCCCCAGTATTCAACATCCAGCTAAGAGGATAACCCCAAGCCTTCGGGTCGAAAAAGAACGACAAACATTACTCTTCGAAGAAGCGTCAACAGGTGGTTTGCCGACCCTAAGCCTGCTGGATAAAGCCGAGAGCACAAAAGACAAAGGCTACTCAAGAGAATCTCTTGAAGCCATGTCAAAACTTTTGGAACTGAAACTTCAAGATTTCGGCATTAGTGCTGAAGTTGTTGAGGTCCTTCCTGGCCCGGTAGTGACTTGTTTTGAAATCCAACCCGCAGCAGGAATAAAAGCAAGTAGGATCACCGGCCTGGCCAAAGATTTGGCTCGATCACTTGCTGTGGTTAGTGTCAGGGTAGTGGAAGTCATTCCCGGAAAATCGGTGATGGGCATTGAAATTCCTAATGAACACCGAGAAATGGTGCGTTTGAGCGAAGTGCTGTCTTCGGAAGTCTACGAACAGGCTAAATCACCACTGACGCTCGCACTGGGAAATGATATTTCGGGCACACCGATGGTGGCTGATTTAGCCAAGATGCCCCACCTTCTGGTTGCAGGAACCACCGGTTCAGGTAAATCTGTGGGTATCAATGTCATGTTGTTGAGCCTACTTTATAAATCTGGCCCCGAAGATGTGCGGCTAATCCTGGTTGACCCTAAAATGCTTGAGCTGTCAGTGTACGAGGGTATCCCACACTTATTGACGCCCGTTATCACTGACATGAAAGATGCTGCCAGAGGATTGCGCTGGTGTGTCGGCGAAATGGAACGCCGGTATAAGTTGATGGCAGCACTTGGCGTTCGCAATCTCTCTGGATACAACAAGAAGGTAGCCGATGCCGCAGCCGCAGGTAATCCAATACCTGACCCATTGTGGCAACCCGATGAGAATGCCAGCCTATTTGCCGAAGAGGGGGCGGAGCCTGTAGCGCCCATGCTGGAGAAGCTCCCCTATATTGTTGTTGTTATCGATGAATTTGCCGACATGATGATGATTGTTGGCAAGAAGGTCGAGCAGCTGATAGCACGCATCGCTCAGAAGGCCAGGGCGGCAGGTATTCACCTTATTCTTGCTACTCAACGCCCCTCGGTGGATGTGATTACCGGGCTGATCAAAGCCAACGTTCCTAGCCGAATTGCTTACCAAGTATCCTCCAAAATTGATTCTCGAACCATTCTTGATCAGGGGGGGGCCGAACAGCTACTGGGCCACGGAGATATGCTGTACCTGCCACCGGGAACCAGTATCCCGATTCGGGTTCATGGTGCCTTTGTCGATGATCACGAGGTTCACAAAGTTGTGGCTGACTGGAAATCCCGTGGTGATCCATTATATTTGGATGAAATCACCGATGAAGTAACCACCAGCAATATCCCCGTACCCGGGTACAGCAATGAAGGAGGTGAAGGTTCTAATGATGCTGAATCTGATCCGCTTTACGATGAAGCAGTCGGGTTTGTACTACAAACCCGCAAGGCATCAATTTCATCGGTACAACGAAAACTCCGAATTGGCTACAACCGTGCAGCGAGGTTGATCGAACAGATGGAAGCCACCGGCGTTGTGAGTGAGATGGGCACTAATGGTAATCGTGAAGTATTAGCACCGGCACCCGGTCGCCCATGAAGACGATACGTTTAGGTTGTTGGTGGCTTCTAACGTCAGTCCAACTATTGATTTCAGTTCAGCTGTCCGCAGACAGCCTACCTGGTGGTGGAGCCGAATTACGGCAACTTCTCACAAATTTAAACGCCTTAAACACCTCATTCCACCAAACAGTCTATTCCTCGAATGGCGTCGCACTGCAACAAACATCGGGACAACTTCTCGCCGTCAGGCCGGGAAAAGTGCGCTGGCAAGCAGAACCACCCATGGAACAATTAGTTGTGTCTGATGGTGACACTCTCTGGATCTATGACCCAGACCTAGAGCAAGTGACTATAATGCCGTTCAATCAGGATTTATCGAAGACGCCGGCCATACTGTTTATTGGTGATTTGGATACACTTGAACAAAGCTATGAAATCTATATAGAGAAAGGTGACACCCTTGCTTTCACCCTAATCCCTCTCGCCACTGACAGCCTTTATGAAAAAATTTCCCTCAGTTTTAAGGACGAAACACCCATTGCTATGGTGCTGTGGGATAGTCTTGGGCAGAAAACAGCTATTAACTTTTCCAAGACACAGTTAAATGAACCAATAGACCCCATCTTATTCAGTTTTGAGCCTCCAGAGAGTGTAGATATTCTCCGCGATGAGTAGAGACCTGTTTAGCCAAGAAGTGTATCAACCTCTGGCCTCCAGAATGCGCCCCCGCTCTCTGGATGAATTTGCGGGACAGGTACACCTAGTGGGGGAGGGGAAGCCCCTACGCGACGCTATCCAAGCTGGGCAACTACACTCAATGGTGTTCTGGGGCCCGCCGGGTGTGGGTAAAACCACCTTAGCCAACATTATTGCCGATTCCGTAGACGCACACCTCGAATCACTCTCCGCTGTCCTTGCTGGTGTCAAAGAGATCAGAGCGGCGATAGCTCGAGCAGAAGAAGAACGAGACTGTCGCGGCCGACTTACCATACTTTTTGTTGACGAGGTTCATCGGTTTAACAAGTCTCAGCAAGATGCATTTCTTCCCTTTGTGGAAAATGGCACCATTCTGTTGATCGGTGCCACCACGGAAAACCCCTCGTTTGAGCTAAATAATGCATTACTTTCCCGATGCCGGGTCTATGTATTGCGAAGCCTTGAAACAAACGATATCACCAAAATCATTAATCTCGCTCTGAACGACTCAGCGCGAGGGCTCGCTGACCGTGGGTTGCAGATTACTGAAAAGGCTCTTGAATTACTGAGCACCGCTGCCGATGGCGATGCAAGAACAGCACTGAACCTACTGGAAATTGCCAGCGACCTCAGCAGCGAGGGAACCATAAACGAAGCCATTCTCGAAGAAGTACTGGTAGGCGGAACCCGCCGATTTGATAAGGGTGGGGAGTACTTTTACGATCAAATGTCTGCTTTGCACAAAGCCGTAAGGGGATCGTCTCCAGATGCAGCTCTCTACTGGTTTTCGCGAATTATTGATGGTGGTGGAGACCCGTTATACCTCGCCAGAAGGATCGTGCGAATGGCCAGTGAAGATATTGGCAATGCTGACCCCAGAGCTTCATCTATTGCGCTGAATGCATGGGAAATTCAAGAGCGCCTAGGCAGTCCCGAAGGGGAGCTGAGTATTGCACAGGCAATCCTGTATCTGGCTGCGGCGCCCAAGAGTAATGCAGTCTATGCTGCCTACACCCAAGCACTGTCAGATGTTCGAAAAATGCCGAGCTTAGATGTGCCTTTGCACTTGCGGAATGCCCCGACCAAACTCATGAAAGAATTAGATTACGGTACTGAATATCGTTATGCCCACGACGAACCAGGCGCTTTTTCCCCCGGTGAAAATTACTTTCCTGAAGCCATAAGTGATACACGTTACTATCTACCCTCAAATCGCGGGCTTGAGAAAAAAATTGGTGCGAAGCTCGACCACTTGAGTGAACTGAATAAAAACAGCCCTAAACAACGATATAAAAAGGGAAACAACAGTGCTTCTGATTAAATCCAGAATAGCTATGGCTAAAAACCTCAAGAGACAGACCACGCTTTCAGGTGGTAATAACAATTGCCCGGAGTTTCTATCATGCAATGGTTAGCAGTAGCGTTCGGCGGCGCACTGGGGGCAATGGGTCGTTTTGCTGTCAATGCCGTGGTTTTTCCCGGACTCGGTGGCCGACTCCCCATAGGTACGTTGGTGGTGAATGTAGGCGGCAGTATTTTAATGGGCCTTTTCTATGTATTAATTATTGAGCGGGGTGTGTTACCGGCTGAATCACGCAACCTCTTGATGGTGGGCTTTCTCGGCGCGTTCACGACCTTCTCAACCTTCTCGCTTGACACCCTTGCTTTGTGGCAAAATGGCCACTTTGCACTGGCGGTAGTTTACGTCGTTATGAATGTCGTGTTGTGCCTAGCCGGAACGCTAGGCGCAATTGTTTTGACCCGATTAGTTTAGGAATACCCTCTCTCCATGCTAGACCCAAAACTTGTTCGATCTGAACCCGAAACCATCGCTACGGCACTCTCCGTTCGTGGATTTTCTCTGGATGTTGAAACCTTAACTCAGCTGGAAATTCAGCGACGTGAGTTACAGGACAAAGCCCAGTTATTGCAATCTGAACGCAATGCCTACTCCAAATCCACGGGCAAACAAATCGGTGAGGCCAAAAGTAGGGGAGAAGACATCACCTCACTAAGAGAAAAGGGCGAAACATTAAAAAAGGCCTGCATTCAGGCTGAAGACGAATTGTCGGACGTACAGCATCAGCTGGACAGTTACCTCAATACGGTGCCCAATATTCCAGATGCCGAGGTTCCAGTAGGGACATCCGAAGATGACAATGTGGAAATCCGTCGCTGGGGAGAGCCACGTAGCTTTGATTTCGAGGTAAAAGATCACGTCGATCTTGGCGCCAACAGTGGCCAACTTGATTTTGAGACAGCAACGAAAATTACAGGGTCCCGGTTTGCCGTCATGCGTGGCGGTATTGCCCGGCTGCATCGAGCATTAGTTCAATTCATGCTGGATACCCATGTAGCAGAACACGGCTATGAGGAAATCAACGTACCTTATATCGTCAATAGTGAATCACTATTTGGTACCGGCCAGCTCCCTAAATTTGAAGAAGAGCTCTTTAAGTTACAGGATGATCGAGACTTCTATCTAATTCCTACCGCCGAAGTACCCGTCACCAATATTTTTCGCAATGAAATTGTGGACGCAGATCAAATGCCCATAAAGTTTACCTGCCACACACCATGTTTTAGGAGCGAGGCCGGAAGCTACGGTAAAGATACTCGAGGAATGATTCGTCAGCATCAATTTGAAAAGATTGAGATGGTCCAGTTTGTTAAACCAGAAGAATCTACGGAGACCCTAGAAAATCTCACCGGCCACGCTGAAGCCATCCTGCAAAAACTGGGACTCCCCTACAGAACGGTCTTACTCTGTGGAGGCGACATAGGTTTTTCCGCAGCACGCACCTACGATATAGAGGTCTGGTTGCCATCACAGGAGCGCTATAGAGAAATCTCCTCTTGTAGTAACTTCCGTGATTTCCAGGCGCGTCGGCTAAAAGCACGGTGGCGCAATCCTGAAACGGGTAAACCTGAACTACTACATACTCTAAACGGCTCTGGGTTAGCCGTGGGTCGAACCCTGGTAGCGGTAATGGAAAACTATCAGCAAGCGGATGGCAGCATCACTATCCCCGGAGCACTCAAGCCTTATATGGCGGGTCAAAAT
>JBLIJA010000077.1:0-8485 GCA_047635115.1 Porticoccus sp. | reverse complement strand
CTCTGATGTGTCATTTTCCAGACTATCCAGCACATCACAAATCCAGTTTGTCAGCTGAATAGACTCTGTCTCAGCAAAACCGCGGGTCGTTATTGCCGGCGTACCGATACGCAGTCCAGAAGTAACAAACGGAGAGCGCGGGTCATTTGGAACGGCATTTTTGTTAACCGTGATATAAGCGCGACCCAAGGCAGCGTCTGCATCTTTACCGGTATATTCCTTGCCGATCAGATCCACCAGCATCAGATGATTTTCAGTGCCGTTTGACACAATCTTGATCCCGCGCGCCATAAAGGTAGCTGCCATCGCCTTCGCGTTCTTCACCACTTGCTGCTGATAGGTTTTGAACTCGTCAGTCATCGCCTCTTTGAACGATACCGCCTTCGCTGCAATCACATGGCACAACGGGCCGCCCTGACCACCGGGGAATACCGCCGAATTAATTTTCTTGGCCAGCTCTTCACTGTTAGTGAGAATAATACCACCGCGTGGCCCACGCAGCGTTTTATGGGTAGTAGAGGTTACTACGTCGGCAAATGGCATCGGATTGGGATACACACCCGCCGCAATCAACCCCGCCACATGAGCCATATCCACCATCAGGTAGGACCCAACCTTGTCGGCGATCTCACGAAAACGCGCCCAGTCCAGCACACCAGAATAAGCTGAAAATCCGGCAATAATCATTTTGGGTTGATGCTCAACCGCCAACGTTTCTATCTGATCGTAATCCACCAATCCTGTTTCTGGATTCAACCCATACTGCACCGCGTTGTAAATTTTTCCGGAGAAGCTTGGCTTGGCACCGTGAGTCAGGTGGCCACCAGCATCCAGACTCATTCCAAGCACGGTCTCTCCGGGCAAACAAAGTGCTTGATATACCGCACTATTAGCCTGAGAACCAGAGTGTGGCTGAACATTCGCATATCCGGCGCCGAACAACGATTTAACGCGCTCAATGGCCACTTTTTCGGTCTTATCAACAAACTCACAGCCACCGTAATAACGCTTATGGGGATACCCCTCCGCGTATTTATTGGTGAGCTTGGTACCCTGTGCAGCCATTACAGCTGGGCTGGTATAGTTTTCAGACGCAATCAGCTCGATATGCTCTTCCTGACGCTGCCCTTCCTGTTGGATGGCAGCCCATACTTCTGGGTCAAAACTGGCAATTGTTTGGTCTTTATCAAACATGAGTCTCACACTGGTAGCGGGTGTAAAAAAGAGCGCGAATTGTACACAAAACAACCGCGAAATCCCACGCATATTGAAGAGAGGCTATCTACTAAAGTCCTAAGTTGCTACATGTTTCTGCGGTATAAACCACCAATACTATAGAGCGCCGCACTCATCTGCCCCAGCGAGCTGTATTTAGAGGCCTCCATTAGGCTTTCAAAAATATTTTCGCGAGACAGCGCCACTGATTTTAATTGCACGAGGGCTGCTTCCGCCTCTTTGCTATGAAGCGTCTTATACCCATTAAGGTTATCCACCTGAAGCTGTTTCTCCGCATCATCCGAACGCGCTAACTCCCTACCCTCAATAGTTTCTTCAGCGCCCGCTTCGGGGAGGAAGGTATTCACCCCTATTAACGGCAAGCTACCATCGTGTTTTTTGTGTTCGTAGTACATGCTTTCTTCCTGAATCTTACTCCGCTGATACATAGTATCCATGGCGCCCAATACGCCACCGCGCTCAGAAATTTTCTCAAACTCGGCATAGACAGCCTCCTCCACAAGAGCCGTAAGCTGCTCAATAATGAACGAGCCCTGCCAGGGGTTCTCGCAGAAATTCAGCCCAAACTCACGGTTGATCACTAACTGGATTGCCACTGCCCGACGTACTGATTCCTCGGTAGGCGTAGTGATCGCTTCGTCATAAGCGTTGGTATGCAAACTATTGGTATTATCAAAAATCGCATAGAGCGCCTGCAAAGTAGTACGTATATCGTTAAAGCTCATTTCCTGTGCGTGCAGACTGCGACCCGAGGTTTGAATATGGTATTTTAGCATCTGGCTTCGAGGACTGGCACCGTAACGCTCTTTCATTGCCCTCGCCCAAATGCGACGGGCAACACGACCCACAACCGCATATTCTGGGTCCATACCATTGGAAAAGAAGAAGCTGAAGTTGGGCACAAAGTCATCTACCTTCATTCCACGAGACAAGTAATACTCCACCAGGGTGAAACCATTGGATAGGGTAAAGGCTAGATGGGAGATCGGATTCGCCCCCGCCTCAGCAATATGATAGCCGCTCACCGATACGCTATAGTAATTGCGCACATTATTGGCAATAAAATATTCCTGCACATCGCCCATCATCTTCATGGCAAAGTTGGTGGAAAAAATACAGGTATTCTGAGCCTGATCCTCTTTCAAAATATCGGCCTGTACCGTCCCCCTGATAGAGGAAAGCGTCTCCTTTTTGATCCGTGCGTAGGTCCCTGCATCCACCAGCTTATCGCCCGTTATACCCAACAGCGCCAACCCGAGCCCATCGTGCCCTTCGGGAAGGTCGCCGGTATAGAACGGTCGCGACGCTTTATTAAATGACCGGCCCTTATTCTTAAATAAGGCATTAATTTTCTTTTCGGCCTCGGCCCACTCACCACTTTCTTTGAGGTGTTTTTCCACCTGCTGATCGATTGCTGCATTCATAAAAAATGCGAGAATCATGGGCGCCGGGCCATTGATCGTCATGGACACCGAAGTTGTCGCCGAGCAGAGATCAAACCCGGAATAGAGTTTTTTCATATCATCCAGGGTCGCAATCGACACCCCGGAATTACCTACTTTTCCCCATATATCTAGCCGTGGATCAGGATCCGCGCCATAAAGCGTGACCGCATCAAAAGCAGTGGAAAGCCTTGTCGCCACCTGCCCTCTAGACAGAAAATGGAAACGACGATTGGTTCGCTCTGGCGTACCTTCACCCGCAAACATCCGGATGGGATCCTCTCCAGAGCGGCGGTAGGGAAATACGCCCGCGGTATAGGGGTAACTGCCAGGAAGATTCTCCGCCAGCAAAAAAACCAGCAACTCTCCCCAATCTTGATATTGAGGTGCAGCTACTTTCGGCACCATTAAATGACTGAGAGACTCCACATAATTATTGCCCGTGACCTCCTTGCCGCGAA
This sequence comes from Porticoccus sp., assembly GCA_047635115.1. Classification (GTDB taxonomy): domain Bacteria; phylum Pseudomonadota; class Gammaproteobacteria; order Pseudomonadales; family Porticoccaceae; genus Porticoccus. The sequence continues at coordinate 5,346 of JBLIJA010000077.1, read as the reverse complement.
CGGGATAGCTAAAATGGTCCTGCTCAACGCCTAACTTGCGATCGGGCCACGCCTGCACTAAACGAATTGACTCTTCCGCCATACCGGCAAGTGCTTCCTGATAGCGCTGCCGAAGGGCACACAATGTGTGGTCTGCCTGGTCATCAGCTAACACTGCCAAATCATAGCGACGAAGCGGCTCGGGTAAAGCCGGATCAGCTAACGATTTCAGCACCTGATAACTTTGATAGGCCACAGACGCCAGCTCAGCCTGCTGAGCATTATTGGCCTTAATATGGCGCCCCTGCTCACTGATCTCCGCCAGATAACGAGCACAGTTGCTGGGAATAAGAGCAACGGATGTGGGCTCTTCATGGGCCTCGCTGCCCAAAGGTAACCACGCTTTGTTTTTTAAACCCTTTTTGTCGATCAACAGCCTGCACAGGTTATAAAACACCCGATTGACTCCGGGATCATTAAACTGACTGGCAATGGCTGGGTACACCGGTATTTGGGCAGGCTCTAACGCAAAGGAATTATGGTTTCTCTGCCACTGCTTGCGAATATCGCGAAGCGCATCCTCAGCACCACGCTTGTCATACTTATTGAGAATGATCATATCCGCGTAATCGATCATATCGATTTTTTCCAGCTGACTGGCGGCACCGTAATCACTGGTCATCGCATAGATAGAAAAATCGACCAGATCAACAATCTCGGAATCACTTTGGCCGATGCCTGCCGTTTCCACCAAAACCAAGTCATACGCCATCGACTTCAAAAACAGAATGACATCACCCAGCATCTCACTGGTGGCACGATGCTGCCTACGTGTCGCCATAGAGCGCATAAAGATATTTCTGGAAGACAAGCAATTCAGGCGAATCCTATCGCCTAGCAGTGCTCCCCCAGTACGACGTCGGGTCGGGTCCACCGCCAGCACAGCAATTCGCATATCTGGCCATTGCTGCAAGAATCGATCGAGCAATTCATCGACGGTACTGCTTTTGCCCGAGCCTCCAGTACCGGTAACGCCAATGACCGGTGTTTCCCCGATCATTGACGCCCACTCTTCTTTCAAGGCTACCAGGCATGACTTGGCAATAAAGCCTTCTTCAATCGCAGAAATCATCTGCGCCACCTTCACCTCATCATCTTTATTGGGCGCTACGGGCTGACAAATATCGGTACGATTTTGCTGAGCAAGTGCAACCAGATCCTCAATCATCCCTAGCAGCCCCATCTCCATCCCGTGATTCGGGTGGTAAATCCGAACCACGCCCTCAGACTCAAGCTGGGCAATTTCTTCCAGCGTAATGGTTCCGCCGCCACCACCAAATACTTTGATATGCCCTGCGCCACTAGCCCTGAGAAGCTGTAGGGTATAGCGAAAATACTCCATGTGACCGCCCTGGTAAGAGCTAATGGCGATGGCGTCTGCATTTTCCTGAACAGCAGCCCGTACCACCTCGGCCACACTGCGGTTGTGACCCAAATGTATGACCTCTGCTCCATGAGCCTGAATCAGCCGACGCATCACATTGATTGCTGCATCGTGGCCATCAAACAATGAAGTTGCCGTGATAAACCGCAATGGCCTGGCTTTTGTTTCGGACTGACCCACAGTTTTACTTATCGTGTCTGCCATGATTATTCCTCACACCATCTCGTTCAAAAACAAAACTTATTCGTCGCTCGACCTTGTCATAGCATCAATGCTGACATATTGTCCGACAATATGTCAATTCACCGAAATCTGGTACACTTACTCCACTATAGGCTTCCATTTCAAACGCATCCCGCTAGCAGAATGACGGACAACACCTAAAACCCAATGAAACGATTCCAGCACATGCCTAAAAATATAACTTTTGGCAAACTATCTCACCAACCCGCTTATCGAGTCGTCAGCGAAAAAATTCGCAATGCCATTGTGTCGGGAGAGATAAAAACCGGGGAATTACTGCCCACCGAGACCACCCTCGCCGAGCAGTTCGGGGTAACTCGCTCCACCATTCGCGAAGCCATTAGACTTTTGGAACATGGCGGCATGCTGGGTAGGGCAGACCGCAAACGCTTGGTGGTCACCCTTCCTCAAACCGATACGGTAGGACGCTCTGTCAGCTCAGCACTACTAATGCACCGGGTGACCTATGAAGAGTTGTGGCAGATCGCCATGGGCCTGGAGCCCCTCGCCAGTAAATTGGCCTGCTCGACAGCCACCCCCGAAGACAAACAACGACTGGCCGCTAACCTCGCTCACACCGCTGAAGTGATGGACAACCACGATGCTCTGCTAGAAGCTGAAATCGAATTTCACGACCTACTCGCCAACGCGACCCACAACAGCGCTCTGCTGCTAGCCAGAGCGCCCCTTAATGAACTGTTCTACCCGGCTGCCTGGGGCGCGGTGATCCGGGCCCTCTCACCCGGAAAACGAATTCTGGTGGCACACCAACATATCTATGGCTCCATCTGCGAAAACAATCCAGACAAGGCAGAAGAGTGGATGAAAAAACATATGCTCGATTTTCGGCGCGGCATAGAAATGGGCAACCTAGGCTTCAATGAACCGGTAAAGGGCTAAGAAATGAAACAAGAAAACGCGAAGTTTTGCCAAACTCCGCGCACGCCACTCACAGCCACCGCTTTCTGGGCTATGTTAGCAGCACGCGCCACACCATGAATATTTTTACAGGCCATTACTGTTACCAACATATTTCCGCTAAAATACCGACTGCTCAAACAACTCTAGTTGCTAAATTCAATGGCCCAATACGTTTACACTATGAACCGCGTGGGGAAAGTTGTCCCACCCAAACGCGAAATTCTTAAAGACATTTCATTGTCTTTTTTCCCAGGCGCAAAAATCGGCGTTCTCGGCCTCAATGGGGCGGGTAAATCCACACTACTGAAAATAATGGCAGGCCTCGACACCGATATCCAGGGTGAAGCTCGCCCCATGCCTGGCATCAAAGTTGGCTATTTGCCACAGGAGCCCCAGCTTGATCCTGAAAAAGATGTGCGCGGCAACGTGGAAGATGGCGTCCGCGAGGCAGCCGACGCTCTGAAAGAACTGGATCAGGTCTACGCTGACTATGCAGAACCTGATGCGGATTTTGATAAATTAGCCAAGCGTCAAGGACAACTGGAAAACATTATTGAGACGTGGGATGCCCACAACCTCAACCACACACTGGAAGTGGCTGCAGACGCCTTGCGCCTTCCACCCTGGGATGCAGATATCACCAAGCTGTCTGGTGGCGAAAAACGTCGGGTAGCACTCTGCCGCTTACTGCTATCCAAGCCTGATATGATTTTGCTGGATGAGCCCACCAACCACTTGGATGCTGAATCGGTATATTGGCTGGAAAAATTCCTCGAAGAATTCTCCGGCACCGTAGTGGCAGTAACTCACGATCGCTACTTCCTCGACAATGTGGCCGGATGGATTTTAGAGCTGGACCGGGGACACGGCATTCCCTACGAAGGCAATTACACTAACTGGCTAGAAACCAAAGAACAGCGACTTAATATTGAGCAGAAGCAAGAAGATGCTCGCCTGAAAACCATCAGGCACGAACTCGAATGGGTGCGCCAGAACCCCAAAGGACGTCATGCTAAAAACAAAGCGCGTCTGGCGCGCTTTGATGAGATGAACTCTCAAGACTTCCAGAGCCGCAATGAAACCAATGAGATCTATATCCCACCCGGCCCACGGCTAGGTGACAAAGTCATTGAGTTTGATAATGTCAGTAAAAGTTTTGGTAACGAACTGCTGGTAGACAACCTGTCCTTCAGCATCCCCAAAGGCGCCATCGTCGGTATTGTGGGTGGTAACGGTGCGGGTAAATCCACCTTATTCAAAATGATTTCAGGCGCAGAGCAACCCGACAGCGGCACTATCACCATCGGCGAAACGGTCAACTTGGCCTTTGTAGAACAAAGCAGGGAGAGTCTGGACGACAGTAAAACCGTTTGGGAATCAGTCTCTGACGGGCAAGACAACCTCCAAATTGGTAACTATCAGGTATCTTCTCGCGCCTTTGTAGGTCGATTCAATTTCAAAGGCAGCGACCAGCAAAAACGTGTAGGAGAATTATCCGGCGGTGAGCGTGGCCGCTTACATCTAGCCAACACCCTCAAACAAGGCGCCAATGTACTGTTACTGGATGAGCCGTCAAACGATCTGGATATTGAAACACTACGTGCTCTGGAAGAAGCCATTCAAACCTTCCCCGGCTGCGTGATGGTGATCTCTCACGATCGCTGGTTTCTAGATAGGGTCGCCACTCATATTCTTGGTTACGAAGGCAACAGCGAAGTGGTGTTGTTCGAAGGCGACTACACTGAATATCACGAAGACTTTATTAAGAGAAAAGGCCGGGATGCTCAACCTAAACGGGTGAAGTACAAACGGTTGAAGCATTGATGTGAGAAAAGGTCTTAATCACGCATGTTCTTTTTACTGCCAATTATTTCTCTTCAAAAACTAAAAAGGCCGCCTAGCAAGGCGGCTTTTTTATAACTTCAAAACACTACATTTTATTTTTTTCTGGGAATATGCAAGGTAAGCGCTGATCCATCCGAGGCCGCCCAAGCAAACCCTAAAGCATCCAGTTTCAGCATTTTATCCAAAGGAAGATAATTATAAAGTAAATCAGAGCGCTGCTTTATCACCCAAGAACCAAGCTCTAACTCATCTTCTGTTACATACTCATCAGGTACTAAACAATCGCCATTTTCTTCTTTATAGGCATCAAGGGCTGAAAACGCTCTGCTCCACGCATATTCCATAAGATCCCATACATAATCTAATGTACATAGTCGTTGATACTTTTCTCTAGGGTAATTGCCCTCTGTGAGGCGCTGCGCTCTTGCCCACTCTCCAAGCTCGTAGTGTTCACCTGGAGTTGTATAGTTTTCGGGCGGCAAGCTATGACCATGCTTTGCCCTGAAGGCTTGCAGCTCAGCAAATCCCTTTTCCCAATGCGGCTCACGCGGCTCCCACACAAATTCCAGAGCGTCGAGGCGCTGAATCTGATCTTCTAAAAGGAGGCCATCAACTAAATCATTGCGCAGCCTAAGCAACCAAAACCCCAGAGCAAAGCCATCATAGGTAATCTGAAACTGAGGAACTAGACAATTACCCTTCTCTGCTTTGTAAGCGGCCAGGTGCGCATACGCGTCATCCCAGGGAGTTTCGGTAGTCTCTTGTAGTCTTGCCTTAAGATCTTTATACATAATTAAGCATCTTTGTAGTTTTCTCTCAACTCATGCGTATAGGCTAACTTAACTATAGCACCAAGTTCTGGAAGGGTAGTTAAAAGGTCCCCGATAGGCTCCCAATTTAACAGATTATAATGC
>JBLIJA010000076.1:0-8492 GCA_047635115.1 Porticoccus sp. | reverse complement strand
TATATTGCCTAATAACGATTTCTTAGGGGAGTAAACCATGACCGATGCTTTTATTTGTGATGCGATAAGAACCGCTTTTGGCCGTTACGGAGGAGCATTGGCTACTGTTCGGCCTGATGATCTAGGTGCTGTTCCTTTGCGCGCATTAAAAGAACGAAATCCAAATGTTGATTGGTCGCGGGTTGATGACGTTATCTATGGCTGCGCCAATCAAGCTGGTGAAGACAATCGTAACGTGGCACGAATGTGTACGTTGTTGGCAGGCCTGCCGGCGGTCATTCCTGGCGTTACAGTTAACCGGTTATGCGGTTCCGGTATGGATGCCATTGGCATGGCTGCTAGGGCGATTAAATCTGGGGAAACATCGTTAATGCTGGCTGGTGGCGTTGAGTCCATGTCTCGTGCGCCGTTTGTGGTTCCGAAAGCGACCAGCGCTTATAGTCGCAGTAGCTCGATGGAAGACACCACCATAGGTTGGCGCTTTGTCAATAACTTGATTAAGCAGCAATACGGTATAGATTCAATGCCGGAGACGGCTGAGAACGTTGCTGAACAATTTAACATCAGTCGAGAAGATCAAGATGCTTTTGCTTTTTTAAGTCAACAAAAAACTAAGGCTGCCCAACAATCCGGTCTATTCAAAGATGAAATTGTACCCGTCAGTATTCCTCAGCGAAAAAAAGACCCCATTATTTTTGATATAGATGAGCATCCACGTGGCGACACAACGTTAGCAGCGCTGGCAAAACTAAGCACACCTTTTCGGGAGGGTGGGTCTGTCACCGCAGGGAATGCTTCCGGGGTTAACGATGGCGCTTGCGGATTACTACTGGCGTCTGATAAAGCGGCTGCGGAAAATGGCCTGACACCTAAAGCCAGAGTGGTTTCTATGGCAACTGTCGGGCTGGAACCCAGAGTCATGGGTTTTGGGCCATCTCCGGCCGCAAAGAAAGTGTTGGCTAAAGCAGGCTTAACCATTCGCGATATGGATATTATTGAAATGAATGAAGCCTTCGCCGCGCAAGGACTTGCCGTGATGCGTGACTTGGGTTTACCCGACGACGCTCCACATGTGAATCCCCTAGGTGGTGCAATTTCTCTAGGACACCCATTAGGTGCCAGTGGCGCAAGGCTGGTAACAACAGCAATGTATCAGCTACATAGAACTGGGGGGCGCTATGCACTCTGCACTATGTGCATAGGTGTAGGACAGGGTATTGCGATCATTATTGAGCGGGTCTAGAGCGATATTTCGTGATAACTGGCAATGTTAGTCAAGTAATAAGAATAAGCAAGCAACTCAAATGCCACGCTAAAATGATACCTTATGTTGATTAAATATATAATTCATGTATCATAAATGCACCACGTTAGATTGAGGGCAAAGATCATGATTAATCACAAGGCTAATGAAAAAGAGCTTGAGGCAGCTTTCCAAAAGAAAGTGGACGACGAGCAAAAAATTGAACCCAAAGATTGGATGCCAGAGGCATACCGCAAGAATCTAATACGCCAGATATCTCAACATGCTCATTCTGAAGTCATTGGTATGCAGCCTGAAGCTAACTGGATTACTCGAGCGCCTTCGTTGCGTCGCAAGGCGGTGTTGCTATCCAAGGTGCAGGATGAAGCTGGGCATGGTTTATATTTGTACAGTGCAACGGAGACTTTGGGTGTTTCCCGTGCAGAATTGATATCTGCATTGCAGGATGGCTCCGCCAAGTATGCTTCCATCTTTAATTATCCTACTCAAACCTGGGGCGATGTTGGTGCCATTGGTTGGTTGGTTGATGGTGCCGCAATTTGTAATCAGGTGACACTTCAAAGAACGTCCTACGGTCCGTATGCTCGCGGCATGATTCGGATATGTAAGGAAGAGAGTTTTCATCAGCGTCAGGGTTATCAGATTATGATGGAACTGGCAAAAGGCTCGCCTGAGCAAAAGCAAATGGCTCAAGACTCGCTAAACCGTTTTTATTGGCCATCCTTAATGATGTTTGGCCCTCATGACGGTGAGTCTGCACACTCTGCCAAGTCCATGCAATGGAAAATTAAACGGGAAACTAATGACGATCTACGTCAAAAGTTTATTGATCAAACTGTTCCGCAAATCGAATATTTGGGTTTGGATCATCCCGACAAGGCCATTAAATGGAATGAAGAGCGCGGCCATTACGACAATGGCGACATTGACTGGGAAGAGTTTTATAACGTCATTAATGGTAATGGACACTGTAATCGTCAGCGTATACAGCACCATATTAAAGCTCACGAGGACGGCAGTTGGGTTCGAGATGCTCAAAACGCCTATAACGAAAAACGAAAAACTAGTAGTAATAAAGCTGTGGCTTAGGAGATAACTTATGTCATTGGAAAATCTAGAATTGTTTGAGGTCTTCATTCGATCTGCTCGTGGATTGGATCACAAGCACGTGGGTAGCTTACACGCAGTCGCGCATGAACACGCCCTTGAGTATGCGAGAGATTGTTATACACGTCGCAGTGAAGGGGTGAGTATATGGGTTGTGAAGTCTAGCGACATCTGCTGTTCTCAGGAGGATGATGCCGATAGCTTCTTTGATCCTTCGGATGACAAACCTTACCGTCATGCCACATATTACCCGCTTCCTAAAGAAGTGGATAATATGTAACTGGGGCCAGAATTATGAGTGAGAAAGATACAAAGAAAGAGACGTTAGACGAAGATATATGCCACTATGCTACCCGCTTGGGTGACGACGCTATTGTACTAGGACACCGTATTTCCGAGTGGGTAAGTCGTGGCCCTTTTCTCGAAGAGGACATTGCTCTGGGCAATGTGTCTCTGGACTATATTGGTCGTGCCCGCATGTATTACACCTATGCCGCCGAGTTGAGCGGTGACGGTAAAACGGAAGATGATTTTGCTTACCTTCGTGGCGAGCGCGATTTTCAAAATCACCTGATCAACGAACTCCCTCGCGGTGACTTCGCCTATACGATAGCGCGTCAATTATTGGTCGATGCATTCAACACCTACTATTTGGCAGTACTCACCACATCGAATGACAAAACCCTGGCCGCAATAGCAGAGAAAGGGGTCAAAGAAACAAAATACCATTTGCGACGCAGTAGAGATTGGACGTTACGTTTAGGGGACGGAACACAAGAAAGCCACAAGCGTATTCAAGCGGCCATTGACGATATTTGGGGTTTTACCCATGAGCTGTTTGAACATGATGAGCTCGAACGGCGACTAATTGACTTGGGTGTTGGCGTTGATGCAAGCCTATTTAAAGATCAATGGCTATCCGATGTCACAGCGGTTCTGGAGCAAGCCAATCTCGTTGTTCCCACACAGGAGTGGGCGGTACGCGGGGGCCGGGATGGCTACCACACCGAAAACTTGGGGCACATTCTAACTGAAATGCAGTTTATACATCGTACTTATCCGGGATGTCAGTGGTAACAATGCAGCGAATTCCAACGATTTCTCATGAGCAGTATGAGCGCGAGCAGTATCGCCAACGGTCTGGTGCCGCTGACGTTTGGGTGCTGCTGGATGAAGTGAAAGATCCGGAGATTCCGGTGTTGTCTATCTGGGATTTAGGCATACTGCGAGATATCCAGATTCAGGGAGAACAAGTAATAGTAACTATTACTCCGACCTATTCGGGATGTCCGGCAATGGATGTGATTCGTGAGGATATTGAAGCCATCTTGCATGCTAATGGCGTGAAAAATTGTGCCGTTAAAACCCAACTTTCGCCCGCGTGGACAACTGAATGGATGACGAGCCAGGGTAGATCTCAATTGCGAGACTACGGTATAGCCGCGCCAGACGATATAGCTGATTACGACAAGGGCTCACTGACACCTGAGTCACAGGTTCGATGTCCTCATTGTGGTTCCAGACTTACCAAACGGGTCAGCGAATTTGGTTCAACAGCATGTAAATCATTATTTCAATGCGATTCTTGCCTTGAACCGTTTGACTTCTTTAAAAATATATAAGTTTTAAGCAAGAATAGGTAACCAAATGTCCGACATTAATTTCTATCCGTTAACCATTTCTGATGCGCAGGCGGAGACTGATAATGCGGTGTGCATTACCTTTGCAGTACCGGAACAGCAACAGAAAGTTTTTAACTTTAAACAGGGACAGTTTCTGACGTTGAAAGCCGTTATTAATGGGGAGGAAATACGGCGCTCCTACTCTATTTGCTCTGGCATTAATGACGGACATATGCGGGTGGGTATTAAGCGAGTAAAAGATGGTATCTTCTCCAATTATGCTAATGATAATTATAAAGTCGGCGACACCGTTGAGGTAATGCCTCCGCAGGGAAGTTTTTATACTGAGTTGCATATGGACAACCGAAAGCGTTATATGTGCTTGGCCGTTGGCAGCGGTATCACGCCAATACTGTCAATCATAAAATCAATATTAACCACCGAACCAAAAAGCCACATAAGTTTAATCTACGCGAATCGCGGGACTAAGACTGTTATGTTTAAAGAAGAATTGAGCTTTCTCAAGAATCGCTATCTGAATCGCTTGCAATGGACGAATATTATGAGTCAGGAGGATCAGGGGACAGATATTCTCAATGGCCGCCTTGACATAAAAAAAGGGTATCTCCTGCAAAAGTATAAGGTAATTGATATCCAAAATACAGATGACGTATTTATTTGTGGACCTGAATCAATGATGTCTGAAGTGTCTCATGGCTTTCGTCTTGAAGGTTTGCAGGAATCGCAAATTCACTACGAACTTTTTGCCAGCTCTAAGGAAGATTCGGAGGCACGGATGGCAAAGGCTCAGCAACGGGTTAATGACTATAGCGAACAAAAGACCACTAAAGTAACCGTTAAGGCTGATGGCCGTGCCATTCAGTTCGAGTTGGCTACAGTAGGTGAAAATATTCTCGATGCAGGCATGAAAAACGGTATGGAACTGCCATACTCCTGTAAGGCTGGCGTTTGTTCAACCTGCAAAGCAAAATTGGTGCAAGGGCAGGTGGACATGGATGTTTGTCACGGATTAACCCCGAGTGAAGTGGCTGCGGGATATATTCTATGTTGTCAGGCACACCCAATTTCTGATGAGGTTGTTGTCGATTTTGATCAGCGCTGAGGGAGTATTTTTTAGCTCTTAGAAAGTAGCTTTGGAAACCACAGACGTCGTTGTGTAGACTGGACGGGTTTCAACTCACTTTTATGGTCAAAATAGAGTATGCGAGAAGATAGTTTGACAGATTCAAGGCAGCGGCAACAGTTAATAGTCAAGCACATCAACAAGACCAGCATTAGCTGTACATCGATGGTGGTGACAGTGTTTGGCGATGTGGTTTCACAGCATGGTGGATGGATTTGGCTGGGTAGCTTGATCAATGCTCTTGGACCATTTGGGTTTAATGAGCGATTAGTGCGCACAGCTGTCTATCGCTTATTGAAAAATGACTGGTTAAAAGTCAATAAGGTGGGCCGACGGAGTTATTACTGTTTTACAGAAACAGCCAAGGGTCATTACGACAAAGCCGCTCGGAGAATTTACACCTCTGAACAGCCCGACTGGGACGGTAGTTGGATATTGGTGGCACCACTATTTATCGCGGAGGAGAAGAAAGAAGTATTCCGTAAAAGCTTAATTTGGCAGGGGTTTAATACATTGGTGTCGGGTATGTTTGCGCACCCCTCATCGGATCGCACATCGTTGGATGAAATAATCTATGAGCAGGATTTGATAGGAGACGTTGCGGTACTGTCAGCCAAGACAGAGGATTTCCACTCTCAGGCAGCGATAAAAAAGCTGGTAAAAAATCGCTGGAATTTATCGGAGCTTGAGGTGTTTTACAATGAGTTTCTCAATTTTTACCGGCCGTTATGCCAACAAGTTGCGGCCAAGCGCCCAAATGCTTCAGATAGCTTCTTATTGCGGGCACTGCTAATCCATGATTACCGTCGTATTTTACTTCGAGACCCCGATTTGCCCGAAGCCATGTTACCCCATGGTTGGGTGGGTCATGAGGCCTATGATTTAGTTAAGCGAGTCTACAAAGTGCTGGTAAATTGCTCCATGGACTACATTCAGCAGGGTCTGGAAAATGCCCAAGGCGCATTGCCTAAGGCCAATTCGCTATTTTTTACCCGCTTTGGCGGATTGGATTAGTAGAGCAGTGGCAGGAGCTTTCGGCTGACATATCAATGAGAGATTACATCATCATTACTGTAGGGATGATGTATCCAAACTAACAAGGACAATGTTTTGATATTGATTATTATCGCAATTAAAATATAGATTTAGTAAGCGAAAAATATGAGCCTTACGGCTTACTAGATCTAGAAATTGATGAAGCGATTCGCAAAGAAAGCAAGAATTCTACGGCTTATTTGGTGGTTGGCTACATGATATTCAACTCCATTAAATAGTTCTACCAACCCTATCAAACGGCGGGTAAAGATATAGTGACCGATCTCAGTCATTTCAGCGGTATAACGGCAGTCATTCAAATTGGCGCTCAAACAGAGATGCGATACTAATGATACCTCCTGTGAAACTTTTTAAACATGGCGCTATCGCTGTTATCAGCATCGATAACCCTCCGGTAAATGCACTGTCTCAAACGGTACGCCGAGGCATTGCCAATTGTTTGCGCGATGCAGAAATTGATGAAGATGTCAGTGCTATTGTGCTGGCTTGTCAAGGTAGGACCTTTATTGCTGGTGCGGATATTTCCGAGTTTGGCAAACCCCCATTAGAGCCTCACTTGCCAGAAGTATTGCAAAACCTGGATCAGTGTAAAAAGCCTGTAGTTGCGGCACTGTTTGGCACTGCATTAGGGGGTGGTTTTGAACTGGCCTTGTCCTGCCATTATCGAGTAGGCATTACAGGCACAAAAGTGGGCTTACCAGAAGTGACGCTGGGGTTAATTCCTGGTGCAGGTGGAACGCAGTTATTACCACGAATTGCGGGCGTTGAAACAGCGCTTGAAATGATTACCTCTGGAAAATTAGTAACAGTTGATAGGCTATTGGAGCTGAAGATTATTGACCAACTGGTTGAGGGAGACCTGCTAGAAAATGCGATTAGTTACGCCAAGTCAATGGTTGATAAAGGTCAAGGTGCGCGCCCGGTTTCTCAAATCGTGATAGATAAATCAGCTAATCATGCCGCGCTGTTTGACGAATGGCGTGCGAAAATGGCGAGGACCGCTCGCGGTCAAATAGCACCGCAACATTGCGTTACGTCTATAGAGAATGCAGTGCGGTTACCGTTTCCTGAAGGATTGAAAAAAGAACGGGAAATGTTCCTCGAATGCCGCAGTTCATCACAATCAAGGGCCATGCGACATGCTTTCTTCGCCGAACGACAATCGTCCAAACCAACCGGCATAAATAACGACGTAGCAGCCCTGGCCATACACTCTGTCGGTGTTATTGGCGCTGGCACTATGGGTGGCGGTATTGCCATGTGTTTTTCTAGCGCGGGTATTCCCGTAACAATACTGGAGATGGGCGAAGGAAACTTGCAGCGTGGGCTCGATGGCATTCGAAGTCGTTATCAGAAAAATGTAACAAGCGGTCGCATCAGCCAACAACAGTGTGATAGTTTTGTCGGCAATATTCAGGGTACCTGTGATTATAAAGACTTAGCTAATGTCGATTTAGTGGTGGAGGCAGCCTTCGAAGATATGGCGATTAAACATCAAATTTTTGCGCGTTTAGATGAGGCGTGTAAACCTGAAACCATACTGGCAACCAACACTTCTTATCTAGATGTTGATGAGATAGCTCGAGCGACCAACCGTCCTAATAAAGTACTCGGTATGCATTTCTTTAGTCCGGCGAATATCATGAAATTGCTTGAAGTAGTCCGCGCGGAGAAAACTGACGAACAAACCCTAATTACAGGAATGGCCATTGGTAAACTCATCGGAAAAACAACCGTCTCTGTGGGTGTCTGTTATGGCTTTGTCGGCAATCGGATGTATTCTTGCTATGGTCGTGAAGCACAAATGCTCCTACTTGAGGGGGCAACGCCAGAACAGATAGACCACGCCATGAAAATCTGGGGCATGGCCATGGGACCGCTGGCAGTCAACGACCTTTCTGGTATTGATATCGCCTACAAGGCGCGACGTGAAAATCCAAATCTCCCCGACGATCCGTGCTACTTTAAAGCGGCAGACCTAATGGTAGAATCGGGTCGGCTGGGGCAGAAAACCGGTGCGGGGTTTTATCGCTACGAGCAAGAAAGTGGAAATAAAGTAGTAGATCAAGACGTCCTAAACATTATCCGCACTGAAGCAGAAAAACTCGGCATTAGACAACGTGTTGGCCTTAATGGTGAGGGTATTAGCGATGAAGAAATCCAAAATAGGCTAATCTTAGCTCTTATTAACGAAGGTGCACGAATCCTCGAAGAAGGAATCGTCACCCGGGCCAGTGACATTGATGTTATCTGGATTAATGGTTATGGCTTTCCAAGATTCCGTGGTGGCCCAATGTGT
>JBLIJA010000075.1:0-8734 GCA_047635115.1 Porticoccus sp. | reverse complement strand
CGATGGGGCAAGCATTTTTTTCCCTCTCTCTTGGTGTTGGAACCATGTTGATCTATGGATCCTACTTAGGGCCTGACGAAAACCTCCCTGCCATGGGCGCTATCGTCACCCTTGTCGATTCATCCATTGCCTTTTTGGCTGGATTGCTCGTGTTGCCTGCCCTATTTGTGGCTCAACAACAGGGCGTTACTATTTACAGTGAAGCAGGCGATCTAATCGCAGGGCCTGACCTGATATTTCAAACACTGCCTGCTCTATTTCACGGCATGGGCGCCATAGGCATTCCTGTAGGTCTGGTTTTCTTTTGCCTGATGACCATTGCTGCACTCACCTCCTCTATATCCATGCTAGAAGTGCCCGTTTCCTACACCATTGAAAACCACAGAATCGGTCGCCCCACCTCCGCTTGGTTGATCGGCACTATCATTTTTATATTTAGCGGTTTCATTATCCTAAATTTTGATACGCTGTTTAATTTCACCGTCACGCTCACCACCGAATACAGCCAACCATTACTGGGGCTTATCCTCTGTATTTTTGCTACTTGGGTGTGGCACAGGGATAAAATTCTGGCAGAAATTCGTAGTGGATACCCACAGGTGGAGCAGTCACTATTCTGGAAAATATGGCCCAGCTACGTACGCTTCTGCTGCCCAGTTTTAATTCTCCTGATGTTCGTTCAGGGCGTTTTGAATTAAACAATAATGGATTAAGGCAAGCCGCCAAAAATGTCGGTAACCCTCACCTTAGTTTTTGCACCCTCCCATTGCAGAGAACAGCAACTACCCATTACAAACAGCGAGAATTCTTAAAAAACTGACTGCGTAAAAACTCCATCTGATCCCCAAAAATACGACGGATATTGATCAGAAAGGCCACCAATTCCATGCGAAGCTCTTTTAAGCAAATAATGCGCCCTGTGCTGATTACATCGCCGACAAGCCGCGGCCACGTTTCCCCATTTATCGTTTCCACCTCGAGAGGTAGGCACAATATGATCACGGGTCAACTGAGCTGAGGGGGATTGTAGAGGGCAGTACATACACAGGTAACCATCTCTGGCTAACAGTGCCAATATTGGGTGGGTAATTTGTGCGTGGCCTAGCTAGATGATTACTATCACAGGCAATAAAACCTAAGACTGACTCCCGTCGATTCGAGAATGGCCACCTCTCACCTTTTTTACCAAATCACCTAAGGTCCAAACGACCATTTTCCTTGAGAACAGGGATATGGCTTCCTGCCAGTGCAGCCATCTTAAGTCGCAAGATTCTAGGTTGCCTAATCACGCACCCCCCCCACTATAGACCCATAACACTTCGATAACACTGAGCCTTAAAATACCAACGCCCAAAAAACCTGGGCCAAAAACGGTGAGCCATAAAAGTAAAAACCCCACCAATTTGGACTGATGGGGTTTTGACAAGATAAAGCGCTGATACAGGGCTTTATCAGGGTTCAAGGCACTATAGGAAACTTGCTATCCAATCATGGAAGAAACACCAAACATCTTTATTGTTCCTTGGTGTCACACATCCGTGTGCAGCTGCTCCCCTGCATGGGAGACTATCCTCCTTTTACTTATAAGGAACTATTGGAGTTTTCTGCTTTTAATGTAGGGAATATCTTACAATTTTAGGTTCCATGAAAATTGACCCCATAAGACTGCTCGGTTAGTGTTGCATCTTTGTTTTTGGGAGGTAATACCGTGGCTGCTCGTAAAAAGTCGATTGATTTTGAAAACAAGCTCAGCCAACTGGAAGTGCTCGTCGGTGAGATGGAAAAAGGGTCGTTGAGTCTTGAAGAGTCACTTAAGGCCTTTGAAGATGGCATCAAAATTACCCGTGAATGCCAGCAAGCGCTAAAAGATGCCGAACAGAAGGTTGAAATCCTAACCCGCGATTCTACTCAGCCAACCACCTTCGAACCCGAGAACGATTAATGGGAACCCTACCCTTTTCTGAATTTATCGACAGCTGTCAGCACCGGGTTAACGAACAACTAGAGGCGGCACTTCCTCCTACAGACGGCCCCGCAAGCCAGTTACATACTGCGCTTAGGTACAGTGTTTTCAATGGTGGCAAGCGCATCAGGCCCATACTGACCTATGCTGCCGCTCATGCTCTCGGTAACATCAATCAGGACACTGACCGTGTTGCCGCTGCAGTGGAGCTTGTTCACGCCTATTCTCTGATCCATGATGATTTACCCGCCATGGATGATGATGATTTGAGGCGGGGAAAACCCTCCTGCCATATAGCATTTGATGAAGCCACCGCCATTCTTGCAGGCGATGCATTACAAACATTGGCCTTTGAGCAACTAACAACGTTGCAGGAAATCCGACCCGAAATAGCCTTGTCCTTGGTCGCTTCGCTGGCCAAAGCCGCTGGTGCACAAGGAATGGTCGCAGGACAATCTATCGATATCTCATCCGTCGACAAAGCGCTAACCTTGAAGCAATTGGAACATATGCATCGACAGAAAACAGGAGCCATGATTGTTGCCAGCATTTCAATGGGGGCTCTATCTACAGGATCGATGACAGAGCAAAAATTTTCGGCACTAACAGCGTACGGAGAAGCTATTGGACTGGCATTCCAAATTCAGGATGACATTCTTGACGTAGTAGGCAACACCGCTGTGCTTGGTAAACCACGGGGCGCAGACCAAGCACTGCACAAACCCACCTACACCGAGCTACTTGGCTTAGACGGTGCCAAAGAGAAAGCCATGCGGCTACACAAGGAAGCGCTCATCGCTCTCGCTGATTTTGATTCAAGCGCCGACCAGCTTCGGGCGATGGCCGACTACATCGTCAATCGTAACCACTAACACCCACGATTCTTTTCAAGATAAGCGTCTAAAAGTACCAACCTCCGGAACTTCAAGGGTTATTTTGGTGTAACATCGCACCCCTTGTTTTGGATTCCATATGTATGGCAAAAACCTTTAACGACATACCGCTTACCCGCCCAGAAATACCGTTACTCGATACCATCGATAACCCACTCCATCTCCGGGAACTGACTGAAGATCAACTGCTGACACTAGCGGATGAGCTGAGGGCCTATCTCCTTTACAGTGTGGGGAAAAGTGGTGGCCATCTTGGTGCCGGACTTGGCGCCGTAGAGTTAACCGTTGCCCTACATTATATTTACAACACCCCTAGCGACCGCTTGGTATGGGATGTAGGTCATCAAGCCTACCCCCACAAAATTCTGACGGGCCGCAGGGATCAAATGCCCGCTATTCGACAAGCCGAGGGCTTATCGGCGTTTCCAAGGCGTGATGAGAGCGAGTACGACACTTTTGGGGTTGGCCACTCAAGTACCTCTATCAGTGCAGCACTTGGCATGGCATTGGGCTCAGCAATGAACGGCGAAAACAACAAAGCGGTCGCCATCATTGGTGATGGCGCCATGACAGCCGGTTTAGCATTTGAAGCACTCAACCACGCTGCTCACACGGATGCCGATCTGCTGGTAGTGTTAAACGATAACAATATGTCGATCTCCCACAATGTAGGCGGACTCGCTACCTATTTTTCCAAACTATGGTCTAGCCGTTTCTATAACACCATTCGCGAAGGCGGAAAAAAAGTCTTGAGGTCAGTGCCCTCAGCAGCAACCTTCGTTAGAAAAACAGAAGAGCATTTAAAAGCCATGGTAGCTCCAGGGATAGTCTTTGAAGAGCTAGGGTTTAACTATATAGGCCCCATCGATGGCCATAATCTGCCATTGCTAGTCCAGACACTGAGAAACTTGAAGGCTCTCAGTGGACCAATTTTGTTGCATACCATCACACGTAAAGGTAAAGGTTTTGCTCCTGCGGAAGCCGATCCCGTGGGTTATCACGCGCTTAATAAAATTGAGCCTAAAAGAAAACCTAATATTGCTGTATCGCAGTCGACCTCCGTGATTA
The DNA here is from genome assembly GCA_047635115.1 of Porticoccus sp. Classification (GTDB taxonomy): domain Bacteria; phylum Pseudomonadota; class Gammaproteobacteria; order Pseudomonadales; family Porticoccaceae; genus Porticoccus. Next base: position 4,810 of record JBLIJA010000075.1, on the reverse strand, counting down.
GCCCGCCCAAACAAAAATACCAGCAGGTATTTGGTGACTGGCTCTGCGATATGGCAGAGAGAGAACCTCGGCTAGTGGGCATTACGCCAGCCATGTGCGAGGGCTCCGGCATGGTGAAGTTTGCCAAACTTTTTCCGGCACAGTTCCACGATGTAGCCATTGCAGAGCAACATGCTGTCACTTTAGCCGCGGGTTTAGCGTGTGAGGGCATCAAACCTGTTGTCGGCATTTATTCAACTTTCTTGCAGCGTGCCTACGACCAGCTTATTCATGATGTAGCACTGCAGAACCTGGATGTATTGTTTGGCATTGACCGTGCAGGACTGGTAGGTGAAGACGGCCCCAGCCATGCAGGAAGTTTCGACCTAACCTACCTTCGCTGCATCCCCAACATAATGGTCATGACGCCTTCCGATGAAAACGAAACTCGCCAGATGCTTTACACCGGATTTATTCACAATGGTCCCGCTGCCGTTCGCTATCCAAGAGGAACCGGCCCTGGCGCCAGTATTGAAAAAGAAATGACAGCACTGCCCATCGGCAAGGGCATCATACGAAGGGAGGGTAGTCGGATAGCCATCCTCAACTTCGGTACCTTGCTCCCCGCAGCATTAGCAACTGCACATAAGCTCAATGCTACCGTTGCAGATATGCGTTTTGTTAAGCCTCTGGATACAGCGCTGGTGAACAAACTAGCGTCACAACACAGCCTTCTAGTGACTCTTGAAGAAAATACGATCCAAGGAGGTGCTGGCACCGCTGTCAGCGAACATTTGGCGTCTATGGGGATTGTTGTCGCCATCCTACATCTGGGACTGCCCGACAAATTTGTGGGTCACGGAAATCACCAGCAACAACTGGCCGCAACTGGACTAGACCCGGCATCGATCAAGTACGCCATAGAGCAACGAATTAGTGAGATTGAGTGCCGTCAAGGAGCGGTTTCTTGAATATCGGTATTTCTTGCCGCACTTTCTGCTACCGTACTCTCTTATACAGCTCTTTTACTGCACTCTTCCAACCACAGTTTTTCTTGTAGTCGAAGTACAGCTCAGTGCACAACTAAGAGTACGGCTCTAGGCATCGGGTACCTGAGCCGACTTTGCCAATTGGGCCATCGTTGCCAGACTCTGTCCGAGCTGACCAGCACCACCTAACCCCCAGCCACCATTCACAGGCAGGATGGCGCCATTAGTATAGCTAGCAAGATCAGAGGCTATAAATAAAGCGGCATTGGCCATATCCACAACCGTTCCCTGTCGCTTCAAAGACACGGAGTCAACCACCAATTTAGCGCAGGAAGACTCCGATGGGGCCAGTCTTTTCATTCCCTCGGTACCTTCAATAGGGCCGGGAACAAGAGAGTTCACTCGCACCCCTTCAGGCCCCCACTCTATTGCGGTGGTACGAGTAATCATGTCTACTCCCCGCCGCACCCGAGACCAGTACATCAATCAGCTCCAGTTCGCGATGGCTCTATTCAAATACGACCTTAAGCCTATCCACGTCCCGTACATCAGCAGCAAAGCCAATGACTCGTTCACCGTTTTGCTTCAATGTCTCTATGGCTGCATCTACTTTGTTCTGAGAGCGGCTCATCACCGCCAAGGTGGCACCAGCCTTGGCAAAACCCTGAGCAATTCCAAGGTTGATACCACTAGTACCTCCGGCCACAAATACAGTCTTCTCGCGATAATCAAATTGGCACTGAGACATAATTTCTCCTGATTACTAATTGCCGGTGCCTATTAACCATCATAGGAGACATTAAATGCTATTCATGTTTAATGCTGATGGGATAGCAGTGTGTCGATCGACTCAAGCAATTTAATCAGTATTACAGCCTGATGAGAGGAGTCCCTCAAATACTCTTCTGCCATCGGAGTAATACTGCAATTCTCGGGAAGCGGGGCTGCCGCCTCCACCAACAAATGCATACGCGGCAAAAAGATAAACTGAAGCCATTCGACAAACGCCAAAGTATCCACAGCAAAAGGCTGTGTACTGGCAAGGATATCTGATGAGGGCTCAATATGGGACCAGTGGTTCATCTCCCTGAGCATTTTTTCCAACTCGAAAAGCTGTAATGCTAGCTCCGTATATATTTTATCCACTAAGCATTCATCCGAGAACATTGCAGCCACTAGCCTTTTACCCACTAAATCGTTACCGATAGTCACGGCGAAAAGGCGGCAAATCATCCAGTAATTTCTTGCCGTAACGCTTTGTGACAATACGCCGGTCCAAGATGGTGATCCGTCCTACATCAGTTTCGGTACGGATTAGTCTGCCACAGGCTTGATGTAGCCGTAGGGATGCATCTGGCAGCATCAGCTCCATAAAAGCATTGCCTCCCTTCTTCTCCAACCACTCGGAGAGCGTCGAGTGTACTGGGTCATCCGGTACCGCAAAGGGTATTTTTGCAATCACTACATGGCCGCAATATTTTCCTGGAAAATCCATTCCCTCTGCAAAGCTGGCTAGGCCAAAAATAACACTACCATCACCGGCATCGATCGCCGCCTTGTGGCGCCGGACAATTTCCTGATGCCCCCACTGCCCCTGAATCAGAACTTGCCCTAAACACTCAGCGGGTAGTTGCTCAGACACTAGTTCCATCTGCCGCTTGGAAGAAAACAGTACGAGAGAACCTTCCTGCCAATCAATAATGTCAGGCAACTGAGCAATTAAGGCATCGGTGTGCGCTCTCGCATCGCTGGCATCAGCACCTATATCGGGTACAAATAGAACTCCGGCCTTAGCAAAATCAAAGGCGCCCGCCACCACTGAAAAATGAGTCTCATCAGGCAAGCCACAACGCTTCTGAAAGCTACTAAAAGAGCCCAGTGTTTGAAGCGTGGCTGATGTAATGACCGCGCCATAACACCGCTGCCAGAGGCCACTCTTAAAAATACCCCCTGCATCAGTAGGCGATGCTGACAATTGGATATCCATGTTGCCGCCCAACCCCTCTTCAAGCGACAACCATCGAGCGTAAGGTGGACCCTTTCCCTGATCTTTCAGTGCATAGCACCTCCAGAGATGTTGCGCCGCTTCCACACGTCCCTGCCAGATGCCCACATTTTGAAACAATTGTTCTAGGTCTACCCTAGGCACGGGAAAATGTACTTCATCCATCCCGTCGCCAACACGATCGGAAAGAAGTTCCAATATCGAAGCCAGAGAACTTAAACTTTCTGAGATATGCCCGGCCATCTCTCGAACATCTTCACCGGGGTCTCCACCAGGAAAACACCAACGATGATCGTCTTCACCTGATGTCTCTCGGTCTAGTCGTTTCTCAAACATCGGATAACTGAGCGCAAGCAACTTCTCAGTTGAGCTAGCAAGATTGGCTACTTTTTCGATTCGAGTTGTCAGGTCTGGCGCATTAATCAGTAGCGGTAATCGTCCCACTATTTGCTTTTGCATCCGGCCTAGCCAGTTGATGGTACTCCGTAGGCGACATTGCCCAGCAAAATGATTAAGCGCAGTAGCGGCTATTCGATGACCTTCGTCAAAAATATAAATCGTGTCTTCCGGTGCAGGTAGAATAACCCCACCACCAAGCGCTAGGTCGGCCATAACAAGATCATGATTGGCAACAATACAGTCTGCTTCTTCCAGATCATCTCGAGCCTTAAAAAAGCAGCATTCACGAATAAAACGACAGCGGCGGCCAGTACATTGCCTGCGATCGACGGTAAGGGGTCGCCAATCGGCATCCTCTATTGATTCAGACCAACTGTCTCTGTCACCAGGCCAACTTCCAACCTTAAGGGACTCATCCATAGCACGATAGCTCGCGATATTATTGCTGGTAGGGTTAAAGTCGACCTCGTCCTCGAAAAGAAACGCGCCACCATCACGAGCACTGGCCGTATCGAGGCACTGTTCTAATCGTAATGGACACAAATAACGGCCACGACCCTTGGCCAAGCTAATCGTATATTCCCATCCGGTGCTTGCCATCAGCGCAGGGATATCCCGGTTAACCAACTGTTCCTGAAGCGCAACGGTGCCGGTAGCCACCACTACCCGTTTACCCAACTGACGAGCAATGGGTAATGTTGATAATAGGTAGGCAAGCGTCTTTCCAGTACCCGTACCGGCCTCAACCACGCAGATACCATTCTCTGAGGTTCTCTCCCCGTCATCACCCTCCTCAATATCACCCAAGGTATTGGCAATGTCGGCAATCATCTGTTTTTGGCCGAGTCTAGGACGTAACTCGTTACTGGCTAGGAACTGACGATAGCCCCGCTGGATTTCCTCTTTGAGGTCAGCATCCAGCACGGTCAGGAAAGATTGAGTTTTTGGCGTACCGGGTTAGCATACATCGCGATCACAATATCGCGATATGTAACCGGTATAGCATTCATACGATCAGTAAATTCTCGAACAGCTTTTGGCCAATCACACTCCATGCCAGCCTTCCATTCAGCTACGCTCGCCACCGCTTCACCCAGCTGCTCATACGCAATAATATTGGTAGGGTGAAGATGATAGTTACCAATGATTTGCCTATCTATGGCCACAGCCATTTCATGAGGCGAATCAAGACCGCTCACCAAAGGCTCACCAAAGGCCACATGAACAGCACCCTTTCTCCCAACGACTCCGCTGTAGATACTAGAAAAATCCTCATGCTCATCCTTCAGGTAAACACCCTCAGTTTGCTTGGCGTAGAGCTCTAACCCTTTTGCCGTATCCAAGGGGTCAAGTTCGTAGGAAATGGCGACAGGAACCACGTTCAGTTCGCCAATGGCATCGGCAAAAGTCTGTTCTTTCTGCTTGCTCAGTGCCAGCA
>JBLIJA010000074.1:0-8938 GCA_047635115.1 Porticoccus sp. | reverse complement strand
ACCCCCAGTTCGGCAAACATTGGCGCTTACGCCCAGATTGTTCTGGAGCGCTCAGTTATCCGGCAACTCATCACTGCCGCCAGTGATATCGTTAAAAAAGGTTTCAATCCTCTCGGTTCAGACAGTAGTTCGTTGCTGGCAGAGGCCGAACGTAAATTGTCCGATATTATCGAGAACCGCCCAAAATTAGGTGGCTTTCAAGATGCTAACAGCCTATTGAAAGAAGCGATTAGCCGTATTGATGAGTTGTTTAATAACGATGCGGATATCACCGGTCTTAGTACGGGTTTCACTGAACTTGATGAGAAAACCTCGGGCTGGCAGAAAGGCGATCTGATCATTGTGGCTGGTCGTCCTTCTATGGGGAAAACCTCGTTTGCCATGAACATGGTTGAGCATGCGGTGTTACACCAGAATAAGCCTGTTCTGGTGTTCAGTCTGGAAATGCCGGCCAACCAACTGATGATACGTATGATGTCATCGCTGGGAAAAATTGATCAGACCAGAATGAGAACAGGAAAGCTCTCAGAAGATGATTGGCCGCGATTGTCGAGCGCCGCTTCTCGCCTTAAAGATCGCCCGCTTTATATTGATGATAGGGCGGGCATTACTCCAATGATGCTAAAGAATCAGGTGCGGCAGCTCTCCCGTGAACACGGTGAGCCAGGGCTGATTATGGTGGATTACCTACAGTTGATGAGCGGTAGTATCCCCACAGAAAATCGTACCAATGAGATTTCCCAGATTTCCCGGGAACTAAAAACGATTGCTCGAGAATTTAATTGTCCTGTCATTGCGCTATCTCAGCTCAGTCGTAATTTGGAGCAGCGACCGAATAAGCGACCAATCAACTCTGACTTGAGGGAGTCTGGTGCTATTGAGCAGGATGCAGATGTGATCGCATTTATCTATCGTGATGAGATTTACAACGAACAGAGTGAGGATAAAGGTATTGCTGAGATTATTCTTGGCAAGCAACGTAATGGTCCCATTGGCACCAGTAGACTTGCCTTTTTGGGAAAGTATACTCGTTTTGAAAATCTCGCTCGAGATTATTTCGCCGACCAATAAGTTAGCCGGAACCACCACTATGCAGATTTTTCATACTATTCAGGGTATCCGGGAGTCGTTGGCAGATGTGCGCCAACTGGGAAAGAGGATAGGTTTTGTGCCCACACTGGGTAATCTACATGAGGCACACATAGAGTTAATAAAACGGGCACAGCAGACCAATGACGTGGTTGTGTGCTCCATTTTTGTCAACCGGCTTCAGTTTGGTCTCAATGAAGAGTGGGATAAGTACCCTCGTACTTTTGAGGTGGATTGCGACAAGTTGCGAGAAGTGGGCTGTGACTACCTGTTTCATCCAGATGACACAGAAATGTACCCTAATGGTCTTGATACTCAGACTCGAGTAACCTGCGCTACTATGACAGATATGCTTTGTGGTGCCAGCCGTCCGGGCCACTTTGAAGGCGTGACCACAATTGTGACGAAACTGTTCAATATTGTGGAGCCGGATGAATCCGTGTTCGGTATTAAGGACTATCAGCAACTGGCAGTGATTCGTCGGATGTCAGAAGACCTGTGTGTGCCGGTGAAGATTATAGCCGCACCCATTCACCGGGAATCCGATGGCCTCGCTATGAGTTCTCGCAATGGTTACCTGACGGCAGAAGAGCGCCCTAAAGCCAATCAATTGAAAAAGAGCCTAAACTGGGTAGTCGAACAGATTGAATTGGGTAAACGAGACTTTGCTGTTTTGGAAAAAGAAGCCAACCGGCAGATTGAAGCTGTGGGCTTCAAGCCCGACTACATCACTGTCTGCAACAGTAAAACACTGGAAATTGCAGCAGTGGATGATGAAAATATAATCGTTCTAGGTGCGATGTACGCCACCTCAGCACGGTTGATAGACAATATTTCCCTAAATTAGAGGAAGATGCGATGTTGAGCACCCTGCTTAAAGGAAAGCTGCATATGGGCACAGTGACCCACGCGGAACTCTGGTATGACGGCTCCTGCGCCATCGATTCAGACCTGCTTGATCTGGCCGGATTGAGAGAGTTTGAGCAGATTGATATTTACATTGTGAATAATGGTGAGCGTATCACCACTTACATTATTCGCGGCGAAGCCGGTTCGGGTATTATTTCCTTGAATGGTGCCGCTGCCCGAAAGTGCCAAGTGGGAGACCGAGTCATTATTGCCACCTATGCCCAATATACCGAAAAAGAAATGGCGACTCATAAGCCAAAACTTGTGTATCTCAACCCTGATAACACAGTGGAGCGTGCCTCCAATACTATCCCTGTACAGGAAGCATGAGAATCACTACGTGATTCCTAACAGACAAACTCTACACAAGAAATTTTTGATGTAATTAATGAATAAAAATGACGATTCATCCGTTCTTTTTTTAAGATTTAATATTGATAAAAAGGCTCAGCTCTATATTTTCTTGGCCACTTTTTTTCGTTGTTATTAAGGCTAGTAGGTGACCTATCTATTTAACCTATCAGGGACTTTTGTGCTGAAAGTTGTCGATGACGTTTGTGGAGAGCGCAACCATACTAAATCCAGCTGCTCGTCCTGCGTGACGCTAGTGCCCGTTTTATTGTTAAGGAAAATTGACGCGATTCCGTGAAGTTCGAGATACTCACCTATAAGGCGCTGAGGATTCAAATAACCTGGGTTAGCATCATCGAAGACTTTGATGGAGATGTCGATTTTGGCATCAGCGGAGTGCACTAAGTCTTCCATGCGAAGGATGGCAGCGATCCAACCGAAATGGTTCGCCCGTCGCTCTACAAGCGTTACGATGGGCTCGTCCGTTTTATACATCGGCGAAAATAGTAGCAGACCCGCATTCGTATCATCGCTATTTTCCTGTTCCAGTGCCAGCTTGCCGGTGATGCTGTTCTTGCCGGAATCGCGCGAGCTATTTAAGGCAGCTCGGCGCAGCGAATCACTGTACTGGTCGTAGCCAAAAGCAAGCAGGTTGCTGCCCGAAAACGGCTCGATGTATTTGACTGGAGCGTAAATGTCCCGCTCACCCTCGGGCTGGATCGTGTGCTTGAGGAATCCTTCCTGTCGAATGGAGACGATGTGTTCGACCTTCTACGCATTCGTGACGATGGGAGAGAAGCTTATGCTGTGGATGGCGGGATAGAATTCCTCTAGGTTCTGCGCATGGATGAATTGATAGAAATATTGGCGATTAACACTTGTAAATTAGGTCACAATCGAACTGTGCCATGCAGGACCTGCTCATAGAGTTCCATACGCTGGGCAACCATCGTGGCGCTATGCAGTGATGCCTCGTTGAACTCAACTTGAAGCATTTCAAGCGCCTGCCGCTGTTCAAACCTCCACAACTGGTATGTAGCCGTTAGGGAAATGACGAGTACTAACCATCTAAACCATAAAAATTTTCTTAGCAATGCGGATAGTCCCATAGTAGTTATTGACTGGAACTAGTTTGGATTACTTTAATCATAGATTAAATCAGGATGATTGACCCTTTATTAACATGATTATTGAATCAAAGGCTACTTGGCTCTTGGCGTTTTACGATGTACTCAGAAAGAATAAAGGTGATTGTTTGATACTTTTACTGCAGGTGGTTGGGCGGTAGACTATTCACCTCACCGTATTTGCTAATCAGGATTTTTTGAATGCCATCATTTGATATTGTTTCTGAAGTTGAACAAGAAGAAATTCGTAATGCTGCGGAAAATACCCAGCGTGAAATTGCCACTCGTTTTGATTTCCGTGGTGTAGATGCCAAGGTTGAATTCAAAGATGACGAAGTGACGCTATCGACAGAGGCAGATTTTCAATGTCAGCAACTGTTGGACATGTTGCGGTCAAATCTGGTCAAACGTAAAGTGGACCCCTATGTGATCGAAGCGGATGAGACGGCCTTGCACAGTGGTAAAACATTTTCTCTCCAAGTGCGCTTTAAGCAGGGTATAGACCAGCCCATGGCCAAGAAAATAATTAAGCTAACGAAAGATGCGAAAATCAAAGTTCAGGCCGCTATTCAAGGCGATAAAATACGTGTCACAGGTAAAAAACGAGATGACCTTCAGGCCGTCATGGCTCTAATTCGAGGGGCTGACCTTGGGCAGCCATTTCAGTTTGATAACTTCAGAGATTGAAGAATACTGACGTGCGCCAGGATGTGTGTGTTAATAAATAAAACGTATCAATATGCGCATCGTATAAATAGGTATAGGAACATCGGATATGATGAGCCATTAATTTCCTCGTTATAGCTTTCGAGCGCTATTTGTCGCTTTGGTTGCGATGATATTGTTGCCTCTATTTTTTGTAGATAATTCTGAGTTAATACAGAGACTGGTGTGGATTTGTAATCTTCTGACAGGGCGGTGGTTGGTAACACATAACCACCGGTTGTTACTCCTAGAAGGCGTTTTTGCGCTTCCCTCTATACCGGTGGATGGGTCTTCTCTGTTGGCTGGTCCGGTAATGTGGGCTGTGGGATGTTTCGTTATATCTATGATCTTTCTATTGGTCATCCTGTACTTCTTGTTCCGCGTTGTTATTGGCGCCAAGTGGGTGAGCAGTGATCTTATCTACAGAGGGCATGTCATATAAAGGTCGTATAGATCCTAGTCTTAATTTCATTTAGTCTTAACCTAATAAATTCTGTACCCTCTAAATAATGCTAAACAAGGGCGATTCACATGTCTCAAGAAAATGTTTACCCTGTTCCTGAGAGTTTTGCTAAAGAAGCACATATCGATGCGGACACCTATCAGGAGATGTACCGTCGATCGATAGACGATGCGGATAACTTTTGGTCAGAGCAGGCTGAAAAGTTTATCTACTGGGAACAACGCTGGAATAACGTTAGCAGCTTTGATTTTAATAGCGGTGAAGCGAGTTGGTTTGCCGGCGGTAAGCTCAACATCTCGGTCAATTGTATTGATCGTCATCTGGCAACTCGCGGTGAACAAACAGCGATTATCTGGGAGGGCGATGACCCGTCTAACAGCAGCTACATTACCTACAACCAGTTGAGTCGGCAGGTTAATAAACTGGCCAATGTACTGAAGGCACGTGGCGTCAAAAAGGGCGATAGAGTTTGTATCTACATGCCGATGATCCCCGAATCTACCTATGCCATGCTGGCCTGCGCACGCCTTGGTGCTATTCACTCGGTGGTGTTCGGTGGATTTTCTCCAGAGGCACTAAAAGACCGCATTCTCGACTCCGATTGTCAGACGTTGATCACTGCCGATCAAGGCCTGAGAGGTAGCAAAACGATTCCTCTTAAAGTCGATACCGATGAGGCGCTGGAGGGCTGCCCCAATGTTCACACCTGTCTTGTGGTAAAGCATACCGGTGGAAAAATTAATTGGCAGGAAGGCCGTGATATTTGGTACGGAGATGCAGTAGCCGATGCAAGCGATTACTGTGAACCAGAAACAATGGATGCGGAAGATCCATTGTTTATTCTCTATACCTCCGGGTCTACGGGTATGCCTAAAGGCGTACTGCATACTACAGCGGGCTACCTGTTACAGACAGCGATGACACATAAGTATGTGTTCGATTATAAAGAAGGAGATGTTTACTGGTGTACAGCGGATGTGGGCTGGGTGACTGGACATAGTTATATTGTTTACGGCCCGCTGTGTAATGGTGCTATTACCTTAATGTTCGAAGGCGTACCCACCTATCCAGATGCCTCTCGTTTCTGGCAGGTGATTGACAAGCACAAGGTCAGTATTTTCTATACCGCACCCACGGCGATTCGTGCATTGATGGGTGCCGGTGATGACTTTGTTACAAAAACCAGTCGCAGTTCGCTCCGTTTACTGGGTACTGTAGGTGAGCCGATCAATCCCGAAGCATGGAAGTGGTATTACCGCGTCGTTGGCAATTCAAATTGCCCCATTGTGGATACTTGGTGGCAGACAGAAACCGGTGCTCATATGCTGACCCCTTTTCCCGGTGCTATCGACATGAAACCGGGCTGCGCCACCGTCCCATTTTTTGGGATACAGCCAGTATTACTTGATGATGAAGGCAATGTTATAGCGGGGCCAGGAGAGGGTAACCTGGTGATTAAGTCTTCGTGGCCCTCTCAGATTCGTGCCGTGTATGGCGATGCGGCTCGCTTTAAGGAAACCTATTTTTCACCCTTTCCCGGATACTACTTTACCGGCGATGGTGCCCGCCGAGATGTAGATGGCCATTATTGGATTACCGGCCGAGTAGATGATGTGCTAAATGTGTCTGGTCATCGTATGGGTACTGCTGAGGTTGAAAGTGCCTTGGTACTTCATCCCCGTGTTGCAGAGGCTGCGGTGGTGGGCTGCCCCCACGATATTAAAGGGCAGGGCATCTACGCCTACGTGACATTGATGGTAGGTGTCGAGCCTTCGGAGGAGCTGAGCAAGGAGTTGATTGCACTCTGCGCCAAAGAGATTGGCCATATTGCCAAACCAGACTTGATCCATTGGGCGTTGGGTTTACCAAAAACCCGTTCGGGTAAAATCATGCGCCGCATTCTGCGCAAGATCGCAGCCAATGAACTGGATAATCTCGGTGACACCTCGACACTGGCTGATTCCTCTGTTGTGGATGAGCTGATTGAAACCCGCTTAAATTTATAATTAGTCCATCCCCATCAAAAAATCCCACATTGCGGGATTTTTTGATGGGGATGAAAAATAGTTATTGGCTAATAAAGAGGCTTCTATTCGCTTCGTTTACCCAATAGCAGCTGGGCGGATTATCCATTGCTATCTGATTAATAGCGGCTGCTGTGAGTAATCCTGTTTGTGTATCCACGTGCTCCACAACACTGCACGTGGCAGCATAAAGGGTTCTCTCTGGCCCGTAACCACTGACAAGTTGAGCCGCAATCGTCGAAGCAAAGGCATCCTCGGCACCCGTCGTTCTCCAGGGCGTCATGTCATTCGATGGACAATAAAAGAGCGTTTTATCCTCAAAGAGGTAGGTGCATTCCGTGCCATCCGTGAGTGAAAAATAGGTAGTCCCAGCATGGCGGATAGCCTCAATGGCCTCTTTCAGTGCCAACCAGAACCCACCTACGTGAAGCCCCGTCTCCATTAAAAGCGGTGTTCGTTCCATCTCTATTGTGTGGATGTTTGAGCTATTGTTGTGGCTTAAGGCTAGCTGAGAAAGTAGTGCGACGGTTTCAACCTTATTGAGTGACAGATAGTCGCTCTCGTGGGCAACACTGAGAAATTCATCAATGTGATCGGTCAGTTGACAGGTGTCGGGATTGGTCGCCACATAACAGCCAGCCCACGTACACCAGTTGATAGTTCGAAAAATCGATCTTATAAAATACCGGGTCAGGCAGGTATTGGCTCTTCGGTAGGTGAAAATGGCAGCATTTTGGTCATGGAAATAAATCAGAATCGAGCTGCCGGTTTCTGTATTCGGTTCTGTGAAGAAGTGATCTAGACCAATGCCTTGATCATTCGATGTTTGCCGGATTGTTTTACCGTTATGGTCGTCGCCAACCAAGGCCAGAATATCGATATCGAACCCTTGTTGTGCCATTGAAATCGCTACATTAGCGGTATCGCCACCCACATAGTGCGAGATACTCTCGGCATCTATCTTTCGGCCCTTTTCCAGTAATAGATAGGATTTCCCTTAATCGTGACGGGTGATACATTCAATATCCTGCGTTGCCACCACCGCAGGATATTATCGATACTGACGGAGCCAATAACCAGAAAGAGGGGTATAGCGACATGTCGCTACACCTTATTAATTGCAAAGGCATGTGTTTTCACTATAGCCTTATGTGGTGTATTTCGCGAGGGTCTATGCGTAGCTCTTTGCGGGTAATGTTTAGGTTGTTACTGCTACTGAGATAACCTGTGGTCATCCTTTTAAAGCCATAAAATGGAAATTGTAAGTACCTTTTTATATTAATGTAAAAGATTAAGTATGCTTCTTAATATATTCAATATAAACAAGATATAGTCTTGTCATAATGTTGTTTATATATCTGTTTGGTGAAACTTTATTGATACCACGCTATGCGCTAGTGTTCTTTTTATCTGTGAGTATTAGACTGGTGTCAGACGACTCAGGAGCTTGTTATGCCTACCTCTTATCAATGCACCAAACTGGACGTTGAAACGGCCTCTCTCGCTGAGAATACCGTGCTTATCAAATCTGACTCAGGTCGAGGCGAGACCAATATGGACTATGGTTGTTCGGCGTCACCCTTTGGCAGAATGTGTGTTGCCTGGACGAAGCATGGTATCACCCACCTAGAATTTGAAGACGAAGGAGGTGATGATCTAACTCAGGACTGGGGTATAGATAATCAAGACATTGAGTTTCACCGCAATGATGCCGGTGTCGCTGTTTTTGCTGAAGAGCTGTTCAAGAGAGAGAACAAAAAACCACTGGCGTTATCCGTCGCAGGAACCGCTTTTCAGCGTCAAGTTTGGCAGGCCTTGCTGGCTATTCCGAGTGGCAGTGTCGCCACCTATAGCGATATCGCGAATGCGATAGGCAGTCCTAAATCTGTTCGGGCTGTGGCTAATGCTGTGGGGGCAAACTCGATTGCTTGGCTTATTCCTTGCCATCGAGTGATTCGTCGAGATGGGTCTTTAGGTGGTTATCGTTGGGGGCTACCTCGTAAGCAGGCAATGCTGGCTTGGGAATATAGCTGTATGGGCTGATGGGGTGACAACGATTTATCTATGGCTGGCAGGCTAGGTCGTGATACTCCACCTGTTATTGACTGTTTATGGTTTGCTAGGCTGCTTACTCGCGATTTGGCGACGTTGAGCAATGGCGCTTCATCTACCGTTGGGAATCTGGATATCATTAATTGAATTTACACAATGGGCCTGTACATTAACACCGCTGGAAAAATGGCTGCGGGAGTCTGGTGGGGGAGGAGCCT
>JBLIJA010000073.1:0-9029 GCA_047635115.1 Porticoccus sp. | reverse complement strand
CAAGTATTGTTCATATGAAATAGATTCAGGCGGCGCTACAGGCAGCGCACAACGGAGGAACAGTGCACTCGCTCTACGAACATCGTCCGCTGAAATCCAGCCCATCGAAAGGGAGAGCTCAGCTGCCATAACCATACCGGCAGCAATAGCTTCACCATGCAGCCAATCGCTGTAGTTCTGCGCAGTTTCAATGGCATGGCCAAAGGTATGCCCAAAGTTCAAGATGGCTCTGATGCCACCTTCCCGCTCATCCTGGCTCACAACCTTTGCTTTATTTTCACAGGATCTCAGAATAGCAAAGGCCAGAGAGTCGGCATCCCTATTAAGCAGTAAATCAATATTTATTTCTAACCAGAAAAAGAATTCCGCATCAGAGATCAAACCATATTTGATAACCTCTGCCAGACCCGCCCGTAATTGTCTGTCATCAAGTGTATTTAACGTCGCCGTGTCAGCAATTACACATTGTGGTTGATAGAAGGCCCCTATCATATTCTTACCTTTAGCGTGGTTGACTGCCGTCTTGCCCCCCACAGAAGAATCTACTTGCGAAAGCAATGTTGTCGGTACCTGAATGAAGTTAATGCCACGCTGATAGCAGGCGGCAGCAAACCCTGTCATATCACCAATAACACCACCACCAAGGGCAATTAATGTGGTTTTTCGGTTATGCTGTTTGATCAGTAGCTGATCAAAGATAAGGTTGAGCGTCTCAAGATTTTTGTATCGTTCACCATCGGGCAATATCACTGAATCTACTTGATAAGCCGAAAGGTTTCCAATAATTGACTTCAGATATAAAGGGGCAATGGTTTCATTGGTCACAACCAGCACCTGGCCCCCATGAATATAGGGCGAAAAAAGGTTTGGGGTCTGCAATAACCCCTCGCCAATAAGTATCGGATAGCTTCGCTCACCCAAATCGACCCTGAGCTTTTTTATCTTTTCCACTGTGTTGTTTCTACCATTGAATTTGGACTGAAATGTACCACATCAGCTCATTAGATAACGAACTTCTTCAACAATATTTTCAGCAACCAACTGAGGTTTTCTTCTTTGAGTAATGACCACGAGATCAGCTACATCCCGATAAAGTGGGTCGCGATCTGAAGTTAATTTTTCTATCACTGCACGGGGGTTATCGACCTGTAATAGAGGGCGGTTTCGATCATGGGCAGTTCTTTCTAAAAGCTGATCTACTGAAGCACTTAGGTAAACGACATAACCTCTTTGCTTGAGCAGCTCCTGATTATTTCCAGCAAGGACCACCCCTCCGCCTGTAGCAAGAAGAATCCCTTTTCTCCTCGTTATCTCATCCAGCAGCTGCCCTTCACGTCTGCGGAAGCCATCTTCACCCTCCACATCAAATATCCAAGGAATGTCGGCGCCACAACGCTGCTCAATTTCAGCATCAAGGTCAACAAACTCAAGGTTAAGACTATTCGCCAAAAGACGACCAATGGTCGTCTTTCCAGCCCCCATTGGGCCAACAAGAAAAATATTGTTGTTTTTAAGCATTAATCAAGAAGGGCTTCATTTATGATTTTGGGTGTGATGAAAATCAGGATTTCACGTTTATCCATATCATCAATATTATACCTGAAGAGACGCCCCAGATAGGGTATATCTCCCAGCAGAGGAACTTTTTCGACTGCAGTTACTGTTTGCATTTGAAGCAAGCCGGCAAGAACAAGTGTTTGACCATCGTTTTTTTGTTTTATTTTATTTTAAAAAGGTTACGTAAAACACCTAATTTACAACCTTAACTAATTCTTGCAAGTTTGCAAGAGCTGTATTGACGCTTCCTTTAATTCTATAATAACACGCTGACTTAATCAGGCTGAACCATGAACAAACTTTTTAAACTTCTAAGCTATGCATTTTGGGCCACCCTTGCATCCTTAGGTGGCATTCTCATTATTACTGGCAGCCTGTACCTTTACCTTAGCCCTAAATTACCCTCGGTTGATAGCCTTAGTGAGACGAAACTTCAGACTCCTTTGAGAATCTATTCACAAGATTCACAACTTATTGGAGAGTTTGGCGAAAAACGTCGTACCCCCATCGACTTTGCAGACATACCGCCTTTATACGTCAGCGCACTGCTATCGGCTGAAGATGACCGGTTTTACCGTCATGGAGGGGTAGATGTTGCGAGCCTACTGCGAGCCGCATCCCAATTGATCACGTCTGGTGAAATTAAAACTGGGGGAAGCACCATTACCATGCAGCTAGCCCGCAACTTTTTTTTAACCCGAACACAAACCTTCACCAGAAAGTTTAATGAAATCTTGCTGGCACTGCATATTGAAGATGAACTCAGCAAGGAAGAAATTCTTACTCTCTACGCCAACAAGATATATCAAGGTAACAGAGCCTATGGGATAGAAGCTGCCGCACAAGTCTACTACGGAAAGTCTATCAAAGATCTTAGCCTTGCCCAGCTAGCGATGATTGCAGGACTTCCTAAGGCCCCATCCGCTTACAACCCAATTGCCAATCCAGGCAGGGCACTTATTCGCCGCAACTGGATTCTTATGCGCATGCTGGACTTACACCTTATCAATAACGAAGCATACACATTAGCTAAAGCAGAGCCCGTAACCGCCAATTACCATGGCTATCATCTTGAACTGGATGCACCTTACGTATCAGAAATGGCACGTAAGGAAATTTTGGGGATGGTCGGCCAAGGTGCCTACATGGATGGCTACCGTGTCTATACCACCGTCGACAGCAAACTGCAGCGTACGGCTCAAAACGCCGTTAAGGCCGGTTTAATCGCTTATGACCGCCGTCACGGATATCGCGGCCCAGAAAACCAGGTGCTTGAAAAAGAAAGCTGGCTATCGACACTTGGAGTTACTCCGATCTACGGCAACTTTACCCCCGCAATCGTCACACAGGTAAACAAGCAATCTCTCACCGTTCTGCTCGCCTCCAGCAACTCAGTGGATATAACGTGGGAACGCGGCCTTAAGGGACTGCGGCGTTTTAATAGCCCCAACAGTCGCTCAGCCTCCATTCAATCTGCTGAAGAGTTATTTGCCACTGGCGACCTTATTCGGATACGACAACTCGATGGCAACTGGCAATTGAGCCAATTACCCAAAGCGCAAGCTGCCATTGTGGCGCTCAACCCACAAAATGGTGGCATTCAGGCTCTTGTAGGTGGATTCGATTTTCGTCAAAGTCACTTTAACCGAATAACACAGGCTGAGCGTCAACCCGGCTCAAACTTCAAACCTTTTATTTACACCACGGCACTGGAACATGGTTTCACCACAGCGAGTATCATTAACGATGCGCCTGTCGTCTTTGAAGATTCACTTTTGGAAAATGCATGGCGCCCAGAAAATGACGGTGGAAAATTCTATGGTCCAACCCGTCTTCGTGAGGCTCTTTATCGATCTCGAAACCTGATATCAATCCGGATCTTACGCAGTATTGGCATCAACCAGGCCATCGATGGGTTGCAACGCTTTGGTTTCGATGGGCCTGCTCTGCCAAGGAACCTATCGCTGGCCCTAGGTAGCCATGCGGTTACGCCTCTAAAAATTGCTACGGGCTACGCTATTATCGCAAACGGCGGCTACCGAGTTGAGCCCTACCTGATTGATCGAATAGAAGACACAGAAGGAAATCTGATTTACCAAGCGGCTCCATTGACCGTTTGCCTTTCCTGCGACGAGGTTTCAGAGAACTCTGCGAACGCTGACGCAGCAATAAAGGGAATGGAAAAACCAGAACAAAAGAACATAGTACTAGAATCCATACCAACTATGAGCGATCTCGACACAGAACTCGGGCTAGCAACCGAGCTTCCAGCACGGCTTAATGAAGAAACGCAGCCCATCAAATCCTCACCAACGGTATTAAAGCCACCCATAGCCCCGAGAATCATTGAACCTCGAGTAGTTTATCTCATTGATTCCGTCCTTAAAGATGTTATTCGCAAGGGAACAGGCAGAAGCGCCGGCGTTCTAGAACGATCGGATATCGGCGGAAAAACCGGCACTACCAATGGCCCAAAAGATGCCTGGTTTTCCGGTTACAGCCCACATATTGTCTCGACCGCATGGCTCGGATTTGATGAAAACCTACTACTTGGACGCGGCGAATTCGGTGGTTCAGCGGCCCTACCCATATGGATCGATTTCATGAAAACGGCACTAGCGGGAAAACAGGAAATCATCTGGCCCCAACCTGAAGGTGTTGTCATGGCCCGCATAGACCCAAATACCGGTCTAAGAGTTGGACCCGAGCATGCCAATGCAATATTTGAAATTTTCCGCAAAGAATATGTTCCCGCAATGACCACAAGCAATTCACTACTAAATAACGGAGGCACGTCGTCCGGCGTGACGCGCCCCGAGGATCTGTTTTAACTAACATCACAACCTGCGATAAAACTTAGCGATCCATCGTATAGGAAGTCGTTAATTCTTAAATAGCAGGTGTCTCTTCAACATAGAGTGGTTTGTGGGCATACTTGAGTTCACCTCGAACAGCTAAAAACCTCTATAACCATGAAAGATAACCGTGAAGATTGACTGGAATAACATAGATACCGTTCTACTGGACATGGATGGCACACTGCTAGATTTACACTTTGATAATTTTTTCTGGCTCACTCATTTACCCCTGCGATACGCGGAACAGCATAACCTCTGTCCAGATAAAGCTATCGGAGAGCTTCACGGCCGTCTCAATGAAAAACGAGGCACGCTGGACTGGTACTGCTTGGAATCTTGGTCCAAAGAATTATCAATCAACATTCGTCAGTTAAAAGAAGAAGTTGATCACCTCATTAAAGAGCGCCCCTTCGTATTGGAATTTCTGCGGCAACTAGGGGCATCTGGCAAGCAGCGCGTACTGGTTACCAATGCCCACCCTCTCAGCCTAGAATTAAAGCTAGCCGTCACCGGCATAGAGGGTCTACTGGATCATATCTATTCATCACATGAGTTTGGCCAACCCAAAGAATCACAAAAATTCTGGCAAGCACTAGCTCAGCAGCAGCATTTTGACCCCAGCCGAACGTTATTTATTGATGACTCAATTGATATCCTCCACTCGGCACAAAAGTATGGCATAAGACATCTACTTGGAATTAACCAACCAGATAGCAAGCAAGAACCAAGAATAATAGATGAGTTTCAAGCCATCACCCACTTTAATGAGATTCTACCCAATGGCTAGGCAAGGCACTGACCAACAAAAGGTACGACTGGACAAGTGGCTATGGGCAGCTCGTTTCTTTAAAACTCGAGCTCAAGCAAAGGTTGCCATTGAAGGAGGAAAAGTACAGATTGATGGCCAGAGGGCAAAATCAAGTAAAGACATCCCCCTTGGCGCAGCCATTAAAATCCGCCAAGGATGGAATGAAAAAATAGTCATCGTTGATAACGTAACAGACCAACGCCGTGGCGCTACTGAAGCAGCTGCGCTTTATAGTGAAACACCCGAAAGTATCTCTCAGCGCGAGCAGCGTATCGTCGAGCGAAAAGCATCAAACCAATCTCTCTCATTTCAGGATCAACGTCCAAACAAAAAACAGCGGCGTCAGATTCACCGTTTCAAGGAGGACAACCAATCATGAGACGCGTTATTGCTATCGGCCTGCTTCTACTAGCCTCATCAAGCCATGCTGGAATTTATCGCTGGACTGACAGTGATGAAAAACTTTACTTTTTAGACCAACCATCAGAAGACTCAATCGTGTCAGCAGAAGTATCTTTAAAGATGTCACTTATTAACAGGGACTCCAGCGCCGAAGAGATTGAAAAGCTACAGCAAGTCTTTCAAGGAGAGACGGTAGAAGAGAAAGTATTCCACAACCAACAACAGGTACAACAGACACAACAAAATCAGGCCTCTGAAAGGGCTTACCCAGAAGCAAAAAATAACTTGGGTCTACTCAAATGTAGGGTGTACTTTGAAGACGCTGACGGCAATGAAATTATTGTTACAGAAGAGCAGCGTGCAAATCAGCCGGCAGAGGCGATCCGGCAACAATACGCATAATATCAAAGCACCCATTTAAAAATATTGTTTTTGAGGCTACAGGGCCCATTTGCCACCCTGAGTCCCAAGCCGGCTAGACAAGCTGCTTAAAGTGCTCTAAATTCCGCGCGCCGCTCACAGGAACAAGCACCATGTCGCACATTGATCAGCTTCAACGTTTTATCTTCGAGCATTCAGATATTCGCGGTGAAATACTGACGCTAGAAAAAAGTTACCAGGATGTGCTCGCTAATAGTGCTTATCCCGAAACGATCCAACACCTATTGGGCCTATTTCTTGCTGCGGCTGGACTACTCAGCGCCACGCTAAAATTTGATGGTGTAATAACCCTGCAAGCCCAAGGGCCAGGACCATTGTCATTGATCATGGCCGATTGCACCCACCATCATAACCTTCGCGCAATTGCTCAGTTCGACCCCGACCAAGTTTTCGATAGCAGCGCCTCGCTCACCGACTTCATAGGAGAGGGAACGCTGACACTGACCATCGACCCCAGCCAAGGAGAACTCTATCAAGGTATTGTTCCCCTCGAATCAGTCTCTCTTGCCGCATGTTTAGAGGATTACTTTGCGCGATCAGAACAACTCGCGACACGTATATGGTTAAGCGCTGATGCTAATGGCCCTTCTCCCAGAGCTGCAGGACTACTGCTTCAAGCGCTACCTCGTCAATTAGAATCATGTCCAGAAAAAAACCAACAACTGTGGGATCACGCCACACAACTTGCTGACACTATTAAAGAGCATGAGCAGTTGACGCTCAGTCATAAAGAGCAGCTTTTCCGCCTGTTTCACCAGAATGAGTTACGCTTGTTTGAATCAAACCACGTTCAATTCTTCTGTAGCTGTTCAGAGGGCCGTTTTGCCGAAGTGCTTCACTCGCTGGGCCATGAAGAGCTCGACAGCATCCTCGAAGAACAAGGCATTATTTCTATCAATTGCCAATTCTGTCATCAGCAATACCGCTTCAACAATAAAGATATTGCTGAACTGTTTAATGAAAGTCCACCAATCCTCCACTAGTGGATATTTTTCTGGCATAATTGCCGACCATTTTGCCCAGCAGGGCTTAGGTAACTAACATAGAAAACGAACAGGACCATCCTGACAGGACTCATACTAATGACGCAAATCGAAGACTCGGCTGTGAATGTATATACCGACTTGTGCTCTGCCGAGCTAATAGAGCTGGCACTACAAAATAATGAGGGACGCCTCACTGATACCGGCGCCCTTCTCAGCGTTACAGGAAAGCGCACTGGTCGCTCACCTGCCGACCGTTTTATTGTAGAAGAACCCAGCAGTCAAGATGATATTGGCTGGGGATCCGTCAATCGACCCATTGCCCAAGACAAGTTCAATGCTTTATGGGATCGCGTTGCAACCCATCTGGCAGAAAAAGATCGCTATATTTCTCACCTTCACGTTGGGCAGGACCCAGAACACTACCTGCCCGTGAAGGTAACCACTGAAACAGCCTGGCACAATTTGTTTGCCCGCAACATGTTTATCCGCCCGAAGAAATACAATCCGTCCAATAAAGAACCGTGGACGATTCTCCATGCAGCTAATTTTGTCTGCGAGCCCGAGCGTGACGGCACAAATAGTGAAGCCGTAGGCATCATCAACTTCGGTCAACGCAAGGTGCTGATTGCCGGATTGAAATACGCCGGTGAAATGAAGAAAGCCATGTTCTCTGTACAGAACTTCCTGCTGCCAGAGAAAGATGTTATGCCAATGCATTGCGCAGCCAATGTCGGTCCAGACGGTGATACGTGCCTGTTCTTTGGTCTCTCTGGCACGGGAAAAACAACACTTTCTGCCGACCCAGAGCGCTATTTGATCGGTGATGATGAACACGGCTGGGCCAAAGGCGCCGTCTTCAATATGGAAGGTGGTTGCTACGCAAAAACCATCAATCTAAGTCAAAAGAATGAACCCGTCATTTGGGATGCTATTCGCTTTGGCTCTATCGTGGAAAATGTTGCCGCCGACAACAATCGCACTGCAGACTACGATGACACCAGCCTCTCTGAAAATGGACGCTGCAGCTACCCACTGGAACATGTGGATATGCGTTGTGCAGAAAATCGCGCTGGTGAGCCAAAAAATGTCATTTTCCTGACCTGTGATGTTTCAGGGGTATTGCCTCCCGTGTCTATTCTTTCCAAGGAAGCAGCTGCCTATCACTTTCTCAGTGGCTACACAGCCCGTGTTGGCTCAACTGAAATGGGTGGTGCCGCAGGTATTCAATTGGCTTTTTCCACCTGCTTTGGCGCGCCCTTTATGCCACGTCCCGCAAATGTTTATGCGGAATTGCTGATGAAACAAATTGAGAATTTCGGCAGCCGTGTCTACTTGGTTAACACCGGTTGGACTGGTGGATCTGGCGCCCCTGGTGGTGCTGGATCACGATTCCCAATTCCTGTGACCCGTGGCGTTATTGCTGCCATCCAGAATGGTGATTTGGACGAGGTGGAAACAATCAAGCTTGCAGGACTCAATCTGGACATACCAACCAGTGTTCCTGGCGTAGACAGCCGCTACCTGAACCCCCGTGATACGTGGGAAGATAAAGCAGCTTATGACGAGCAAGCTGGAAAACTGGCCGGACTGTTCGTGGAGAACATCAAAAAATTTGATGTTTCAGAAGGTGTTCTTAATGCTGGCCCCCAAGTTTAATGATTAACACACCAGTTGAGTACATAAAAAAAGGCGCCTACAAGGCGCCTTTTTTTATGTACTCTCTAAAAATCCAACTCAAGGCTTCCTTGCATTCTTTCAGTGTGATTAGCCATGAGCACTCAGCAGTAGACCTTGCTGATAATACTTAGCACTCTTTTCATGTTCACCCAGTTGCACCATCAGTCGGGCAAGTTCAGCATAAACATCTGGCTGAGCCTTCAAGGCCAGCGACCTTTCCAAATAAGCCTTCGCCTTACCCCACAGCTCATTACGCTGACTCAGGCGCCCCAATGCCAACATTAACTCTGAATCATTAGG
>JBLIJA010000072.1:0-9188 GCA_047635115.1 Porticoccus sp. | reverse complement strand
TGTTGATGCCAGAAGTGTCGCTACCCAGGCAAGTGTCAGTAGTACTAATACCAGCCAGTGCCAGTGGCTACTCAGTGTTGAGTTCGTCGATTGGGCTGCCAGGTCTGAGTAGAGAGGTGATTTCAGTGCGGGTGCTGTCGTATTAGCCTTGCTTCGCCATAACCGATAGATAAGGGGTAAGGGGAGTAACAGCATGATCCATGGCCATTGAAAGGTCAGCATGACGGGGCTTTCCTTCGATGTTTTTTAAGCCATTTCCTCGTGCATTCATCTAACTCTTGAAGCAATGATGGCGGTATTTCTGGATTTTTCTGATAAGGGAGGTCACCCAGTCGTTGTTGTAAGTTCTCATTAAAAAACGGGTTCGCGCAACATTGATTAAGGCGATACAGCATTGAGGGTGTTGGTTCAGATTCCAATGAGAGTTGGGGATAGGCCGTTTTCGCGGTTCGACGTAACAATCCCAGGATTTCCTGGCAATGGCGGAGCCTGTCATTTATGCAGGATATTTTTAGTTGATCCAGACTACGAAGTGCTTCAGTACGGTAACAGTTATAGGCACGTTGGTTCAGAAACCACCGTAGACCATAGATGATTGCAGCGCCCAACAGGGCAACCAGTAACCACCACCCGATGGCGGGTGGCCACCAGGAAATAGAGTCTGGCAGGTGAATATCGCGCAATTGTGCCAATGGATTTTGAATGCTAACGTCTGGGCTATTGGTGTCTAGAGCATTCATCGTTGACGCCTCTGGGTTTTTCTGCCATAGGCTTGCTGTAATACAGGCATTATTGGTACTGCGGTTTCGAATGACAGACTGCCCATTCGTAACTTGCTACAAAGGGTTTGCAAATGTTCCTGACGATCTCTGAATTGTTTTGCAAATTGCCGGCGCAGGTCAGTCCCTTGGGTGCTCAAGTTAAATCGCTGATGACCATTGCTTACTTGATAATTGGCGGGGGGAGGAAGTTGAGCTTCAAGCCCGTCGTGAATATGACAAATATTAATGTCGCAGTGTCGGGCCAGTTCAAATAGATGTTGTTCACAACGTTTGTCGAGGTCGTAGAAATCACTGATTAGAAACAGTGTGGAACCAGGCATGGCTACTCGCCGAGTATCTTCCAGGATTTCTGCCAGCGTATAACGGTTAGCGTTCGCATGAATCAACTGTTCACTGAAGTCCCGTAGTTTATGGATCAGCTGGAGTACGCTGTGGTGACTGCGTCTTGCTCGGATATCATATTGGTGTTCAGCGCCGAAAATAAGTCCTCCCACTCGGTCGTTGGCGTTCAACCCAGCCCAGGCCAACGCAGCAGCTACTTGGCATGCGGTTACAGATTTCAGCTCCTTTGAGCCAAAAAACATAGTGGGTCTCAGGTCAGTGACGACAAGAACAGGTCGTTCTCGTTCTTCGCTGAACAACTTGGTGTGAGTCGTCATCGTCCTGGCGGTTACTCGCCAGTCAATGGTACGAATATCATCACCGGGCTGGTATTGCCGGACTTCTTCAAAGTCCATGCCTCTGCCACGAAAACGGGATTGATGGCCGCCCAAGACTAGGTTTTTCGCCATAAGTCTTGGGAAGAATTTTAGGTCCCGAGAACCAAACCGAAGCTTTACCAGCATCGAAATATCAGCGATGGCTGGATTGTTGTTATTTATATTTGTCATTGATCAGGCTGAAGGTACGCTGCTAATAAGGATGTCGATAACCTGGTCCGGGGTAACGCCATTCGCTTCGGCCTCAAAACTGAGAATCAGGCGATGTCGCAAGACGTCATGGGCGACGGCTCTCACATCGTCTGGTGAAACATAGTCACGATCATTCAGCCATGCGTGGGCTCTCGCACAGCGATCCATTGAGATGGTTGCCCTCGGGCTGGCTCCGTAGTCAAGCCAGCTATCGAGCTGCTCACCATATTGCGTGGGGTTTCTCGTGGCCAAGATTAATTGGACAATATATTCTTCGACAGGCTCAGCCATATGCACTGACAAGACCTCTTTTCGGGCCTCCAGCAAAGCGGCTTCTGAAATCTGTTCAATATCTTCTTGAGGTGTTTGCAGGGCCTCGCTACGGGCCAGGCGCAAAATCTCACGTTCCGCATCAACTGCAGGGTAGTCCACATTCACGTGCATTAAAAATCGATCCATCTGAGCTTCGGGAAGTGGGTAGGTGCCCTCTTGTTCAATAGGGTTCTGGGTGGCCATGACGAGAAACAGTTGGGGTAGCGGGTAGGTCGTTCGCCCAACGCTAATTTGACGCTCACCCATAGCCTCGAGAAGTGCGGACTGAACCTTAGCGGGTGCTCGGTTAATTTCATCGGCCAAAACCAGGTTGTGAAAAATGGGTCCCGGTTGGAATTTGAAGCTGCCATCCTCAGGACGGTAGATGTCGCTACCGGTAATATCTGCGGGTAGCAGGTCAGGGGTAAACTGAATGCGGTGAAAATCGCCACTGATGCCTTCGGATAAGGTTTTAATCGCTTTGGTCTTCGCTAAACCAGGCGCGCCTTCTATCAATAGATGCCCATCGGCCAACAGCGCGATAATCAGCCGGTCAATCAAATGTGGCTGACCGACAATTTGACGGTTAAGGAAATCTCGTAATACGTTAATTTGGGGCAACTGACTCATATTTTTAACTACATCTCTTTTGTGTGAGTGGTCATTGATGGCGTGGAATTGTACTGCCTGAATCGTATTAACCCAAGTAGGAGGGTGCTTGAAAAGTAATCTAGGCTTATAGGTTATAGGCGAAGTTCAGTTATGCCCTGGTATGGTGCTTAATCGGCGGGTATGAGAGAGTGTAGGATTGTATGGGCGAGCACTTTTAATCCGGCATAATCAAACAAAGCTAATAACAATGAGGCACCATGGAATCAGTTGTCGGAGAAAAGTTTTTTAAGCAACTTGAAAAGCAGATTCATGATCAATATCCGTTGCCACTAGCTTCGCAGTTACTCGGTTTTTCTAAAAAAATATTTGATCTTGCCGCGTTGGAGGAGCTTGAGAATGACCCGGTTGGGGTTGCCATGGAGTTTCTTCACAACTTTATGGCGTTTACCAAGAAGGTTGATTTGCGTACGTCCAAGGTTAAAGTTTTTAATCCTGAACAGCAGAATAAAGATAAGGTCACTGGCACCACTTCTATTCTTATTATTCAGCGGGATATGCCTTTTCTGGTAGATTCTGTTCGCATTGAGGTCAACCGCCGTAATCATACGATTCAAACCATAAAGAGCGCCATACTTAATGTTATTCGCGATGACGAGGGGACGTTGGTCAGTGCCTTTGCGGATGAAGATGATCCTGATAGTTGCAAAGAAGCACTGATTGCCATCAGTGTTGATTTTCATCGCTCCGAAGAAAAACACCTGGAGTTGAAGCGAAGTATCTTTGACATACTTCGTGATGTGGAAGCGGTAACCGATGATTTTATGCCGATGGTTAGTCGTTTAAACGAGGCAATTGAAGAAGTTAAGCACAATCAAGGTAGTCTGTCCCAGGAGGACTCAAGTGAGCTGGCGGCTTTTCTTGAGTGGATGCGAGATGATGCTTATATCCTACTCGGATGTTCGGAATACCAATTCGTAAACGATAGCGAACCACCAAAGTTGGAGAACCTTGCCGATCGACAGCTGGGTATTTTTTCTCGCCACCCTGTTGAGGTTGCCGAGACGGCACTAAATGACCTGAGTCCCGGACGGCCAGAGTTTTATAAGAACGGGGTGCCAATGGCGCTGACCAAATCCTCGCTTCGTTCCAGAGTACACCGTCAGGCCTACTCCGATTATATTCTTCTGAAGCGTTATGACGATAAGGGTGTTGTTGTTGGCGAGCACCTGTTTATGGGGCTTTATACCTCCCGGGTATATACCATGAGCCCCTTTCAGATTCCCTTTATCCGGCAAAGGGTATTACAGCTACTCGATAAAGTTGACTTTCCTAAAGGCGGTCATGACTACAAAGCCATGTGCCAGCTGATTGAAGTGCACCCCAGGGATGAACTGTTCAATTGCACAGTGGAAGAACTCTATCAAATCTTAATGGGCATATGGCAAATCAATGAACGCAGAATGGTTAAGTTCTTTATGAGAGCGGATCCCTTTGAGAAGTTCGTTAATTGTCTGGTCTACATTCCGAGGGATATTTACCGTACATCCATCCGAGCGCGGATTGAAGTACTCCTCAAGGGGGAATTGGATGCTGACGAATGTGAATTTAATACTTATTTTTCTGAATCGGTGTTGGCGCGTACCCAGTATGTGGTCAGGATAAACTCTTGTCGATTTAAGAAAATAGATCAGCGGGAGCTTGAAAAAAAGGTTATCAAGCTGACCCGGGATTGGAGCGACGATCTAAAAGTGGCCACTATTATTGAGTGGGGTGGTGAGGTGGGGCGCGAAAGGCACAACCTTTATCGTAGCGCCTTCCCTTCAAGCTACCAGGATCATTTTGGTCATGCTGCCGCCATTAAGGATATTGAACTATTTCACTCACTTACCAGTGAGCATGAAATAGCCATGTGTTTTTATCAGTCGGAGGACGCAGAGCACAATGTGATGCGCTTTAAGGTGTTCCACCGTAGTGCGCAATTAGAGCTGTCCAGCATGGTTCCAATGCTGGAAAATCTCGGTTTCAAAGTGATTGGGGAGCATCCTTACCAAATTAAGCCAGCACAGGGTGACGTAGTCTGGATACATGATTTTACGTTGTTATTTGGCCTGGATGTAGCGGTAGATGTTTCTGCCGTTCGTAATACATTCCAGGAGGCCTTCAAGGCAGTGTGGTGTGGAGATTCAGAGAATGATAGCTTTAATCATTTAGTGATTGGTGCGCGTCTTGACTGGCGTACTGTTTCTTTGCTGCGGCTATATGCTCGTTATATGAAACAGTTGGGAAGTAGCTTTAGTCAGAGTTTTATAGCAGAGACGTTGGCATCAAATCTGGATATTACTCGCAACCTAGTAGCGCTGTTCCGATGTTTATTTGATCCCAGGGTGGTGAATTCGGATATCAATGAATATGGTCGTGCGGAACGACTCAATGAGAAAATAAATGATGCGCTGGATCTCGTCAGTAACCTCAACGAAGACACGGTACTGAGGTGTTATTTACAACTCATTAATGCAACCAAGCGAACTAATTTTTTTCAGCCCGATAATGACAGACAGCACAAACCTTATATGTCAGTGAAACTTTCGCCGAGAGAACTTAGCGATGCTCCTGAGCCCCGCCCGCTCTATGAAATATTCGTCTATTCGCCGAGAGTTGAAGGGGTTCATTTACGGATGGGAAAGTTGGCGAGAGGTGGTTTGCGGTGGTCAGATAGGTTAGAGGACTACCGCACAGAAATTCTGGGTCTGGTTAAGGCTCAGCAGGTAAAAAATTCGATCATTGTGCCAACAGGGGCCAAGGGTGGATTTGCTCTAAAAAAGATTGACCGTAAGGCCACACGAGAAGAGTTTTTACAGGAAGGGCTCGCTTGTTATGAGTTTTTTGTACAAGGCTTGCTTGATCTTACCGATAATATCGTAGATGGCGTTGTTATACCTCCTGAGTGTGTGGTTCGCCGAGATTACGATGACCCTTATCTTGTTGTAGCTGCAGATAAAGGCACGGCCACATTTTCGGATTTTGCGAATAAAATCTCTATTTCTCGGGGCTTTTGGTTGGGGGATGCCTTTGCTTCTGGCGGAAGTAATGGCTACGACCATAAAAAAATGGGTATTACTGCTCGAGGTGCCTGGGTAGCGGTACAGAGACATTTCTGTGAACTGGGCATCAATACCCAAGCGGAAGATTTTACCGTGGTTGGTATTGGAGATATGTTCGGTGATGTTTTTGGCAACGGTATGCTGATGTCTGAGCACATAAAATTAGTGGCTGCATTTAATCACCAGCATATATTCATTGATCCAACCCCTGATGCTTCCGCCAGCTTTGCTGAGCGCAAACGGGTGTTTGAGTTACCTCGATCCACATGGGAGGATTATGACGAGTCATTGATCTCTAAGGGCGGAGGCGTCTTTTCTCGTGACGCAAAGTCTATTCAGTTGTCCCAAGGAATTAGAGGCTATTTTGGTATTGTTGATGAACAGCTCAGTCCCAATGACTTTATTCATGTGCTTCTTAAGGCAAACGTTGACTTGATCTGGAACGGTGGCATTGGCACCTATGTAAAAGGGGTCGATGAAAATCATCTGGAGGTTGGGGATAGAGCCAATGACACAGTGCGTGTTAACGGTAAGGATTTACGTTGTCGTGTGTTTGGCGAGGGTGGTAATTTAGGCATAACACAGCGCGGCCGTATTGAATACGCGCTTAATGGTGGCGCTTGTAATACAGACTTTATTGATAATGCAGCAGGGGTGGACTGCTCTGATCACGAGGTCAATATCAAGATTTTACTGAATGAGCTGGTTCAGAGTGGAAGCTTAACCACGGGTCAGCGCAATCAATTACTGGTAAGCATGACGGACAACATAGCTCAGTTAGTGTTGCATAATAATTATCGGCAAACCCTGGCTATCAGCCTTGCTTACTACCGCTGTCAGACTGATTTTTCTGAATTCTGGCGCTTCATTTCTGCACGGGAATTTGCTGGTGAGGTCAATCGTGAGTTGGAGTATCTGCCAGACGACGAGACGCTTATGGATAGGGAGAAGAGCGGTACGGGTTTGACCCACCCTGAGCTGTCTGTGCTGGTATCTTATGGCAAGATATTATTGAAAGATGCCGTGTTGAAATCGAACTTGCCGGAAGACAGTTATGTGGCGAAGTCGATTACTGGCGCATTTCCAGTACAACTTGCAGAAGAGTATCCCGAGCAGGTGCTGAGGCATAGCCTGCGACGGGAAATTATCACCAATCAGATCGTGAATGAAATTGTCAATGTGATGGGGCTGACGTTCTGTCAGCGTCAGATGGCTTCTACGGGAGCCTCTGTTGATGAGGTGATTCGTTCATATGTTGTGGTCCGAGGAGTATTGGATCTGGATCGCGTGTGGAGGCAAGTAGAGGCTCTGGATTATCACGTACCCTCAGAGGTGCAGTTTGAATTATTTTACGCATTGATGCGATTAGGTCGACGTACCTCTCGTTGGATCTTGCGTAATCGTCGGTCCTGCCTCAGCCCGAAGCATGAAGTCCAGGCACTCTCTCCTAAGCTTGTAGAATTACAGTTATTACTGCCAACTTTATTTTCCCGCAATAAATCAATAGGTTGGATTGAAGAAGTAGAGAGAATAGCGGCATTAAATGTTCCACAAAATGTGGCTGTATTGGTGGCCAGTGCTAATTTTCTCTACTTCGGTTTTGGTATTGCGGACATTGCTGTTAAAAGTGGCAAGCCCGTAGTGTTGGTTCTTGATTTGTACTATAGAATCAGCGCAGAGCTAGATCTAGACTGGTTTGCTGATGAAATTGTCAGCCTTGAACCCACCACAAAATGGGAAGATTTTGCGCGTGAATCTTATGTGGATGATTTGGAAAACCAGCGCCGTAGTTTGGCCAATACATTGTTATCAAGTGTTGAGCTTGTTAAGGATATCAATGGGGCTGTTGATGTTTGGAAAGCGGCTCAGGGACCATTGATTAGACGTTGGCTTGGTATGATGGAAGAGATTCATTCTGCCCCTAGTCGGGATTTTGCCATGTTCTCTGTTGCGCTCAGTGAGCTTCTCGATATCGTTCAGGCTACTGAAAATCGCCAAGACTCTCCGCCTGTTTGCTTGATTTAGCTGTAGTTGAAGATTCGGTTTTTTAGATAACACTCTGCGCTACACGTGTAAATATTTTGTTGGATTTACCTGATTAGGTAGGTTGGCCAGATTCTATAAGCATGCTTATAGAATAAGACGGGTTTCTTCGAGGGCCAGCTTTGTAAAGCGGATGAGATGGTCTTCCCCTCAACCCAATTTAAAGCCTGAGTTAGGCTTTAAATTGGGTTGATTCCCAAGTTGAAATAACGGGCTATAGACTCATAACCTTTTGCTGAGAGGCTTGTTCGTTATAGCCATTCCAGTTGTCTTCTCGCCCCTCACGCCAACCGTTACACCAATCTTGTGCAATAGGGGTTTCTTCAGAGTGAGGGCAGGTTGTTTTGTTTCGACCGCTGAAGCCAGCTTGATAGCCTTTGATAAAAGCACGGTGTGAAGAATCTCGTTTTTGTCTTCTCATAGAGAATAAGCTCCTGATGAACTAACCACTAAAATTTAATCGGTGAAAAATGAAGATCATCTTATTTAGCTTATCCAGTTCACCAAATACAAGTGTAGCTGTCGAGGATTTTATTGGTCTAAAAGAGGTATGATTTAATTCACTTTAGTGCTTACAAGTGCTTCGAAAGATACAATAATAATGCGACGGTCTAGACCTGTGAGGTTTAGCAATGCTATGGAGAAGCCAGCATCGCAGCTGAATTCTCAAGTATAACTTTATACAGAGTAGTCATCCGTGAGATGCTTGGCTTTATCCGATTTAGTCAGAAAAACGATTTCTTTATGCTCCCTTATGTCAGGTAAGGGCAACCGGAACTTTTATTTATGAACAAGTGGTTTGCCAATTGTCCCAAGGGGCTGGAAGAGTTATTGGCCAGCGAGCTTCAATCCATCGGTGCCGATGACGTGAGGCTAACGGTGGCGGGTGTCTATGCTGAGGGCTCCCTTGAATTTGCCTATCGTGCGTGTCTCTGGTCACGTTTAGCCAATCGTATTCTTTTGCCACTGGGTAAGTTTGACATCGCTAGTGCCGATGATCTCTATGACGGAGTCAAGGCTATACCCTGGCACCAGCATTTGACACCTCGGCAGAGTATTGCGGTCGACTTCATTGGTAGCAACGATGCGATTCGCCATACACAATTTGGTGCACAGCGAGTAAAGGATGCCATCGTTGACACACTCCAAGAGCGTTTTAATGATCGTCCGGATGTGGACCTGAAAAACCCGGATATCCGTATTAATGTTTACCTGGCTAGGGACAAGGCAAATGTTAGCCTGGACTTCTCCGGTGATAGTCTACATAAGCGTGGCTATCGACAGGCCATGGTGCCTGCGCCACTCAAAGAAAACCTGGCTGCAGCATTGTTGGTTCGTGCGGGTTGGCCCGAAATCGCAGAACAGGGTGGAGCACTTATCGACCCCATGTGCGGAAGTGGCACATTATTGATCGAAGGAACGATGAT
>JBLIJA010000071.1:0-9235 GCA_047635115.1 Porticoccus sp. | reverse complement strand
GCAGTTGAAATTATTTTCCGCAAAGATATTGGCGATTCAGAAAAAATTGCAGCAAAAGAAGCAGAATATCGTGAAAAATTTGCTAATCCGTTTATAGCAGGAAAGCGTGGATTTATTGATGACGTCATCATGCCACACCATACACGCAAGCGGGTGGCACGTTCGCTGGCTATGTTGCGTGATAAAGATATAGAAAATCCGTGGCGTAAACACGGCAATATTCCTTTGTAAGAAACCTTCGGGAGCGACGTTTGTAAGTGAATTTTGCGCGTGAACGTTAGTATCGTTGAAAGCAGCATTTCTAGAAGAAGATTAAATTATGTTTAAAAAAATTCTTGTGGCTAACCGAGGTGAAATAGCCTGTCGTGTTTTTCGTACGGCAAAGGCTATGGGTATCGGTACCGTTGCCGTTTATTCCGATGCAGACCGAGATGCATTGCATGTGATTATGGCCGATGAAGCCGTCCATATTGGCCCAGCCGCTTCTTCTGAAAGCTATCTGGTAATCGAAAAGATCATCGACGCCTGTCGGCAAACAGGTGCAGATGCAGTGCACCCTGGATACGGCTTTTTATCTGAAAACAAAGCATTTTGTGAAGCGCTGGATGCCGCAGGTATTGCGTTTATTGGTCCGGGTGTTAAAGCTATAGAGTCTATGGGAGACAAAATCACTTCCAAACTGATTGCGAGGAAGGCTGGGGTTAGTACGATTCCTGGTTATACCGATGTAGTCTGTGATGCGGATCAAGCCGTTGAGATTGCCAGTGATATTGGTTTCCCCGTGATGCTGAAAGCCTCTGCCGGTGGTGGTGGTAAAGGTATGCGTGTGGCTTGGGATGTGGATGAGTGCCGAGACGGTTTTGAGCGTGCAGCTAACGAAGCTCGTTCCAGTTTTGGCGATGACCGAATTTTTATTGAGAAATATATTCAGGAGCCACGTCATATTGAAATTCAGGTGATGGCAGATAGTCATGGCAATGTGATTTATCTGGGTGAGCGTGAATGTTCTATTCAGCGCCGTCATCAAAAGGTCATTGAAGAGGCCCCGTCACCTTTCTTGACCGAAGAAGTTCGTAAAAAAATGGGCGAACAGTCAATATTGTTGGCAAAGGCAGTGGATTACAAATCAGCGGGTACCGTTGAATTTATCGCTGATTCCAATATGAATTTCTACTTTTTGGAGATGAATACTCGATTACAAGTGGAGCACCCCGTCACTGAATTTGTTACCGGTCAGGACTTGGTTGAACTGATGATTCGAGTTGCGGCAGGTGAAAAGCTTCCTCTGGCTCAAGAGGATGTCAAATTAACAGGTTGGGCCATGGAAACTCGGGTGTATGCCGAAGACCCATTCAGGAACTTTATGCCCTCGACTGGCCGGTTGGTTCGTTATCTCCCCCCTGAAGGGGAAGGTGTTCGTGTTGATGCTGGGGTCTATGAAGGTAGCGAAGTTTCCATGTTCTACGATCCTATGATTGCCAAACTAATCACTTATGGTAAAGATCGTAAACAGGCTATCGATAGAATGGTCCATGCTCTGGATGCTTATTACATCCGTGGAGTAAATCACAATATTAGTTTTCTGAATGCGCTTATGGTGCATCCGCGTTTTGTGGCGGGAGATCTCACGACTAATTTTATTGCTGAGGAATATCCAGACGGTTTCAATTCTGATTTAGTGCCTCAGGACGATCCTGCTGTCTGTGTTGTTGTTGCGGCAGCTATCAATAAAAAATACCAAGACCGCTGCGCCATGATTTCTGGTCAGTTACCTGGCCATGAATATCACCCCACTTCAGACTGGGTGGTGATCATGGATCAAGGTGAAGCTGAGTATCAAGTTGCTGTAGAAAATGGCGGCGATACCATTAGCGTTGAACTTGATGGAAAGAATTACCAAATTGATACGAATTGGTCTTTTGGTGATTCTTTATTTAAAGCAACCGTGAATGGTGAACTAATATGCATTCAAATCGATATGGTGGGTTCATCGCTGCGGATGTTCCATCGAGGTGCACAGAAAGAAGCGTTAGTTGTCACTGCCATAACAGCTGAGCTTAATCAGTATATGCTGATTAAAGAAGCGCCTGATATGTCTAAATACCTTCTTTCTCCTATGCCAGGCCTCTTGGTCAAACTGGCAGTGCAGGAAGGCGATATAGTGAAAGAAGGTCAAGAGTTGGTGGTGGTTGAGGCTATGAAAATGGAAAATAGCCTGCGCGCCGTTGCCGATGGTGTAGTGATGAAGATCTCTGCCGGTGTTGGTGATAGTTTGATGGTTGACCAGCCAATTATTGAGTTTGAGTGATTGGATTGAATTTGAATAAATAGAGGAAGCGATTCTCCGTTGCATAGTTGTCGCTAAGCTTGACCTTTGTGTTGTGTGCTAAGTTCGATGTGCTAGTTTTCATGTGGAGAGATCGATGTGGGCGTTAGGATATAGAATACAATGTGCTCATTCATCACCATGTTAAGGGAGGTTGAACGATGACCCCATACGAACTTGCAGAGAGCCTTCAACGGGGTGATCGACGTGCTTTGGCTAAGTGCATAACCTTGGTTGAGTCAACGCATCCTACGCACCGAGAGCCGACAGCTCAGTTGCTAGAACTCATAATGCCTCATACAGGAAATTCCATCAGGCTTGGTATTTCGGGTGTGCCAGGTGTCGGTAAATCCACGTTCATCGAATCTTTTGGTAACCATGTCATTGACCAGGGGCATCGCGTCGCTGTATTGGCTGTGGATCCAACCTCCTCGGTGAGCGGTGGCTCTATTCTCGGTGACAAAACCCGGATGGAGACGTTGTCGCGCAACCCTAACGCCTATATTCGGCCATCTCCCGCTGGTAAGACCTTGGGTGGTGTCACCAGAAGAACACGTGAAACTCTATTGCTTTGTGAAGCGGCTGGCTTTGATGTAATTTTGGTGGAAACCGTGGGTGTAGGACAATCAGAAACCGCTGTGGCGGAAATGACAGATATGTTTCTGTTGTTACTGTTACCAGGTGGTGGAGACGAGTTGCAGGGAATTAAACGTGGCATTATGGAGCTTGCTGATCTGGTGTTGGTTAATAAGTCCGATGGAGATCAACAGGCAGCGGCTGGCCGTACGGTAGCAGACTACCAAATGGCTATGCATTTTTTGCATCCTAGAAGTCGCCATTGGCAGGCCCGAGTACAACCACTGTCAGCGCTTAAAAAACAAGGTGTTGATGAGGTTTGGCAAACGGTAGAAGAGTATCGTGAACTACTCGGAAATGCCGGTGAAATAACGTCACGTCGTGCTGCACAGGCTTGTGCATGGATGTGGAGCGAAACCGCCGGTACTTTGTTAACAGAATTAAAAGAGAGTAAAGCCGTCAAGGCCTTGGTAAAAACGTTGGAATGCGACGTGACTGAAGGAAAAATACCGCCGACGATCGCGGCAAGAAAATTAATTGATGCCTTTCGACAATAGTTTTTGTTGCAAGAGCGAGACTTAGAGTAAGAAAAAACTGAGAGAACCAATGCCATACAAAAAGAGAATAGCATGATTGGAAACCTTAACCATGTAGCAATTGTGGTCCCAAATCTGGATAAAGCCGTAGACATCTATCGTTATGCGTTGGGCGCGAAAACGTCAGAACCCAAAGATCTATCAGAACATGGTGTTCGTGTGGTATTTGTGGAACTAGCTAATACAAAAATTGAATTGTTATTGCCTGTCGGTGTTAGCTCGCCTGTGGCTAAATTTCTTGAACGCAACCCTGATGGAGGTATGCATCATATTTGTTATGAGGTTGATGATCTTCTTGCCGCAAGGGATAAGCTAATGGCTGAAGGTGCAAGGGTTCTTGGGCAGGGCGAACCTAAAATTGGGGCTCATGGAAAGCCCGTTCTGTTTCTTCATCCGAAAGACTTTTGCGGCACACTTGTAGAATTAGAACAGGTATAAAGGCCGAATCTGGATCCGGTATGAGTTTTGTTTTTTAGATGAATGCTTTTTTAAAAGATTAAGTATTTGAGGGGTTAGTTATTTTTTTGAGAGGCTGATTGTCTTGATGGTAATTAAATTACTTTGTCGCAATTAAGTATGCAAGTCGGATCAAATAGTGTCTTTAATTGCTTCATAATCTCAACCTCATTTTCACTACGGCTAAGGTATAGATAGGGTTTTTCTCCAAACCAATACCATGTTCACCTGATATCGATCCTTGTCGTTGTTGAAGGGGTAAATAGATTACTCTCTCAATAGCGAGCTTCCTGTTTTTTGTATCATTTCCCAGCTCCACCGCCACGTGTAGACTTCCATCGCCTAAGTGACCGAGCTTGGCTACAAAGAGCTTGTCGTCTATGGCAGCCAAATTCTGGTATTAAGCCAAAATTCACAAATGGCAGTATAAATGAAGTGCGTTCAGTGCAGAAAACAAGACCACAGTGCAATAGCATAGTGGTGCCGATTCCCACCGCAAAGCCATCTACCGCAGCAACAACCGGTTTGGTGCAGTTAGCCAGAGCCTGAATAAAGTCACCTAAAGGACTAGTAAGAATTTCAGTGGGGTTTTTAGGAAATCATTGAGGTCATTTCCGGCTGAAAATTATTGCCACCAGTAATAAGAACTGACTTGATACTGTGGTCATTAGTGACTTTATTAAATGCATTGGCCAGTACGGTAAACATTTCCTGGTTCAGGGCATTTTTCTTGTCCGGGAGCTTGAGAAAAATACTTAGAATACGATCTGTTAACTCAAGCCTTACATGTTCAGTCATGGGCATTTCCAAGCCTTGAAAGGTATAAGGTAAACATTATCTTTCGCTGGTCGTGGTGGCAACTGGTGATGAGATCAAGCAGTTTTTTAACAGGATGTAGCGTAGCTTTCCTCAAATGCTTTGATAAAATCATTGAGTAAATGATCGGGTAAATTGTTAATGCCTGCGGCGGCCTCTCTGCCACCGCCAGTGGGGAATTGTCGGCAAAGATCAGCGGCACCTTTCTTGTTGTTCAAGGGCGCACGTACGCTCACCAAATAGTGGCCATTGCTCTTATCGGTTAATACGGCGTGAGCACGGTTTGGGTGATCATTGGTTAGATTGTTACTAAAAACACCACTGACTCGCCTGGCCCAGGGCTGGTTGGGCAGGGAGAATATCGCTATCTGTGTGGTGGCACTGTCCGGTTTAATATTTTTTGCAGAGGACATATCTGCGTGATAGCCATTTTCGAGCTTATCGAAGTGCTCAGGGCTGCCACTGATAAAGTCCAGTGGGTTGGCGTATGTACTGACAAGCTTAAATAGCTCGTCGGGCTTAAAGTGCAAATCGTCTAGATTCGACCCGTAGCCGTTATAGTTAATATAGATACCTAGATTTTGCAGTTTTCTTAGCTCGACTTCATTTATATCTAGATTTTTGGCGAGCCCCTGCGCACTTTTGTTCAGGTTGTCACCAAAGGCACCGACCACGGCCCAGGATGTATGAGCGCCCTTGAGATGATTATTGATCAGTAGGCTGGTACAGACGTCGGATGCTTCGTTGATGATAGCGGTTAGCTTGGTTGAAACCGGAATGTCTCCAGAAAAGTGGTGGTCCACATAAAAAATATCTGCAGCGGCGGCCAATAGCCGTGTTAAGTCAGTACAGTTTTTATCCATAGATATGTCGAGGACAGTGACCCGGTCACCACGTTTAGCGTTAACGTGTTTTAGCAGATTGATATCCCGTTTTACCCCAGTAATGAGTGTAGCTTCACGGGGATCGGCTAATCTGAGTTGGGTGAGGGCACAGATGCCATCAGCATCACCATTAAACACATCGAAATCGATCATTGTGCTACCGGCCATTGTGGGTAAAAAAAGGATGAGAGATAAAAAGTATAAGGAATAATAACTGCTGAGGGTAGGGGGGTACATCTGCGCCCCCCTACCTTCGTACTAGTTATTCGTTTTCAGATTGATAGTAGTCCATCAGAATTTTGGCAACTTCAGGGCGAGAAAACTCGGGAGGCGGAGCAATACCTTCTCCGAGTATCTGACGGACTTTGGTGCCAGAAAGTATAACGAAATCGTCTTTTTCATGGTCTTTTGCTTCGTTCATCATCACTACCCGGTTGAGCTTTTTGGAGTAGGCCGTGTGGTCAGCACGAAAGATTTCAATATCCAATGCGCCAGCGGGCACTTTTTCATCGAAGATTGTTTGTGCATCAAAAGCACCGTAGTAGTCGC
Source organism: Porticoccus sp. (assembly GCA_047635115.1). Classification (GTDB taxonomy): domain Bacteria; phylum Pseudomonadota; class Gammaproteobacteria; order Pseudomonadales; family Porticoccaceae; genus Porticoccus. Next base: position 3,032 of record JBLIJA010000071.1, on the reverse strand, counting down.
CAACACCTGCGTGGTCACGACCTACAATCAAGTGCGTAGCGCCCATGTTTTGACGGAAAACGGCGTGGAGAAGGGCTTCGCGTGGCCCAGCGTAGAGCATGTCAAAACCGTAGCCCGTTACCATCACTGAATTTTTCGGGAAGTAGAGTTCTACCATTTTGCGGATACAGGCATCGCGAACGGGTGCAGGAATATCCCCTTTTTTCAGCTGTCCTAGCAGCATATGAACTACGATACCATCGGCGCCAAGACGCTCCATGGCCATGCGGCACAGCTCTTCATGGGCGCGGTGCATCGGGTTTCGTGTTTGGAAAGCCACCACTTTTTCCCAACCGCGTTCGATGATTTTATTGCGGATTTCTACTGCGGTACGGAACGTATCCGGAAAATCTTTCTGGAAATAGCTAAAGCTTAATACGTGGATTTTTCCAGAGACTAAGTAATTACCTAGGCTGGTAAAAGTCGCTACACCAGGGTGTTCCGGGTCAAGTGTGCCAAAAATCTCCTTGGCCATTCCTTGAATATGCTCATCGGTGACAGCTTCTATCTTAGCTACGTCCATGATAGCCATTACCGGATTACCATCGGTATTGGGGTCGAGTAGAGCAATTCGCGAGGCGCCTTCAATACCGCTGGTGTCATGGGTCAGGTTGATGACAGGCGTAGGCCAGAACAGGCCATCAGTAGTGTGCAGGTTTTCAGCAACACTCAATGAGTCAGCCAAGTTCATGTAGCCTTCGAGTGGATTAAAGTAACCAGCCCCCAGCATCACAGCATTCGCAGCCGCAGCAGAGTTGAGTATCAGTGTAGGTAGAGACTCTGCTTCGTGCATAAGTTGATGATGTTTTTCAGTATCGTATACAAACAACGGGTTCAATGAGTCTGATCCGTGGGGCTTGATCACTATGGGTTCTCCTGTGGTTGGGCTTGGCTATTTATTTTGTTCATCGGACGTTTGCTTAATGGGGTGCCATATCACGATAAGCTACCTGCCCGGCAGAAATACCTTACGCTAAAAAACCATTGTTTTCGAGGTAGTGGATAATGATCTCAAACTCTTCATTTAGCGTCATTTAGTCGGTATGTAAATGAATTTTCGGATTTTCCGGGGCTTTTTAGGGGTCGTCAATACCTGTGAAGGTTTAAATTTCTCCGGAGCGAGATTTCTTATGAAATAATCTCTAGGTTATTTGACCAAGTGATGCGTGGACTGTCAGAAAGGCATATTTCATCGCTCAAGGGACTCACCAAAACGCTGTTTATTTCTAGCGTAATTGGCGCACCCGAGAGGATTCGAACCTCTGACCTCTGCCTCCGGAGGGCAGCGCTCTATCCAGCTGAGCTACGGGTGCCTGAGAGGCAGCAATAGTATAGGTTTCGTTTTCATTAGTCTATTTCTGGGACAGCCGCTCCAGCCAGAATTTGTTATGCTTTCAAGGTTGTGCCATGAGTTATACTTAGGGCCAAAGTCACTGATGAATGAAAGGTTAGTGGGCTCGGTCTGGTCCCTCCCAAGTACTTTGAAACTTTCCTTTAAACAGCGTTCACGGTTACCGATTATACCGCTATAATAAGCTACAGAATTTTTAATGCGGCATATATTGAACGCTAATACGAATAATACGGAGGCGAGAATGAGCCAATTGAAGAAAGCAGGTATTGTTGCTGTTGCACTGACCCTAGTGTTGGGTGTTGCAGGTTGTAGCTCTGAGCAAGAAGAGCTGAACCTTACTGCGCAGCAAGAGAAGGAAATGTCTAAGCGTCTGGCCCCTGTAGGTAAAGTGGTACTGGAAAAAAATATTGCTGTTGCAGCACCTGCAGTCGCTGCTGGCCCTCGTTCTGGAGAAGATGTATATAACAAGAGCTGTATCGCATGTCACTCTACTGGTGCAGCTGGTGCGCCTAAAGTCGGTGTGGCTACTGATTGGACTGCCCGTATTGATCAAGGTCTAGAAACGCTTTATGCCAATGCGATTAATGGAGTACGTGGCATGCCGGCAAAAGGCTTGTGCATGAATTGCTCCGAAGATGAAGTGAAGGCCACAGTTGATTACATGCTAGAACAGAGCAAGTGAACTTCTAGTGAATAAAAAACCGCGCTTTTAGCGCGGTTTTTTTTGGCCAAGATTGCTAGTATGTCCTTGTCTGCCAGTATGGCCCTGCCTATTTAGTAGGGTGAGATTAATATTTCATTGGGTTGAAGTCAGGGTTAAAAAAAGTGGTTACAGGCCAAGAGAGTAAAGAGGTGGCATCAGCGTTATGTCTTCGTGTCATGGTTTGATTCTGGCTGGAGACTTGTCTACCCGAATGGGGGCAGACAGGTCTCAGTTGTGCCGTAATCAACAGACAATGCTGGAATATACAGAGTATTTGTTGCAGTCCCTTGGACTTGACGTTCTCGTCAGTGGGGGTGATGTTGGTGGGTCCTCAGTTGGGGGCCACTTGGTGGCTTCTATACGGTAGTTAATAAATGCCAAGTGGAAGGGCTGTTAGTAGATGCATTACTAATTGTACCTGTGGATACGCCACTACTTACGCCAGCAGTACTACAGCACCTGATTCGTATAGGTGAAATGTCGAGATCTGCAGTCTGCTACGAGGATTGTTATTTGCCGCTGTATTTACCCGTCAATGCGGTACTATCAAATGATCCGGCAGAGGTGTTTGCCGAAGGATCAACCTTGCCGCGTTTTGTAAAAAATTACTTACTGCCGTGAATGCGGAGCAATTGCCAGTGACTGAACCAAAGGCTCTGGTGAATACCAACACCCCGGAAGAATGGCTTTCAATAAAATCCTTGGTTGGGGGTGATGATACTGAGTGATAGAGAAAAAAAGCGCTATAGCCGGAACCTGCTCTTGGCTGATATTGGTGAAGCGAGACAGTTAAAGCTATCTCAGTCTAAGGTGTTAATTGTCGGCTTAGGTGGGCTATGTTCCCCCGTGGCGTTGTATCTAGCGGCGACGGGTATGGGCAAACTACTGTTGGCTGTTGGCGATAATCTTGATATTGCCAATCTACAAAGATAAATA
>JBLIJA010000070.1:0-9360 GCA_047635115.1 Porticoccus sp. | reverse complement strand
GGCCAATACCTGCAACCAACTGAAAATCACCTGCCGATTGAGCGCTATGTGACACCGCAAGAATTTGAAAAATATCGCCAGTGGGGACTGGACAAAGGCTTTATGGAAGTCGTATCAGGCGCACTTGTTCGCTCCAGCTACCGAGCCGAACAGGTGTTGAGGAAAAACAACGTTGGCCTATCAAAGAATAAGGATTAATACGATATGAAATTACTTATCACGCTAACACTATCAGTCCTTCTTGTTGGGTACGGGGCACTAAAATGATCACTGAATCAACTGAAATGACCCCTGAATCAACAGAGAGGTGCTGGAGGCAATACGCAACACATATTGATTTGTATAAGTTCTATCTGGGCATGGTGGTGAAAATCAATGCGTTTCACTTTGCAATAAGTGGTGCGATTTTTAGCTTTTATTTTACCAACGCCAATGTGGATAACCCTGATATTCGTTGGTCTTTTATAGAAACTAGAGACTTAAAGCGTCTAGGTATAACGTACCTAAAATACCAGCCAGATGGTCTATTAAGGAGATAGTGAGCCATGAGTTTGTGCCACTTGTTTGTGCCAAACCGACTCAGAGAGATAATTTAAGATAAAAAACCTTTTAATTACAAGGTGTTATCTTTTGTGTGGTGCCCAGGAGAGGACTTGAACCTCCACGCCCTTGCGAGCACTAGCACCTGAAGCTAGCGTGTCTACCAATTTCACCACCTGGGCTCTGCGTAAAGCATTGTAGCTGCTTCAGCGAAGGTGGCGAACTATAGTAATGGCGCCGCCGATTGTCAATTACGCAAGACAAAAAACAGTAAAAGCTAATTATTGGAATGAGGCAAAACGAGAGACATTACTTTTCTCCAGGGGAGAAGGCTTTCTGGGGCTAAAAGATGCAGTTGCGACCGTTGTTTTTGGCCTCATAAAGCGCAATGTCGACACGGCGGATCAGTTTCTCGTAGCTCTCACCTTGCTGATAAGTGGCAACACCGATGCTGAGTTTTGGTGAAATTTTCTGGTTGGTAACTTCTACCATGACTTTATTGAGTGTGACCATTATTTGTTGGGCAGCCTTATGAGCACCGTCAATATGGGTGTTGGGTAGAATTAACAGGAACTCGTCGCCACCGTATCGAAAAAGAAGGTCTGAGTTGCGAAGCTGGCTTTGAATTGCTTGTGAGACCTGTTTCAAAATAGCGTCACCACCTATATGCCCTATACGGTCATTGATCGATTTAAAGTTATCGATATCAATCATTAATAAGGACAGGCTATTGCCATAGCGCTGCGCTCGTTTTGTCTCCTTGGGAAGCAGTTCATCCAGAGCAGTTCGATTCATTATCCCGGTGAGGGAGTCGTGGGAGGCAACTTTTTCTAATGCTTGGTGAGCGATAGCATTTTTCAGGTAGTGGACTAAAACGTCAATGCTTTGTTCTTGCGTAAACAAGTCTTGTTCGAAGAATCGAGTTTGGCGGGTGATGGTGATCTCGCCGAGATAATTTTTTTCAAGGCGAAGCACGTAGTGGACGTTGTGGTGCTTTTTACTTCCGGCAGATAGGGCAAGATCTTCATCTGGGTGAATGTATTCAATACCACCTACTAATTGTTGTTCACCAAGCCAACTGAAGAAACGATTGATTAAGGTGCCAGTATCTAGTGTTCCCTGCAGCCGTTGGTGAAGTTTCAGGAGGCACTCATCGGTTAGTCGTAACAGCTCGTCTTGGCTAGCATTCGACTCGGTGGTCGGGATAGTGGCCTCCATATTGGCAGTGGTGATTTTAATGGAGGACGTTTTTTTCATAATAAATTTTCTTGTATTTGTTATGCTTATCAAGAGGGTAGCAAGTGCTAAGCTAGCGTATAAATTGCCGATTTCAGCAGAATCATCCGAACGTTAGAGGTATTATTAACGAAAATTCTTGTTAATGACAAATAACTGACGGAGGGAGAAGGAATTTTGCTGAGAATGAAGGTAGAGAAAAAATTGACGCCGTCAGATTAGCGGATCAAATCGGTCCGCATATAATGCTAAGCCGCTGTATGTATCGCAGTCTTGAGGGGTAACCGATATTTAGGAAGAGACCCCCTGATAATGGTATTTAAGTGAACTGATGGGTCAATGTCTGAGGCTAAAAAACAATCTGATGAAAAGGTCTTAGTTAGCACCTAATCCTGATTGTCGTGAAGGCCCGGACATGGAATGCTATCAGAGCAAATTTTTCTCTTAAAAGGGATTGGTTTATCTACGGTCAATATGTTCTCATAAGAGCTGCAGGCATTGTTTTTAGGCCCGCAGCCCTTATTAGCCCTAGGCCCTTTTATGAAAAAACATATCCATAAAGATCCTTTTGCCGGTCGCGAGGCAGACAAGTACGATAATCCTATTCCCAGCAGGGAATATATTCTCGACTTTCTCAAGCAGAGTATCGGCCCACTGACTTACGAGGAGCTTTGTAAGGCCTTTGATGTGCAGGATGAAGACGCACTCGAGGCACTGCGTCGCCGTGTTGCTGCTATGGAGCGTGACGGCCAAACTGTTCGCAATCGTCGCAATGCATATGGCCCTCTGGATAAAATGAACCTTATAAAAGGTCGGGTAATTGGTCATCCGGAAGGTTTTGGGTTCGTGGTTCCAGCACAGGGCGGTGATGACCTGTTCCTCTCTAGTCGCCAGATGCGACGCGTGATGGATGGTGATGAAGTATTGGTGCGCGTTGCAGGTGTGGATCGCCGCGGCCGCTCTGAAGCCTCGATTGTCGAGGTTGTGGAACACCGCACTCGTACGTTGGTAGGCCGTTTTTTCATAGAAAGTGGAATCTATTTCGTTCGCCCTGATAACCCTCGCATCATTCAAGATATTTTGATTCCACCAGACCAGCGAAGTGAGGTGGAGCCGGGACAAATTGTGGTTGTTGAAGTGACCACTCAGCCCAGTCGCCACAAGCTCCCTGCTGGGCGCATTGTTCAACTGATGGGTAATCATCTTGCTCCGGGAATGGAGATTGATATTGCAGTCCATAATTATGGTATTCCTCATGAATGGCCAGATGCAGTGTTATCAGAAGCTGAAGCTATTCCCTGTGATGTGTCGGAAGCGGATCGTCAGCACCGGGTTGATTTACGCCATTTGCCCTTTGTGACTATCGACGGTGAGGATGCCCGTGATTTTGATGACGCGGTGTACTGTGAGCCTCGCACTAGAGGTGGTTGGAAACTCTATGTGGCCATTGCCGATGTGTCTCACTATGTGGCAGTGGGTAGTCCTCTGGATAAAGAAGCATACCAGCGAGGAAATTCGGTTTATTTCCCCCAGCAAGTGGTGCCGATGTTACCGGAAAAGCTTTCCAATGGTCTCTGCTCACTGAACCCACAGGCAGATCGTCTAACGATGGTTTGCGAAATATCCTTGGACAGTGATGCTCAGGTGACGAAGTTTCAGTTTTACGAGGGAGTTATCTTTTCTCATGCGCGGCTGACCTATACCCAAGTTGCCGGAATGATTAGCCAGAGAGGGGTGAGGGATAGTGGTGTTCGCAAGCAGTTCCATGCGGTGGTTAGTCATATCGACCACCTCTATGAGCTTTACCTAAAGCTGCATCAGTCCAGAAATATTAGGGGCGCGATCGACTTTGAGACTCAGGAAACCCGTATTCTTTTCGATGCCGAGCGCAAGATAGAACAGATTATTCCCGCCGATCGTACTGAGGCGCATAAGCTAGTTGAAGAGTGCATGCTCTGTGCCAATGTTTGTGCGGCCACCTTACTGCAAAAAAACAAATTAGTCGGTCTCTATCGTGTCCATGATGGGCCGAGACAGGAAAAACTGACTAATTTGCGTGAGTTTCTTGGTGAATTGGGATTAGGGCTGCCTGGAGGGGGCGATCCTACACCTAAGGACTTTCAGCAGGTGCTTTCCCAAGTGACTGGTCGCCCCGATGCGATTGTTATTCAATCCGTCTTACTTCGCTCCATGAATCGAGCGGTATACGATACGGAAAACAACGGGCATTTTGGGTTGAATTATCCCGCCTACACTCACTTTACTTCACCGATCCGTCGCTATCCCGACTTATTAGTGCACAGAGCCATCCGTTACCTTGTTCGTAGAAAGGAGCGGGCAAGTTATGTGAGGAAGGTTGAGGGTGCGCCGGTTTTGAGTGCTGGGGAGATATATCCCTACGATGAAGCGTGGATGATGGCCAGTGGTGATCAATGTTCAATGAGTGAACGGCGTGCAGATGAGGCAACCCGGGATGTTGATAGTTGGCTCAAGTGTGAATATCTGGTGTCACGGATTGGAGAGGAGTATGACGGAGTCGTCGCCTCAGTAACTGGTTTTGGTCTGTTTATTAAACTAGTGGATATGTATATTGAAGGGTTGGTGCATATTACTGGTTTGCCTAAGGATTATTATTACCATGAAGCTGCACACCATCGTTTGATTGGTGAGCGCACCCACCGAGTATTTCGACTAGGTGACAAACTAAAGGTGCGGGTTAGTAGGGTTAATCTGGATGAACGAAAAATCGATTTTGATCTTGTGGAGAAAGGGCGGAAAAAAGGTAAGAAAGATAGCCAGGTGACGCCTAAAGCGCTGAAATTAGCAGCTGAACATGAAGAGGCTAAAGCTAAGACCAAGAAAAAATCAGCCAAAAAAACAGATGGGCAGCCTGGTCGTGGAAAGAAATCGTCCTCTGGGAAGCTCTCTGCAGGAAAAGCACCCTCAGGAGCGTCTGGCAAAAAAGCCAGATCAAAAGCACCTAGAAAAAACCCTCGACAAAGGAAACCCTCCTCCCCGAAGAGTTGATTTAAATAGGTTCGTGTCTTGCTGGCGGAATTTCATTGATGACAAAGAAAGAAACACCTAAAGCCAATAATGATGGCGAGTGGCTATTTGGCTTGCATACGGTGCAGGCCATTCTGAAAACGTCAGGAAGTAAGGTTCAGGAGATACGAGTCCAGAAAGGTCGAGATGACCATCGACTTAAAAAAATTCTAAATCGGGCTGAACAGCAGGATATTCTGGTGACCTGGGTGCTTCGTTCTGACCTGGATTTACTGGCCAATGGTCGACACCAAGGGGTGGCAGCACTCTGCCAAGGTGCAGATGTTCAGGATGAAAATTATCTTTTTGAATTACTTGAACACTTGGTTGCCCCCCCATTTTTACTCGTATTGGATGGTGTCACTGACCCCCATAATCTCGGTGCGTGTCTGCGCTCGGCAGATGCGGCGGGTGTTCAGGCGGTCATTGTGCCTAAGGATAACTCTGTAGGTATCACCCCTACGGTACAAAAGGTCGCGTGCGGTGCAGCGGAAACAGTGCCATTGATTGTGGTGACTAATCTTTCCCGTACCCTAAAACTGCTTCAGCAGCAGGGTCTCTGGATTGTGGGTACCGCTGGCGAAACAGAGAAGCTGGCCTATGATGTTGACCTCAAGGGCCCGCTGGCGCTGGTGATGGGAGCAGAGGAAAAAGGCTTGCGGCGGCTCACACGAGAATACTGTGATTTTTTGGTAAAACTGCCCATGGCTGGATCAGTGAGTAGTCTGAATGTATCGGTAGCCACTGGAGTTTGCCTGTTTGAAGCGGTACGGCAAAGACAATAATATGCAGCGTAAGTGATAGGGTGGGCGAAAGACATCAAACACGGAAAAGTGATTAAAGACCGGGTTATCCAGAACAATCAGGTGGCAACCCAAAACCTCGTGGTAAATCTGCCTAATGTCATCAGCGCTATCAGGGTGGCGTTAGTGCCTGTTCTGGTTCTTTTGGCCATTGAACGAAAAGCGGATGTTTTTTTATGGGTGCTGGCTTTCTCGCTATTTACCGATGCTCTCGACGGTTATCTGGCACGTCGTTTGGGGCAGGTCACTGAGCTGGGTACGCGGCTAGACAGCTGGGCCGATTTAATTACCTATGCGGTGATGTTGCTGGGGTTGAAATTGATTTGGCCTGAAACATTTGAGCGAGAATCGAGCTATTTAGTGATAGCCTTTAGCTCGTGGATAGTGCCGCTGTTAGTGTGTCTAATGAGGTTTCACTGCTTTCCCAGTTATCACACCCTGGGGGCTAAAATTGCTGCCATCAGTATTGCTCCAGCCTATTTTGTTGCTGCGATATGGGATCACTCGCTCATGTTTCGCGCGGTATTATGTTTCTATCTGTGGGTGGCGCTAGAGCAGGTGATTATTACGTCGATTCTGCCTCGTTGGCAGGGAGATATTGCTGGTTTTTGGCGTGCTGCAGCGATTGCTCGTAGCTCTCACATAGCTAAGGATGCCGACGCTGGTAGCGGGGTATATAATAACGGGCAGGCAGAGTTATAACCCGGACTACCCGATAACACAGGATAGAAAGGCTATTTAAAAAACGCAGTGTTTGGCAAAGTCGCCTTTTGGCTTTTCTTCCATATATGCACATCAGGCTTCACTGCACACTTTAGCGCAACCTGCCAGAGACAGAACAAATACGGTGTCGAGTAGTAACGAAAGTTTTTCATTTCTTCTCCTTGCAGACCTGTCCAGTTTTGATGGAGACATCATAGCTTGTCCTTGATGGCGCTTATACTGCAAAACTAGCGGTATACAGCTTGATATACTCCTCGTATCCCCGTAAAATTCGCGCCCTTGGTCCAGTTGGGCTAATACTCCTTGTTGCATCGCATTGGGCGAGCAGCTATATACCCGTAAGGAGGTAGAATGCGTCACTACGAAATCGTATTTATGGTTCACCCGGACCAAAGCGAGCAGGTCACGGGCATGATTGAACGTTATACCACCGCTATTACTAATGGTGATGGAAAGGTTCATCGTCTAGAAGATTGGGGCCGCCGCCACTTGGCATATCCAATCAACAAAATTCACAAAGCCCACTATGTGCTGATGAACATTGAATGTGGTCAGGATGTATTGGATGAGCTTAATTCCACTTTCCGTTACAACGATGCAGTGATTCGCAGCGCCGTATTTAGCGAAGCTGAAGCGATTACTGATGAGTCTTATATCATTAAGGCTGAGAAGTCTGAAAGGTCTGAGCGTCGTGATCATCGTACCGAGGCGAAGCCTAGGAACGAAGAGCGTACTGAAGCCCAGCCCGAAAACACTGTGGACGAAACTCAGGAAGCACCTGCAGTCTCAGAAGAAGCGGTCGTTGCCGTAGCTGAAGCCCCAGTAGAAGAAGTTGCTGCACAGGTAGAAGAAGCTACCGATGAAACCGCGGAAAAAGGGGAATAATTCATGGCTCGTTTTAATCGTCGTCGTAAGTTTTGCCGCTTCAGTCAAGAAGGTGCTGCCGAGATTGATTACAAAGATCTCGATATGCTAAAACAGTATATTTCTGAAACTGGAAAAATTGTACCTAGCCGTATTACCGGTACAAAGGCCAAGTATCAACGTCAGCTAGCAACCGCGATCAAACGCGCTCGCTTTCTGGCTCTGGTGCCCTATACGGACAGTCACAAGTAATTGATAAAAAAGTCTTCTGATGCGCGCCCTAGCTGAGTTTATTATGCGTGGGCGACTGCAGGCAGCCCTGGTAGCGTTTTTTGGCAGTTTGTTGCCATTGCTTAGTCCTGCTGCTATCAGTCTGATAACCCTGAATAAGGGGTTGTCAGAAGGTGGGTTGGTCATGCTTTGGGCGCTACTGCCTCTGCTGATGGCGTTTTATGTCAGCGATCTGAGTCCAATGATTACATTGGTGTCCATTGCTGGGTTAATTGTTGTTGTTGCAGCCTCGGAATTACTGAGGTCTAGTACTTCATGGTCTCGGACACTGGTGTTTATTGTCGTGATCAGTGGGCTTGCAGCTATAGTTCTTGATCTGCTGTTTACCGAGCAAGCAGATGCACTTGAGCTGATGGTTGTTAACCTATTTAGCCAAGTGCAGCAGCAACTAGAGACTGTATTTATACCAGGCCGCACCTTTTTGTTAGGTGTCATTGGTTATGTGATAGCACTCACTTCCATTATTTGTTTGGTGTTGGGTCGTTGGTGGCAGGCAACGCTTTATAACAAAGGTGGATTTCGTTTGGAATTCCATCAGTTACGGTTCAGTTTAGTATCAGCAGTTACCTTATTAGTTGGTGTGGTTGCTTGTTACTTTGCGCCTCAAGAGTATTCCAGTTGGACTGGATTGTTGGGATTGCCCCTACTGTTGGGTGGTATAGCACTGGTTCACTATTCAGTGGCTTTTTATCAACTGGGAGCGCATTGGTTAGCAATTTTTTATGTGGGATTGTTTATGATTGGCCCACTGAGCTTAATACTGGTCGGGTTGGGATTTATCGACAGCATTATGAATATACGTTCACGACTGACAAAGCGTCCGAAAGGACTCTGAACTCAGCGGAGCAAATTGATTTAACTACTTATAGATTTAACAAGAGAGGAAATCCGAGATGGAAGTTATTCTTCTGGAAAGAGTCGGCAAGCTCGGCAATATCGGTGACAAAATTATTGTTAAAGCCGGTTACGGTCGTAACTACCTGATTCCAACAAACAAGGCTGTGTTCGCCACTGCTGATAACCTGGCCTCGTTTGAAGCCCAACGTGCAGAGCTGGAAGCAGCTGCATCGGAACAGCTTAAAGCAGCTGAAACTCGTGCAACACAGTTGGCTGGATTGGAGACTATTACTATCGCGGCTAATGCTGGCGACGAAGGCAAGCTGTTTGGTTCTGTTGGTACTCAGGATATCGCTGATGCGATTACAGCTGCTGGTGCTGAAATTGTTAAGAGTGAAGTGAAGCTGCCTGAAGGTGCTTTGCGTGAAATCGGTGAATATGATATCGATATTCAGATACACTCTGAAGTAACTCAGGTTATCAAGCTGGCCGTTGTTGCTGAGTAATTTGCTGAGTAATTGGGCAGTTTTCTGCCAAGTTAAAATCGGTACAATACGGCACTGCACTTGATGTGACAGTGCCGTTTTTACAGGTGACAGTGTGATGATTGAAGCGCGAGGCAGCGAAGAACAGCAACTTCCTCATTCCGTCGAGGCCGAACAGGCGGTGCTTGGCGGGTTGATGCTGACCAATGACTCCTTTGATACAGTCGCTTCGGTTATATCTGAGAAGGATTTTTTCGCTCAAGATCACCAGTTGATCTTTCAGACCATGCGATCTCTTTCAGGCGACAGCAAGCCGCTGGACGTTATTACCCTTTCTGAGGCTCTTCAAAATAATAAAGATTTAGAACAAGTTGGCGGTGCGGCCTACCTTGTCGAGTTGGCGAATAATACCCCCAGTTCGGCAAACATTGGCGCTTACGCCCAGATTGTTCTGGAGCGCTCAGTTATCCGGCAACTCATCACTGCCGCCAGTGATATCGTTAAAAAAGGTTTCAATCCTCTCGGTTCAGACAGTA
>JBLIJA010000069.1:0-9747 GCA_047635115.1 Porticoccus sp. | reverse complement strand
CGTTTGTGGTCATGAGAGTGATAGGCGACACGGGAGTTTGTCAGCATGTAAGAGGCCTCTTGCAAAATATAATGTTATTCTATAGCAATTTTGGTGGTTCGCAAAAATATTGGCGGTCTTGGTCAGTTTTACTGGTTTTACTGGTTTTTTTGGTAAAAAACTAGGGTTTCAATCTGGCTATTTGGTATATAGTTGCAGTTTTAATAAATATTATAATATAGCCTAATGTCTAGAGGTTGGTTCATAGTGTATAAATTATGTAGTGCATTTTTTATGGCGATGGTCTTTGTCACGTTACCAGCCTCGGCATCATCACAGCCTGTTGTACTGGCATCGATCAAACCCGTTGCCATGCTGATAAAGGCCGTCGTTGGTGACGAGCTTGCTGTCGATGTATTGCTTGCAGCAAATATGTCTCCCCACGACTATACCTTAAAGTTTTCGGACATCAAAAAAGTCAGAAATGCCGGCTTGATTGTTTGGGTGGGGCCTGAGCTAGAGGGTGTATTGGTAAAATCGCTAACGTCAGTACCCGTAGATAAACAGCTACAGTTAACTGGTTTGGCTTCTCTTCAGTGGCCAGAGGAGTCAATCAATGAGGATGAGCATGAGGGTAGGCATAAAGCACATACCAGAGATCCTCATCTCTGGCTCAACCCAAAAAATAGTTTAATTGCAGTAGAGGCGATTGCAGCGACATTGATAGGGAAATACCCAGAAAAAAGTCGATTTTTTGAGAAAAATACTTATGAATTCATTAGAAAAATTAATGAGATTGATTTCGTTAACAAAGAACGCCTTGGGCTGGTTAAAGGAAATGGGTTTGCGGTGAGCCATGATGGGTATGGGCACTTTGTTGATTATTACGGGTTAAACCAACTGGCTACAATACAGTTGGCCGGTGGGGTTGCTCAGGGTGCCAGACATTATGGTGAGATAATCGCAATGGGTGACGAAGTAACGTGTATCTTCAGTGAGCCACAGTTAAATAATAAGTCATCTATGCAGTTGGCCTCAAAGCTAGAGGCTAATCTGGCAGAACTAGACTTGATGGGAAGAGATGTGTCCTTAACGAAGGATAGCTATCTGCAGTTTTTTAGTCGATTTACAGAAACGTTTACGGAATGCCTAGGGAGGAAGTAAAGGTTAGCTGGGTAGAGGGCAGTAGCCTGTAATTCGTCGGCGTAGTTTTTGTTTATATTCCTCCGGGGCATGTTTCCCTGAAGGAGAATATACTGGGTCTGTTATTAATGATGCTAACAGACGAGATACCCAAAAACGTGTGGCCGAAAAGCAAAGCATATCCTGCCAGTATTGGTTTTCACAGGGAGTAAAAGGCCTATCCGCTTGGTAGGCACAAAGTAGCGCTTTGGTGAGCTGTTGGTCGAGTTCACCCTGTTCATCACAGCACCACTCGTTAACTGCTTGGGCCACATCTAAAAGCAACCAGTCGGTACAGCAAAAATAAAACCCCGTGACTGCCTGCAAAGAATCTTTCTTGAAGAACAGCTGGTCTTTAAAAAGGCTGCCAACCAAAGGTCCACTAGGTAAATCAGGATCTCTTTCAGTAGTATGTTTGAAGCGGGCGAGCTGCTCACTTAAAAGCGCAGCATCACCAGTTGAAAGCTGAGGTAGCAATTCTTCTGCCGCCAAATTAAGCCATACTAGGCTGCGAGGATTTCCGTAGGTTTTTGAAAAACAGGCAGATTTAGCATGCATTTTTCCCAAAAAAGCACCAATTTCCTGACAACTGGTAATTTTTCTAGGACTGGGTGGTTGGCCGTCGGGAAGTTTAAAAAGAAGCGCCGGGGAGTCACCAAATAAGGATATATAGGAATTTTTCTTGTTGTGTAGGCACGATGTGACGGGCAGCCCTTGACGATGAAGATACTCAATGAGGGACGAGCAAAATAGTAATCGCTCTTCGGCAGCGGGTTCTACGGCAACAAGCAAAAAGGGACTAGGCGTTGTTGATCCAGGACTAATTAATCGAAACCGACAGGTGTGGTGAGTACGAGCAGTGTAGGTGGTGTCAATGCGGGCGGCATCGCCTAGCGCGTACTGACTTAAAAATATCTGTAGGTTGTTTGTATCCGTTGTTTGAAAAGAGAACATGCTTGATTCACCATCAGTATTTCTGAGTAAAGAGTACCTCCTTGTTGGCTCAAATGAAACAAATTGCGCTATGCTTGGTCCCCTCAGAATCTGTTCTTTTTAGGCTGCTATAGATGACAAATAATACACCATTGGTATTGGTAGATGGGTCTTCTTATCTATATAGGGCCTTTCATGCGCTGCCGCCACTCATCACCTCCACGGGTTTGCCTACCGGTGCTATAAAGGGTGTTATAGCGATGATGCGCAGAATGGTAAAAGACTACCCGAATAGCCCTGTAGTCGTGGTGTTTGATGCCAAAGGTAAGACCTTTCGTGACGAGTTGTACGCTGAGTACAAGTCCCACCGGCCACCGATGCCAGATGAATTACGTCAGCAAATAGAACCTATTCACGAAATAATCCGAGCCATGGGTTTGCCCCTGTTGATGGTGACCGGTGTAGAGGCCGATGACGTTATTGGGACTTTGGCACTGGAGTCTGCCGCCAAACAGCGAGATGTGGTGATATCTACGGGAGATAAGGACATGGCTCAGTTGGTTGGCGAGCATGTCAGTCTAGTCAACACCATGACGGAGACCATTCTGGACCGACAGGGCGTGATCGATAAATTTGGAGTGCCACCAGAACTGATTATCGACTACCTAGCATTAATTGGTGACAAGTCAGACAACATCCCCGGTGTTCCGGGGGTGGGAGAGAAGACTGCTCTAGCTATGCTGCAAGGTATCGGTGGACTTGAGCCCCTTTATTCCGATTTAGAAAAGGTGCGAGACTTAGCGTTTCGGGGCGCAAAAAAAATGCCTGAAAAGCTCGCAGAATACCGAGAACAGGCAGATCTTTCCTACTTACTTGCGACGATTAAAACCGATGTGGCGCTTGATCAAGGAGCGGATAGTCTCGTTAACAGGGAGCCGGACAACAACATACTTCTTAGCTGGTTTCGCAAACTGGAACTTAAATCTTGGACGGAGGAGTTGTTGGGGGCGGGTAGTAAGGTGCCGGTTTCAGTTGTCCCTGAGCAGGTAGAAAAAGACTATCAAGTGATCCTCACTGAAGCAGAGTTGGAGCGGTGGTTGGAAAAACTGAAACAAGCCGATTTCTTTGCCTTTGATACCGAAACCACCAGTGTAGATTACATGCAGGCAAGGATAGTGGGCGTATCTTTTGCGGTATCACCCCATGAGGCGGCCTACGTACCGCTTGCTCATGACTATTTGGGTGCCCCTGAACAACTTAATCGTGATGACGTTTTGGCAAAACTGAAGCCGTTGCTGGAAGATTCTACTGTGGAGAAGCTCGGACAGAATCTGAAGTACGATATGAGTGTATTGGCCAATCACGGCATTATGTTGCGAGGGATTCGCTTCGACACCATGCTGGAATCCTATGTTGTGGACTCCGTTGGCAGCCGACATGACATGGACACCTTAGCGCTCAAATATCTGGGTGAAAAAACGATTCATTTCGAAGATATAGCGGGAAAGGGCGCGGGGCGGCTAACATTTAATCAAATAGCCATTGAGGACGCGGCACCCTATGCTGCGGAAGATGCGGACATCACTCTGAGGCTACACCAAGTACTCTGGCCGAAATTACAGGAAAGCAAGGGTCTGAAGTGGGTATTCAATAGCATAGAAGTTCCCTTGGTACCGGTGCTCTCAAAGATAGAAAGAACGGGAGCGATAGTAAGCACAGACTTACTTTATAAGCAAAGCCTTGAGCTTGGGACGCGGCTTGGTGAGCTGGAACAGCAAGCCTATGACCTCGCGGGGGTTGAGTTTAATCTGGCATCACCTAAGCAATTGGGACAGATTCTCTTTGAGAAGTTGAATATTCCGGTATTAAAAAAAACGGTAAAAGGGGCACCTTCCACTAAGGAAGAGGTTTTACAGGAATTGGCGCTGGACTATCCATTGCCAAAAATATTGCTTGAGCATCGCAGCCTGTCCAAGCTGAAATCTACTTACACAGACAAACTACCGGGGATGGTAAATCCTGCCACGGGTAGAGTTCATACCTCTTACCATCAAGCAGTTACTGCCACGGGGCGCTTGTCTTCATCAGATCCAAATTTACAAAACATACCGGTACGAACTGCAGAAGGGCGTCGCATTCGTCAGGCGTTTATCGCGTCTAAAGGCAGCAAAATCGTGGCGGCAGATTATTCGCAGATAGAATTGCGAATTATGGCCCACCTGTCTCAGGATAAAGGCCTAACAGAGGCTTTCTCACAAGGTCTAGATGTGCATCAGGCAACTGCTTCTGAGGTTTTTGGTGTATCACTGGAAGAGGTTTCAATAGATCAGCGGCGCAGCGCCAAGGCTATTAACTTCGGGCTGATGTATGGTATGTCAGCATTTGGACTAGCTCGCCAGCTTCATCTTGGACGAAAGGAGGCTCAGGAATATATAGATCTTTATTTTGATCGTTATCCCGGCGTGAAGGCCTACATGGATAATATTCGCAGTAATGCTGCAGAGTCGGGTTTTGTAGAGACGTTGTATGGCCGGCGACTTTATATTCCAGAAATAAGATCGAGCAATGGAATGCGACGCCAAGCCGCCGAACGTACAGCTATTAATGCACCTATGCAAGGTACGGCCGCAGACATCATAAAGTTAGCCATGATAGAGGTTGATCACTGGCTGGCAGAGTCTGAGCTGAAAGCCCAGGTTATTATGCAGGTTCATGATGAGTTGGTGCTGGACGTGCCGGAAGCCGAACTGGATACCGTAATGGGCGGACTTAAGGATTGTATGACGGAAGCAGCAAGGCTTGATGTACCACTAGTGGTGGACATCGGTGTTGGGGATAACTGGGATGAAGCGCACTAGCTATTGGGCTGTTTCAGAGATTCTCAGGAATGAAGTCGGCAGGTTATATAAAAATATAATCCTATAAAAAATAACTATATGCAGATTTTTTGGTGGTTAAAATAGAAAATTGTTAAATCATTTTTATGAAGTATCGGAACTTTACGCAAGTCGCAGTGCCTAATCTTTAGCAGCAATATTGCTGTGTTCTCTCCAAACTAGATGCAACGCTTGAGAATCCCCAGGCGACAGCAAAGCAAGCCCTAACACTCATACTCGTTAGGGTTTTTTTTGTCCTTTCAGGGGATAAATTTTTTTTCGACGTACGGGAACTTTTTGTAAATAGTGCGGCCTAACCTTCCACAAGCGACGTTGATATCTTCTCCCTAAATTAAACGCAAAGCTTGATATTTCCCCAAGCAACAGCAAAGTAAGCCCTAACCCTCCGAAAGTTAGGGTTTTTTGTTTCACCAGGCGATAAAATAAAAAAACATAATTTTTTTCGAGTTGACGAAACTTTCTTTAAGGAACGTGGAATAACGTTACAAAAGCGATGTGGCTATTTCTCCCCAAATAACAGCAAAGTAGGGCCTAATACTTTCAGTTAGGGCTTCTTCCCCTAGATTAGAAACATGTTTCTGTCGACAGTTTTCGTATTATTCGATGGCGTCCAGTTAGAAGCGGACTTTTAAATGTCTGTTGTGAGCCAGGTGTTTAGTGCTTGTCTCAGCTCTTTCAGTCCGACTTTTTTAAGGGAAGAGAATGTCTGTATCGAAATATTATCAGTGAGTCCTTCACCGGCCAGTTGACGCTGAACATCGAGCAATACACCTTTGGCGGGGCCGTTTTTTAGCTTGTCGGCCTTGGTCAGCAATAAGTGAATGGGCATTCCCGCTTTGGAGGCCCATCGAATCATCTGCCAATCGTATTCCTGCAAGGGGTGACGAATATCCATCAGCATTATCAAGCCACTAAGGGACTGCCGTTCTTGTAAATAGCAGGCAAGGTTTTTATCCCACTCCTTCTTCATGGCCTTGGGGACTTTGGCAAAGCCATAGCCAGGAAGGTCGACCAGTCGTAGGTCTTCTGTGAGAGAAAAGAAATTAAGAAGTTGAGTGCGGCCAGGTGTTTTACTGGTTCTAGCCAGCTTGGAATTGTTGGTCAGTGTATTAATGGCGCTTGATTTTCCGGCATTTGATCGACCGGCAAATGCCACTTCTTTTCCTACGTCATCCGGGCACTGTTTGATGGTCGGTGCACTGAGTAGGTACCTGACCTGATTAAAGGAGATGTCATCGGACATAGTAGACCTTATCTGGTAACCTGATTTCGCCTATTAAGATCAGGGGGAAGTTAGTATATAATGCCACGGATTTTTAGAAGGCAATACGATTTTTCCTATATTGTAGCGGAATGCAGAGAGCGGATTAACTAATGAAAAAAATGATTCTAAGGTTTGCTGCCATGCTGGCTTTTACCCTGGCATCTTCTTTTGCCTTTGCGGGCGGTGATGCGGTAGCGGGGCAAGGTAAAACGGCCATGTGCGCTGGTTGTCACGGGGCTGACGGCAATAGTGCGGTAGCCAATTTTCCAAAGTTGGCAGGGCAAGGTGAAAAATACCTCACTAAGCAACTTCAAGATATTAAATCCGGTAGTCGTTCTGTGGTACAGATGACAGGAATGCTAGATACATTTTCTGATCAAGATTTAGTAGATATGTCTGCTTACTTTGCATCCAAAACCATTCAGATGTCTGGTGCTAAAGAAGAAAATCTTGAGAGGGGTGAGCGACTCTTCCGTGGTGGGAATATGGAAACGGGTGTCCCTGCCTGTACTGGCTGCCATTCTCCATCTGGACAAGGCAATGCTCCGGCAGGTTACCCTGCTCTTGGTGGTCAGTTTGCCCAATATACAGCTAAGCAATTGCGCGCATTTCGAACGGGTGCACACGATTCTGAAAACCCTGCTGCTAGGAACAATGATGGCGATTCTCGGGTGATGCGTGGTGTTGCCGCTCAAATGAGTGATGTGGAAATTGATGCAGTTGCTAACTATATCGCCGGTCTGAAGTGATTTCGGACGTTAAAAAAAGCGGCTTTTGCCGTTTTTTTTATGTTTGAACTTCAGGGAACCGTTGAGATCGTTGGGGGTCTGTCTAAAGCAGACCAAATTTTAGAGCGGACCAGATTAAACCCAAAGGAATAGATTGATGCGTAGATTATTGTCAAACCTGCTACTTGGAATTGTGCTGTCACCTCTAGTGGCCTGTCAGGCAGATACTGCGGAGACCTACAAAGAAGGCACTCATTATGAGCTGCTACCCGATGTCGTTTCTACCAGTGATCCCTCCAAAATCCAAGTAGTGGAAGTATTTTGGTACGGTTGTAGCCACTGCTACTCATTTGAGCCAATGGTTAATTCTTGGTCGAGAGGGTTGGCTGATGATGTGGGTTTCCAGCGGTTGCCAGCAGTCTGGCATGAAACAATGAGGCTTCATGCCAAGGCTTATTATACGGCTAGAGCGCTGAAGGTAATTGATAAGCTACATGCCGCTATTTTTGAAGCGATGAACTTGAAAAAACGAAAGCTGGAGAACGAAGGGGATATCGCCAAGATTTTTGTTGAAAATGGCGTGTCTCTAGAGCATTTCACTAAAGTGTTTAATTCCAAGGGCATTGAAATGGCTGTTGATCTTGCTATGAAAAAACAGGAGCGGTATCGCACTCAGGGTACCCCGGAAATAATTATCAACGGAAAATACCGCGTCTCTGGCCGTGTGGCAGGCGGTAATGACCGCATGTTAAAGGTCGCTGATTTTTTGGTTGAAAAGGAACGCGTGGCAGCGCAGTAGCTAACTCGCTCTGGTGCAGGAGAATTAGCTCTTGTGCCTTTTAATGCCTTCCTTCTACCGAAAGAACTTGATAATCACCGAAAAAGTACTGATATCCGATCTAACTGCTTTGCTCTTCTGCCAATCGCGATTAAAATTGCGCGCTTCTTGAGATACCACCCAGGCAATAAACTATGAAACCGACACTAAAGCCGGCTAATCCTAATTTTTCTTCAGGGCCCTGTAGCAAACGTCCCGGTTATGACGTTTCCGCGCTTGATCTTTCCACGCTGGGTCGCTCCCACCGTGCTGCTATTGGCAAGGTTGCTTTGGAGCGAGTTTGTGTAGAAACAGCTGCGTTATTGGATTTACCCGAAGGCTACCGTGTGGGCGTTGTGCCTGCTTCAGATACGGGTGCTGTGGAAATGGCGTTATGGTCTCTTCTGGGTCCCCGGCCCGTTGATATATTTTCTTGGGAATCTTTTGGTCAGGGTTGGTTGTCCGATATTATCAAGCAACTGAAGCTCGATGAGATCAATGATTACGGGGCAGATTATGGCAAGTTGCCAGACCTGAACCAGGCTAGCGCCGATCACGATATCGTTTTTACCTGGAATGGCACCACCTCTGGTGTGAAGGTTCCCAACGGTGATTGGATCAGCGATGATCGCCAGGGGCTGACCATTTGTGATGCCACTTCTGCCGTCTTCGCCATGGACATGCCTTGGGAAAAACTGGACGTGGTGACATTTAGTTGGCAGAAAGTATTGGGTGGTGAAGGTGCTCACGGCATGCTAATTTTGAGTCCTCGTGCGGTTGAGCGGCTGGAAAGCTATACGCCACCTTGGCCGCTCCCGAAAATTTTTCGTCTAACGAAAGGCGGTAAATTGATAGAGGGAATCTTTAAAGGTGCCACTATCAATACGCCTTCAATGCTATGTGTCGCAGACTATTTGGATGCACTTAAGTGGGTGGAATCTTTGGGCGGTGTGGATGCCGTGATTGCAAAGTCTGAGGTCAATTTGGAAGTAGTGAAACAATTTGTTGCTGAGCGCGACTGGATCCACTTCCTGGCGGAAGACCCTGAAACACTATCTAGCACCAGTATTTGTCTGACTCTGGACTTGGATGCGGATAAGGTGAAGCAGGTAGTTAAGTTGCTGGATAATGAAGGTGTTGCTTTTGATATAGGCGCCTATCGGGATGCCCCTGCAGGTTTACGTATCTGGGGTGGCGCCACGGTTGAAGCTGCAGATATAGAGGCACTGATACCTTGGATTGAATGGGGCTATGAACAAGTCTCTGGTTAGATATCCAATTAGACGTCAGGATAAATCGCTACCGAATTAGAATGAGAAAAACCATGTATAAAGTTCGTACTTACAACCAAATATCTTCCAAGGGATTGGACTGTTTCCCTCACGAACAGTATGAAATTGCCAGTGAGTTTGTTGAACCGGATGCTTTTTTATTGCGTAGTCAAAAACTGCATGGTGAGGACATCCCTCGTAGTGTTAAGGCCATTGCACGGGCTGGAGCGGGGACAAATAATATTCCGATCGATGAATACACCCAGAAAGGTATCGTGGTTTTTAATACACCGGGAGCCAATGCTAATGCGGTAAAAGAGTTGATTGCATCTGCTTTATTTCTCTCTTCAAGGGATATATTTGGTGGGATGAACTACGTTCAGGGTCTGTTTGAGATAAAGGATGGATCTGAAATGTCCAAACTGTTGGAGAAACAGAAAAAACAGTTTGCTGGATGTGAAGTTGCGGGTAAGACGCTGGGGGTAGTTGGTCTTGGCGCGATAGGCTCATTGGTGGCCAATATGGCGCTAGAGCTCGGTATGAAGGTTACTGGCTACGACCCTGCTATCTCCGTAGAAGCAGCTTGGCGATTGTCCAGTAGTGTGAAGAAGATGGACAATCTACAAAGCCTGTTGGCAGTGTCGGATTTCATTACCCTCCATGTCCCAGCGCTAGA